>CAZJYN010000089.1:0-6402 GCA_964550285.1 uncultured Rubrivirga sp.
GCGCTCACCGCGACCTCGAGATCCGGGCTGGTCATCTGGTAGGTCCACACTCGGGTGCCGTCGGTGCTCATGTCGAGGAAACCGCCTTGGGTGAAACCGGCGTTCTCCCACTCGGTTATGTACGTCTCGACGAGGCCGACTTCCGGTGACTCCATGCGCCAGGTGGCGGTGAATCCGTCGTCGGGCAACACGGCGGCGGCGATCAAGGTGCCGTAGGTGAACAGGGGAACGTCGTCGGGGAACGCAGGTGGCAACTCGGCCTCGTCCCCGGCGGAGAATCCACCACCTTCCTCATCGGTCATCGACATGGATTCGTCGTCGACATCGATTTCTACGTCACCTTCAGTGCCGGACTCGATGAGTTCCTCGGCCATCTGTTCGCCGACCGAATCGGTGCTGCTCGAGCAGCCGGCCAGTGTGAGGGCGGAGACGAGGACTAGTGCGGGGGCATTTCGCGGGGAGCGCATGTCCTCGAAAGTAAAAGCGGCGAGACCCATCGAGGGGCATGAGAGCGGTCAATGCGCGGGCAAGCACCGGTCAGGATCCGGTCAGGATCTGGGCGTGCGAAGTGGGCCTAGATGGACTTGAACCATCGGCCTCTTCCTTATCAGGGAAGCGCTCTAACCAGGCTGAGCTATAGGCCCCAGAAGCGAGGGAGATGCTACCCGACCCCGCACTTCACCCCTCCCCTCCCCGATGCGGCGGCACTCCTGCCCCGTTCCGGCGTCAATCGTCGGGCCCAAATTCGGAAATTTGGCCCGACCTCTGACGCCGGAACGAGGGGTTCGGGGTCCAGCCGCGTTCGAGGAGGGCGTTACGCACCCGGGACATGACACGGTGCGGGTACCGCATGTCCTCGCCGACGATCTCGACGACGATCCAGCCGTGCTCACGCAGTACCGCCCGTCGGGACGCATCGTGGGCGCGCTGGCGCATCTCCGCGTGGTAGGCGCCGTCGTACTCGACTAGGACCCGGTACTCCTCGAAGGCGATGTCGCCGCGGGCGAGGAACTGACCGTGCTGATCGAGGATGTCCGGGTTGATGGATGGTGTGGGTAAGCGGGCCTCGAGAAGCAGGATGCGAAGTTCGGATTCCCGCGGAGACTCGGCCCGCGGATCGAGGAGATCCACGCAGGCGCGTGCCTTGAGTCGACCCGGGTAGCGCTTGCGGCGCAGGATGGTCGCCAGCAGCTCCCGCTGCGAAGTGCCGTACTTGCGCATCATCGCGTCACCGAAGGCAACCAACTCACCGATCGTCAGCCGATAGGCGACATCCGCGTACGTGCGGGCCGGTGAAGTCACCCGGAAGCCATCGACCTCAGCGCACTCGGTATCGCGCAAGGACGCGTGATGGGTACGGATGTCCCGGCGGCGCGGGCGGTTGCTCGTCCGCGGAGCCGTTACATGGATCACCTGCTGCTCCGCCAGACGCAAGGGAAGCGGGAGTTCGAGGATCGCAGCCGCCGTAGCATGCGAGAGCACCACTTCGGGCGCGAGTGGGAGTTGCGCCGCTCGCCACAGCACCGTCGGTGGATCGAACACACTCCACCCCTCATGCTCGACGGCGGCAGCATCTGCTCGCACACCTCGACTGGTACGAAAAAATCGAGGATTACGAACCTCATCGGCCGTCCACCCCGCACCACCATCGACCGTCACCAAGAAAGGGGCTTGTGCCTGACCGGGTCGATGCGCGCTGTGATCCACGCACCTGACCGTTATGGGGCAGTGCCGCGGATGCCAGGTGCGTCGTCGTCGTTGTGGATTCCAATCACGCGCCATGTGGACGACTCGCCCCGTTGCGGCGTCACTTGTCGGGGAGAAATCTTGATTTCGAGCCCGACAAGTGACGCCGCAACGGGGAGGGGGTTAGTCGTCGGAGAGGATGACTTCGATGCCGCCGGTCAGGCCGACGGTGATGTTGTACAAGAACGCGAACAAAGTAGCCAGCAGTGAGACGAGCACGATCTCGACGCTGGCGATCACCGCTGCTAGGCCCAGCACCCGGGAGAACTCCAAGGTGGTCAGCAGGTCGAAGCCGCCGGTGCCCAGGACATCGTCGACGGTCCGAGACACCGCATCGAGCGCGCCGGTGGAATCCAGCGTCCAGAAGGCCACGGAAACAGCCACGACGATCACGATGCCGATCGCGAGCGCGAGTAGGAACGCGGCCTTGGTTACCGACCACGGGTCGATCCGGGTGACGTAGACACGAGCGCGGCGCGGCTTACGACGAGCGCGCTTGCTACGACCACCATCGCCAGCGGGGTCCGGCTGCGCAGCCGAGCCTCGGCTCACACCCACCGCAGGCTGCGGCCCGGTCGAGGACACCTCACCTTCGCCGCTGGACCCACTGGACCCGCTGGATCCGCTGGATCCGCTGCGCTGACGACGCGGGCGAACGCGCTGCCCGGCTGGCTGGGCCACTAGCTGTCACCCTCCCCGGTCGGCTCACTCGGTGCGTCCGCAACCTGCGCTGCTTCCACGGCGTCCGCTGCGTCCGCTGCGATCTCCATGACCTCGACCGCCTCGTCCTCCTCGTCGGCTTTCTCCCCACTGCGGGCGACAGCCACGACGGAGTCCTCATCGCCGAGGCGCATCATCGTCACACCCATAGTGTCACGCCCGGACGGCCGAAGTTCGGACACCGCGGTGCGGATGACCACTCCATTGCTGGCAATGGCGAAAATCTGGTCATCGGACTCGCAGACCATCGCCGCGACCAGCGAGCCGCGCTTGGCGTTGATCTTCATCGCGCGCACACCCAAGATGCCGCGGCCACGCGGGGTCCACTCCTCCTCCTTGGTGCGCTTGGCGTAACCACCATCGGTGATGGTGACGACGTCGCAGCCAGGACGTACGACGTCCATCCCCAGCAGCGAGTCCCCTTCCCGGAACCGCATTCCGATGACGCCCTTGGTGTCCCGGCCCATCGGGCGTAGGACGTCGTCGCTGGCGGTGAAGCGCACGCTCATGCCCTTGGTGGAGGCCAAGAAGATGTCATCCTCGGCCGAAACCAGCCGCGCGCCGATCACCTCATCGCCCTCGGCGAGGCTGATCGCGATGATGCCGCCTTGGCGGTTGGTGTCGAAGGCGCTGAGCTTGGTCTTCTTCACCAAGCCGCTGCGCGTGGCGAGCACGAGGTAGTCCGCGGCGTCGTAGGCGGGGATCGACAGCACCGAAGCGATCGTCTCCTCCGGCCGGAAAGCCAGCAGGTTCGCCACGTGCTGACCTTTGGCGTCGCGGCTGGCCTCGGGTAGTTGGTATCCCTTGGCGCGGTAGACGCGGCCCTGGTTGGTGAAGAACAGCAGCCAGTCGTGCGTACTGGTCACCATGAAGTGCTCGACCACATCGTCCTGACGCAACGCCGCGCCGCGCACACCCCTGCCACCGCGACGCTGCGCGCGGTACATGTCGGAGCGGGTGCGCTTGGCGTACCCGCCGGCGGTGATGGTTACGACGACGTCCTCGACGGCGATCAGATCCTCGTCGGTGACTTCACCGTCCCACGGCAGGATCTCGGTGCGTCGATCATCGGCGAACTTGTCGGTGATCTCCTTGAGCTCCTCGGCCACGATGGAACGTTGCCGGGGCTCATTGGTCAAGATGTCGTTGTAATCGGCGATCTTGGTCATCAGATCGTCGAACTCATCGATGATCTTCTGGCGCTCCATCGCCGCGAGGCGACGCAACTGCATGTCCAAGATCGCAGTGGACTGCAGTTCATCGATGTCGAGCAGTTCCATCAAGCCGGTTCGAGCATCCTCGACGGTTGCGCTCGCGCGGATGAGCGCGATGACGTCGTCGAGGGCGTCGAGGGCCTTGAGGTAGCCGCGCAGGATGTGGGCGCGCTCCTCGGCCTTGCGCAACCGGTAGCGCGTGCGGCGCTGGATGACATCGATCTGGTGCGCGATCCAATAGCGGATGAACTGTTCGAGGGTCAGCGTGCGCGGTACACCGTCGACCAGCGCGAGCATGTTGGCACCGAAGTTGTCTTGCAGTTGGGTGTGCTTGTACAGCTGGTTGAGCACTACCTGCGCCACGGCGTCGCGTTTGAGCTCGATTATCAACCGCATGCCGGTGCGCGAGGAGGAATCGTCGCGAACATCGGCGATTCCGGTGAGCTTGCCATCGCCCACCAGTTCGGCGATGCGCAGCAGCAGGTTGTCCGGGTTGACTTGGTAGGGAAGTTCGGTCACGACGAGGCGTTGCTTGCCCTTGACGTCTTCGTCGACTTCCACGACCGCGCGCATCGTGACCGATCCACGGCCGGTGCGGTAGGCATCCTCGATACCGCGACGACCGATGATGGTGGCGCCGGTGGGGAAGTCCGGTCCCTTGACGATGTCCAGCAGCGCGGCCATCCGTTCCTCGGTGGAGGACTCGGGGTTCTCCAGCAGCCAGGTAGCGGCTTGCGCGACCTCACCGAGGTTATGCGGCGGGATGTTGGTGGCCATACCGACGGCGATACCCGCGCTGCCGTTGACCAGCAGGTTCGGGAAACGACTCGGTAGCACCGAGGGCTCGAGTGTGCGGCCGTCGTAGTTGGGAGCGAAATCGACGGTTTCTTCGTCGATATCGCGCACCATCTCCATCGCGAGTTGGGCCATACGGCATTCGGTGTATCGCTGGGCGGCGGGCGGATCGTTACCGGGGGAACCGAAGTTTCCCTGTCCTTGGACGAGTGGGTAGCGCAGCGACCAGGGCTGCGCGAGCCGCACGAGGGCGTCGTAGATCGCGCTGTCACCGTGCGGGTGGTAGCTGCCCATGACGTCGCCCACCACTCGGGCGCTCTTGGAGAAGTTGCGGTCGGGGCGGTAGCCGCCGTCGTACATGGCATAGAGCACGCGCCGGTGCACGGGCTTCAGACCGTCCCGAACATCCGGCAGCGCGCGGGAGACGATGACCGACATCGAGTAGTCCAGGTAGGACCGCTGCATCTCGGTTTGCAGATCTACCGGCTCCACCCGACCGCTGGGCGGCACAGCCGGGTTATCCCCCGCGCCGGCCGGGTCGATCGTGTCGATGTCGTCGGGCACTTATGCCTCCGTCGTCGTTGGTCGCTTGATCGGTCGGTCCGTGTTGCTAGATGTCCAAGAAGCGAACGTCTTTAGCGTTTTGTTGGATGAAAGCGCGACGTGATTCGACGTCCTCACCCATCAGCACGCTGAACATCTCGTCGGCTTGTGCAGCATCGTCGAGGGTGACCTGCAACAGCACGCGCTGCTCGGGATCCATGGTGGTCTCCCACAGTTCGTCGGCGTTCATCTCACCAAGGCCCTTGTACCGCTGCACGGCTTCCTCCTTCGGCAGCTTCTTACCCGCGGCTTGCCCAGCCTGGACGAGCGCATCACGCTCACGGTCGGAGTAGGCGAACTGTGATTCCTCGCGCTGCCACTTGATCTTGTACAACGGCGGTTGGGCGAGGTAGACGTAACCGAGTTCGACGAGTGGTCGCATGAAGCGAAACAGCATCGTCAGTAGCAACGTGCGGATGTGTTGGCCATCGACGTCGGCATCGGCCATCAACACGATCTTGTGGTAGCGCAACCGGTTGATGTCGAACTCGTCTTGCACACCGGTGCCGAGCGCGGAGATGAGTGCTTGGACTTCGTTGTTTTGTAGAACCTTGTCGATGCGCGCTTTCTCGACGTTCAAGATCTTGCCGCGGATGGGAAGGATCGCCTGGATGCGCGGGTCGCGGCCTTGCCGCGCCGAGCCGCCGGCCGAATCGCCCTCGACCACGAAGACCTCGCACTCCTCGGGCTCTCGGCTCGAGCAGTCGATGAGCTTGCCGGGCATCCCCGCTCCACCGAGGAGACCTTTGCGGTTGCGGGCGAGGTCGCGGGCCTTGCGAGCGGCAATACGCGCCGTAGCCGCGTTGACCGACTTGCGCGCGATCTCCTTGCCCTCGGCGGGGTTGGATTCGAACCACGCGCCGAACTGATCATTGACGATCTTTTGTACGAAGGCCTTCATCTCGGTATTGCCGAGCTTGGTCTTCGTCTGTCCTTCGAACTGCGGTTCCACGAGCTTCACCGAGACGATCGCGGTGAGTCCTTCGCGGATGTCCTCACCGGTGAGGTTGGTGTCCTTGTCCTTCAAGATGCCCCACTCGCGCGCGAACTTGTTCACCAAACTCGTCAAGGCAGTACGAAAACCCTCTTCGTGGGTGCCACCTTCGGTGGTGTTGATGGTGTTCGCGAAGGTGTACACCGATTCGGCGAAGGTGTTGTTCCACTGCAACGCGATCTCTGCGCTGAGACCGGCCTCGGTGTTCTCCTGCCCGACTTCCACGATGGTCGGGTTGGCCACGCCCTTGCTGGCGTTGATGTGTCGAACGAAGTCGACGATGCCACCTTCGTAGAAGTAGCGAACCGACTTCACCTTCTCCTCGGTGGG
>CAZJYN010000090.1:0-6336 GCA_964550285.1 uncultured Rubrivirga sp.
AACTGCGATCGATCCGGATGCGCACACCGTCACCACCGCGAGCGGGAAGACGATCGGCTACGACCGACTCGTCGTGGCCGCCGGTATCCAGCTCGATTGGGACGGCATCCCCGGCCTGCCCGAGGCGATCGGCAAGGGCGGGGTGTCCAGCAACTACCGCTACGACCTCGCACCCATCACCTGGCAGAACGTCGAGAAGACAACCAGCGGCAACGCGATCTTCCATATGCCCCCGAACCCGATCAAGTGCGCGGGTGCACCGCAGAAGATCGCCTACCTCGCGTGCGATTACTGGCGCGAGCAGGGAGTGCTCGGGAACATCAACCCGATCATGGTGCTGCCCACGCCGGGCATGTTCGGCATCAAGGTCTGGTCCGATGTCCTGGTGCAGGTGGCGGCCGGCTACGGCATCGACGTGCGGTTGAACTCCGTCATCACGGAGATGGATCCGGAGAATGGCACCGTCACGATCAAGAACAACGAAACCGGGGAAACCGAGACGATCGAGTACTCCTTCGCCCACATGACGCCGCCACAAAGTGCGCCGGACTGGTTGAAGAACTCACCCCTGGCCGACCCGGAATCTCCGTTGGGGTACGTGGGCGTGAACAAGCACACGCTGCAACACAACGTCTATCCGGATGTGTTCGCTCTCGGTGATTGCACCACCACCCCCAACTCCAAGACGGGGGCCGCGATCCGCAAGCAGGCACCTGTGCTGGTGGAGAACCTGGTTGCGTCCTTGAAGGGAGGCGTAGGGGTTGGCAGTTACGACGGATACGCGTCCTGCCCGATCACCACATCCCGCAAGAAGATGCTGCTGTGTGAGTTCGACTACGACTTCAACTTGAAGCCGAGCTTGCCGGTGGTCGATCAGAAGAAGGAGTTCACCGACTACAACATGCTCAAGAAGGTCGGTCTGCCCAACCTGTACTGGAACTTCATGCTGAAGGGTCGCGCGTAGACGCCTCTCGAAGTTCGCGAAGTCCCTGCACTAGCCGGCGGCGCACCGATCGTGCGTCGTCGGCTAGTTGCTTTTGAGCAGCGGTGTATTCACGTCGGCCGTCGGCCGTTTCGATGGCGATGGGTGCGTAGCCCAAATCGGTGAGGTCGTAGGGCGAGGCCCGCATATCGATTTCACGGGCCCGGCACGCGAGTTCGAAACCGTCCAGCACCAGATCCCCGGGGACGTAGGCCTGGAACCACATCGCGTACTTGAACAGATCCATGTTCGCGTGCAGGCAGCCCGGTTGCTCCAGATCTGGCTGGTTCGCGCGCGTCGGGGCAAGTGAGTTCAGTGGTACCGCTGCTTCGGTGAAGAAACGGAAGGCATCGATATGCGTGCAGCGCAGGCCGACAGCGTCGACAGTTGCGCTGATGTCCTCGATGGACAGGCGAAGGGGTTGCTTGTCGTGTCGGATGGTTTCTGAGTCGGCTCGGTAGACCATCGCCCACTCGTGCATGCCGAAGCAGGAGAACTGCGCGGACCTGGATTCGGTGCCTTCGAGGATGGATAGCGCGAGATCCAACCGCTTGCTGGAAGCGCGCTTCGGATTCACGGACCAGCGACCATCGCTTTGCACGTAGTGATCGGCACACGACGGTGGATTCCAATCGCCGAGGAGTCGAACCCCGAGCCCGGGGTGCCAGGTGCGCAGCCGACCCGGGGAGTACGGGTAGTAGTCGAACAGGAAGTCCAGCACGGGGTGTGCGATGCCGCGTCGACGCCGCTCGAGGTGCGGAGCAATCCACTGATCCGCTCGTTTCTGGTGGGCGCGGATTCGCCCCTGCCATTCATCGGCGGTCAGCAGCGTTCGGTCCGCTGCGTCGATCACCGTTTGCACGGTAGGACGCTACGACGATCGCGGTGCACTCATCGAACCGGGCTAGCCTGCGGTCATGGGTCCTGACGAACTGCTGCCCGAGCAGACCAGCGACGATCGCGACTTCGATGCCGCTGATGCCGCTGATTTCGACGGTCGGGACTCAGCCAGCCACGACGAATGGCTGCGCGATCAGGTCCCACCGCACCACGGGGAGTAGTCGCGGCTATCGGCGTTCCAACAGATCGCGGATCTCGGTGAGCAAGACGACATCCTCGGCAGGTGCGGGCGGTTCTTCTGCTTCATGCTTGCGACGCATCCGATTGACGGGTGTGATCAACGCGTAGTAGATCACCAGCATCGTGATCACGAAAGTGATGAAAGAGTTGATCAGCAACGTGAAGTCGAAGACCTGACCGTTGACGACGAGCACACCGACATCCACGCCCCCGCCGAGCGCGAGTCCGATCAGCGGTTCGATGATCGCGACAGTGAAGTCGCCCACGAGGGCGACGACTGCCGCACCGGCGACAACCGCCACAGCCAGGTCGATGACATTGCCTCGATAGGCGAATTCCTTGAATCCCTTGAACATGGTGGCTCCCTCGATCACGCGGTCGGTCGAATGATGACACCGAATCCACTCGATCCCGCGGATGCCAAACGCATTCCGGAAGCCTCGGGCACGGCCACTACGACCACGGCCTCGGACGTGGGCCCGAATCCCGACGTGGGCAGCCGCAGCACGCGGGCATCTCGGACGATCGGGGTGCCGGCTGCACCGGTAGTCCCAGCACCGCCATCGAATGAGGCGTCGGAAGCCGCGACGATGTCGATGGACATGCCCGGTTCGAGCGATGAGGCGATCGCCGCTGGGCGAATCGTGATCGGCACCGCCACTTCGCTTGGTTGCACGGCGATGGCAACCGATTGCTCGGCGACGGGAAGGGCGGGAGCCGGGCGCAAGGCGGTGACGATCATCAGCACGCCTAGGCCCGCGAGGATGGCCGAGACCAGGCGGCGTCGTCGGCCGAGCCCGCGGCGAACCTGACCGGGGGCAAGATCGCGACGGATCTTCGCAAGGAGTTCACCCATGCCGCGACGGTAAGTCCGCAGGTGGGCCTAGCGCGAACGGCTATCCACAGGGGGCTTTCAGGACTTAGTGGACGAGCCCGACGAGCCGGAGGAACTTGTGGATGAGGACGACGAGGACGACGACGACGAGGTCGAACCGCTCGAGCCACCTGAGTTACCGGAGCCCGAGTCCTTCTTCTTGTCGCTCTTCTCGGACTTGTCGGACTTGGCGGAGTCGCCCGAGCCCCCGGAGCCGCTCGAGCCACTGGAGCCACCGGACTCGGACTTCTTGTCACCGGAGCGCGAGTCGGTCCGGTAGAAGCCCGAGCCTTTGAAGACCACACCGACGCCACCGAACACCTTGCGCAGCGTGGGCTTCCCGCAGCTCGGGCAATCGGTGAGCGTGGGGTCGGTCATCTTTTGGACGATGTCGTGCTTGGTGTCGCACGACGCGCAGGTGTACTCGTAGGTGGGCACCGGTCCTCCTTGTCGGGCGGAGATTAGCACTCGAAGCCTGGGAGTGCTAATCGATGGTCGGTACGCTGCCGCGATGCCGATCTGGGGAGCGATGGCCCTCGGCGGTGCCCTCGGCGCTCTCGCGCGCTGGCTAATCGGCGAAGTGCTGATCGATGAGGTGCTGATCGGTGGAGCCGGCTCCACCGAGTTCCCGTGGGGCACCCTCGCGGTCAACGTCTTGGGCTGCGCGCTGATCGGCGTGCTGGCGCCACTGTTGATCGGTCGATCCGCCTGGCTCGCGGGGTTCGCCATCACCGGTTTCCTGGGCGGGTTCACCACGTATTCCGCGTTCGCGGAGGAGACTTTCTTGTTGCTGGACCGTGGGGATGCAAGCGGGGTCGTGCTCGCCGGCGGCTACGTGCTCGCCACGATCGCGGCGACCGCCATCGCGGTGACTATCGGTTCGCGCGTCGGTTCGCGCATCAGGGCCGCGGGAACGCCTGCCGGAGAAGCGCCGTGACCTGGACGGTGGCGGTAGCGATCGCGATGGGCGGAGCGGTGGGCGCTCCGCTGCGCCACTTCATCGACTCTCGCGTCACCGCATCGTTGAGCACCGAGCGAGCACGCCGTTTCCCGTGGGGCCTTCTCGCCGTCAACGCATTGGGCTCATTGTTGATCGGTGTGGCGTACGTGTTGGCCGATGGGCCCTGGCGGGAACTGCTCGCCACAGGTGCGGCCGGGGCGCTGACCACCTACTCCAGTTACGCGTTGTTCCTGCAGCGCAGCTGGCGCACCGATCGAGGGGCGGCGCTTTGGGCGGTGTTCATCATGCCGGCGGTGTGCATCACGGTCGCCGGGATCGGGATCTCAGCGGCCCGCGTCGTTTTCGCCTGACGCGCCGGTCATGCACAGTACGGTGCTGGGGTGCGAACCTGGGTCCGCGTGCTGTTGGTCATCGGACTCGTGTCGGTTCTCGCACTCGTTGGTATCGCAGGCTATGCGTTGCATCTGGTGCGGGCGCCCTTCCCGCAGACCTCCGGTGATCTGCCGGTTGCCGGTTTGCAGTCCGAGGTGGAGGTCATCCGCGACGATCTGGGTATCCCGAACATCTACGCGGACTCCATCGAGGACCTGTTCTTCGCGCAAGGGTTCGTGCACGCGCAGGATCGCTTCTGGGAGATGGATGTAAGGCGCCACATCACCGCAGGGCGCCTATCGGAGATGTTCGGTGCCAGTCAGGTACCTACGGATACGTTCTTGCGCACGCTGGGATGGCGGCGCATCGCGGAGCAAGAGGTCGAACTGCTCAGCGAGCGATCGCGGGTCATCTTGGATTCCTATTCCGCCGGGGTGAACGCCTACCTCGGGCAACGATCCGGCGGTGAACTCGGCCTTGAGTACTCGGTCCTTGCATTCCAGAACCCGGACTACTCACCCGAGCCGTGGGAACCGGCCGATTCGGTGGCCTGGTTGAAGGCGTTGGCCTGGGATCTGCGCGGGAATATGGGCGATGAGATCTACCGCGCGGTGATGAGCGCCAGCATGGGCGTGCCGGCCACGCAGGAGTTGTTCCCGCCGTATCCGTACGAACGCAACCGTCCGATCGTGGAGATGGGCGCGGTGGTCGATGGTCGCTTCGACCAGGAAGCGATGGCGCCGGCCGGTGGTGCGCCGCGCGCGGCGATGGCCACCGACTACGGGCAAGCACTACCCGCGCTTGCTTCCGTCGGCGCGGCCGCCGAATCACTCGAGGAACTCCTCGGCCCCTCAGGGCCGGGAATCGGTTCGAACTCCTGGGCCGTGGCTGGTGCGAAGACCGACACCGGTCGACCGCTGCTGGCCAACGATCCGCACCTTGCTCCCGCGATGCCGAGCCTTTGGTACCAGTCCTCGTTGCATTGCCGGGTGCTCGACGAGGATTGCGACTACGACGTCTCCGGTTGGACGATGGCCGGCCTTCCGGGAGTGTTCATCGGCCACAACTCCACGATCGCGTGGGGGTTCACCAACCTCGGTCCGGATGTGACCGACCTAGTGCTGCATCAGGTCCAGGGAGATCAGTACCTGTTCGATGGCGAACTGCTGCCGATGCAGGTGCGCACCGAGACCATCGAGGTGGCCGGTGGCGATCCGGTGGAGATAACCATCCGCTCCACGCAGGATGGACCGATCATCTCGGGCATCGAGGACATCGAGGTCTACGACGCCGTGGCGGCGGATGCGCCGGTGCCGGCACCTGGCTCCGCGGCCGGCGTGCCAGGGCAATCCGGTGACTACGAGGTAGCCCTGCGGTGGACCGCGCTCGAGCCCCAGCCCACTTTCGATGCCTTCGATGCGCTGAACACCGCCTCGAACTGGGAGGAGTTCCGCGAAGCTGCCCGCCTGTTGGCCGTACCCGCGCAGAACCTGCTGTATGCCGATACTTCCGGACGCATCGGCTACCAAGCACCAGGACGCATTCCGATCCGAGAGGGCTATGACGGCAAGTGGCCAATACCCGGGTGGACCAGCGAGTACTCCTGGACCGGCTACATCCCCTTCGAAGCGCTACCGAGCGTGGTCGATCCTTCCGAAGGGTGGATCGTGACGGCGAACCAGGCGGTGATCGGACCGGACTACCCGTATTTCCTGACCGACGATTGGGCCTACGGCGCCCGCAGTCAACGCATCGTGGATCTGATCGAATCGGCCACCGCGGGCGGTGCGTTGATGTCGGCTGATCGGATGCGCGCTATCCAGATGGATAGCAACAACGCACTCGCCGAGTTCTTGGTGCCGCGTCTGCTCGAACTACCGGCACCCGAAGGCACCGCCGATGCCCGAGCACTGTTGGCCCAGTGGGACTACCAACAAGACGCGGACTCCGCTGCAGCCGCGTACTTCAACGCCGTTTGGGCGCAGATGGTCGAGCGGATGTTCGATGCAGCCGCCGATGTCGAGATCATCCAATCCAGCGGTAACGACCGCTTCTGGCAGGTCATCG
>CAZJYN010000091.1:0-6267 GCA_964550285.1 uncultured Rubrivirga sp.
AGGTGGACGGTCCAGCCGGTGCCGTTGTACTCCATGTAGACATCGATGTCGCCGGAGAGCAGCGCCTCGCGGGCAACCGCCGTGCCACCGAGATTGACCTTGTCATCGACGTTGGCGCCAGCAGCCTCGAGGGCCTGGACCATCATCTGACCGAGGATCAATTGCTCGTCGAAGTCCTTGGACCCGACAGCTACATCGATACCGCTCATGTCGAACTGCGCGGCGATGGCATCGCTGCCACCGTCGTCGGAGCCACTATCGGCGGAATCGCCGTCGTCGCTCGCACACGCGGCCAGCGCGAGCGCCGAGGCGCCCAGGATGACTGCGAACTTCTTACTCATGGAACCCATGTATTCGTTCACTCCTTGGTTTGCTTGAGTGCAGGGCATCTGACGGTCTCGACAGTAGTGCCGCTCGTAGGGCCCGTGGGGGGTACTTGGGGCAAGGTCACGTCACTGACCGGGGTTGAGACGGTCATGGGACACAGGCGACATGAGCGTTACCAAAAGGTGAACTTGTGACGTTATTCATTCGTTACTCGACGCCGCGACGGACCCAACCTTCGGCGCGATCATCACGGATCTGTCGCACGGGTGCCGTCGAAGGGGGCCTTAGAAATGCGGGCTTCTCACCGCTCCGTGACGTCGGCTACCACCTCGATCGTCTCGGCGCTGGGGTCACTGCAATAGGCCATTCGAGTCGACCGACCGGCGATCTCGATGGCCTCGACGACCTCCGGCGTCACCTGTTCACCGGGCGCTAGGAGCGGCACCCCGGGGGGATAGGGACAAAACTGCTCGGTGCTCACCTCGCCGATGGCATCACGCAGGCGAAGTCGTCGGCGATGGGCGAAGTAGGCCTCGCGTGGCGTGATCACGACTTCAGGATTCACCTGCCAGGTAGCCGCCGGGGCGGGAGCACGCGGGGTGCTCCGGAGTCCAGCGACCACCGCCGCTACCGACTCCACTAACTCCCCGATGGTCTGCGGATCATCGGCGACACTCACGGTCATGATCACGGTGTCGGCATCAGCTGCCTCGACACCGACGCCTCGCGCCCACAGCTCCCGGGAGATCTCGGTACCGGTGGTACCAGTTTCCGGAACGAAGATCGTGACCTTCAGTGGGTCCACCTCACAGCCGAGGTTCTCCTCGTCGAGGGCTATTACGCCCGGGATCTGGGACAACTGAGAGCGTGCGTCGTGAACTGCCTCCCGTACCAATGCGAATCGATGCCCGGCGTCCTCCTGCAGGGCAAGTCGCGTGGCATCGATCGAAGCCAGCAAAGTCGCCGACGGCGAGGTCGTCGCGGTGAGGTCGACCCCATGCGAGAGCGTGGATGGCAGCACTCTGCGGCCCTTGAGGGAGGTGACTGCCGTTTGCGAGTAGCCGGTCAACGCCTTGTGCACGCTGGTGGTGACCACGTCGGCGCCTTGCGCGTGAGCCCCGCGATCACCGAGGAAATCCAGGTGTGCACCCCAGGCCTGGTCGACGATGAGTACCGATTCCTGGGCGTGGCATAACTCAGCGAGGACTGCAAGGTCACTCATCGTGCCTACGTACGCCGGCGAGGTTACGAACAGTGCGTAGGTTGCGTAGCTACCGCGCAAGTCGATGGCGCTGGGCTCGATCCCGACGGGAACTCCGAAGTCCGGGTGGATCTTGGGAAGGATCCACCGTGGCCGAGCCCCGGAAACAACGAGGCCGGCGTGTGCGCTGCGGTGCGATGTCCGATCGATGCACACCTCGATATCGGGTGCGACTACCGAGGCCAGCGCCGCGATATTCCCTTGCGTCGATCCACCGACCAGGAACCGCGCATGGTCGGCACCCACGGCATCGGCCCACAACTGCTCCGCTTTCTCCAAGAACCTCCCGGAGAAGAAGTTGTCGTCCGCACCTCCTTGTAGTGGCACGTCATCTCTGATGACCTCACGGAGGAACTCGTCGCCGAAGAGTTCGGCGTCTTTCGACCCGTAGCGCATCTTGTGGCCGGGAATCTGCATAGATCGGCTCGGCCGGGAACGGGCAGCACGCCACGCGTCGAAAAGGGGAGCGTCCGTCATGAAGTCGACGCTACCCCTGGGGGCCGAGCGCTTGCTGTCGTAAATCGAGTTCGCGTAAGCGGGCCCGGACGATCGAATCCGGCAGCCCCTCCTCATCGCGCAGCCGCAGTAATTCCTCTTGCTCAGCGCGCACCATTGCGCGGGCCAGGGTGAACATCCGGGCAGTTGCCAGTTCCCGCGTGACCGACACTTCCTGCTCAGCGCGGGCCCGATCCAGCCGTGCGTTCGCGTCATGCTGCAAGCGATCCACGACCTCCTGCGGGACGGGGTCACCATCGATCTCCGCCTCCTCGATCGCAGCGTCGAGTCGGTCGAGCGCGGCGCGCGCGAGGGCTGCGTCCATGTCGCGGGTGATCACGGCGTCGTCGTCGCTGCCGACCTTCAACGCGCGCGCTAGTGGCGCGACCGTCAGTGCCAGCAACAAGCTGATGACGATGATCACGAACGTGGTGGCCAGCAGGACATCGCGATAAGGGAATGCTTCGCCCGCGGTGGTAGTGAGCGGCAGGGAGAAAGCGGCAAGCCCGGAGACAGGCCCGCGCGCACCGGCCCACGCCAGGATCGCAGACTCACGTCCGAGGCCGTCGCGACGCTGGTCGATCCCGGTGCGGCGTGATCGCCGGCGGTCGCGTGCGCGTTCGGCGACCACCATTACCGCAACGAACAGCGCGCGGGTGACGATCAAGGTCACCAGCACCAACGGCACGAGAATCACCACGAGGTTCCACTGCGCCGCATCCAACCGGGTAATGGAGATCGGCAGTTCCAAGCCGATCAGTAGGAACGCGAACACTTGCAAGATGAAGGTGAGGTGCTTCCAGACCGTGTTGCCCGATAGTCGCCCTGACCAGCCTGGGTCGGAGTGCTGCGAAGTGGCGACCCACAGCGCGGCAACGACCACGGCCAGGATTCCCGAACCTTCGAGCGCTTCGGCGACGAGATAGATCGAGAACGGCGCGATGACGATCAACGAGTTCGCGGCGACCAGATCCCGGCTGCGCTTGAGGATCAAGGACATCCCCCAGCCGAAGGCCGCACCCACGGCCAACCCGACGCTCACCGCGACGGCGAACATGCCGGTCGCTTCGATGACGGTGACCGATCCGGCGATCGTCGCTGCCACGGCAACGCGCAGCGCGGTCAGTCCCGTGCCGTCGTTGACCAGGCTCTCGCCTTCCAAGATGGAGACCAACCGACGCGGAATGGAAGCTCGTTTGGCGATAGTGCTGACCGCCACCGCATCCGTCGGCGCCAAGATCGCCCCCAGCGCCAACGCAACGCTGATCGGAATCGCCACCACGGCACTGACCACGCCGCCCACGACGAAGGTGGCGGTGACGACCAGGCCGATGGCGAGCGCCAACACCGGGCGCGAGACCCTGCGTAGGTCGAGATACGAGGAACCCATCGCCTCACCGAAGACCAGCGGCGCCAAGATCACGATGAGGATGACTTCCGGATTCGGCGGCGCGGACGGCCCGATCGGAGCGATACCGACGAGGGCTCCAAGCGCGATGAGTGGCAGGGCTATCCCCCACCCGCGTTGCCGGATGAACACTGCAACGCCGAGTGCGATCACACCGGTGATCGCGTAGGAGAGCAGGCCTTCATCCACGATGGGAAGACTAGAGGCCAGGGGTGAAAGTACTCACCCTGATTCGATGCGGCGTCGGCCCTCGAAAGCGCGCCCGAGTGTGACTTCGTCGGCGTATTCCAAATCGCCACCTACCGGCAACCCACTGGCCAACCGGGAGACTGCGACACCTAGCGGGGAGATAGTGCGAGCGAGGTAGGTGGCCGTCGCCTCGCCTTCTAAGTTCGGGTCGGTTGCCAAGATCACTTCGAGGATCGAACCGTCGGACAACCGGCTGAGCAGTTCGCGGATGCGCAGATCCTCCGGACCCACGCCCTCGATCGGATTTATCGACCCACCGAGCACGTGGTAGCGCCCACGGAACTCGCGGGTGCGTTCAATCGCGACGACGTCCTTCGGCTCCTCCACGACGCAAAGCACGGAGGGATCGCGCTTGGGATCTACGCAGATGCGGCACTGCTCGCTCTCGGCGATGTTGCCGCAGGTCTGACAAAAGGACACCCGCTCCTTCACGTGATGCAGCGCATCCACGAGCCGTTCGACGTCGGCTTGATCCGCCGCGAGCAGATGGAAGGCGATACGTTGCGCACTCTTCGGACCAACACCCGGCAACCGCCCGAGTTCATCGATGAGTTCTTGGACCGCGCCCTCGTACATCAATGCTCGATCTCGCCGATTTGCACGCCACCGAGTTCGCGGACCACTAAGTCGACCCCGGTGACGTCATCTACGTTCGCATCGTCCGGGCTCGGCGCATCCGCTTCCCTGGCGGGTGTGTCGGTAGTTGCCGAGCCCCCACCCGAAGCGGCCGGGCCGTCGGAGGCGAGGACCACATCGAGGCGGACGTCGACCTTGAGCACATCCTTGATCGCTGTTTGCAGAACCTCGCCGTGACCGCTGCTAGCGACATTCGCCACCTTGCCCGGGCTGTCGAGGCCGACCGCCAGGGTGCCTTCGGCCCAGGAAAGTGGCCGTGAACCGCTGAAGGCCATCCAGGCGACGCGGCCGTATCCGGCGACTGCGTCCATCACCGCCGGCCACATCGAGACGAATCCCTCCAATGTCACATCGGAGGTGTCGGCCGTCGGTCGAGCGATGTCCGGCTCGGGAGCCGGGGGCTGCGGCGGCGCACTCGGTTCATCATCCGCGACTTCAGTATCCGCGGCTGTCGATGGCGCAACCTCGGACAGTTTCGGTGGAGCGGGGGCTTTCGTGGGCGCTTCCGCTGAGGGCTGCGCGGGGGCCTGCGCGGGTTGTTTCGCGGGCTTGCCGGTCGTCTTCTTGGTCGTCTTCTCTTTGGGTGGCGCTGGAGGTGCTTTCTCGGTGGGTCCGGGAGATGCGCTTGCGGCTGACCCTGCGGTGACCGGCAGTGCAGCCACCACACGCTCGAGGTGCTCCAAGCGCGCGCGTGAGCCGTCGTCGGAATCATCGGCGGCTGGAACCAGGAGCCTCGCCGCCATCATCTCCAAGCGCAGTCTGGGTGCAGTAGCGCCCTTAAGTTCGCTTAATGCGGCGTTGACCACGTCTGCGGTGCGGCTCGCTTCGGCCGGTCCGAGCGACTGCGCTTGCTGCACGATCCGTTCGACTTCGTCGTCGGGGGCGTCGATCAATCCGTTCGTCGCGGCATCGGGAACGCTTTGTACGACGATGACGTCGCGCATCCGCTCCAGCAGGTCGGATACGAAGCGACGGGGATCATGCCCGGCGTCCACCACCTGCTCGATCACCTGAAAAAGCGCCGCGCCATCGCGTGCGGAGATCGCTTCGACCGTGGCGTCGAGCAACGCGGTATCGGTCACACCGAGTTGATCGGCGACCTCCCGGTAGGTGATGCCATCGGGGCCGGATCCGGCGATCACCTGGCCCAGGATGGACAGCGAATCCCGGACGCTGCCCGCACCGGCTCGCGCCACCAACGCGAGCGCGGCCGGTTCAGCTGGCACACCTTCTTGTTCGCAGATCGACGCGAGGTGTTGTTGCAGCTCCTTCGTGCCGACCAATCGAAATGCGTAGTTGTGCGTACGCGAGCGGATCGTGGGCAGCACCTTGTCCGGATCGGTGGTGGCGAAGATGAATCGCACGTGCTCGGGTGGCTCCTCGACGAGCTTCAACAAGGCGTTGAAGCCGGCCGTGGAAACCATGTGCGCCTCGTCGATGATGTAGACCTTGTAGCGCGAGGAAGCCGGTGCGAACATCGCACGTTCGCGCAGTTCGCGGGTGTCGTCGACTCCACCGTGGCTGGCGGCATCCAACTCGATGACATCGATCGAGCCGGCGCCACCGGCGGCCAGATCGATGCAGCTTTGGCACTGCCCGCATGGCTCGGGGGTGGGTCCCTGCTCGCAGTTCAAGGACCTGGCCATGATCCGGGCCGTGGAGGTCTTCCCGCAGCCGCGCGGACCGGAGAACAGGTAGGCGTGGTGCACGCGGTCGTTCTCCAGCGCCCGAGTAAGCGGCGCGGTGATGTGCTCTTGGCCCACCACATCGGCCAGGCGTGCAGGCCGGTACGTGCGGTACAGCGCCAAGGACATGCGCCGACTCTATTGCGGGCGCAAAGGGACCCCCCGCGCACCTGACAGAGCCCGCCTACCCTTGCTGCCTTCCGGCC
>CAZJYN010000092.1:0-6218 GCA_964550285.1 uncultured Rubrivirga sp.
CTGTCGGGGGTGCGCGGGAGGTAACGGAGGCGATGCTCTCGACCGGGGACCGCAAGAAGAAGGTCCGCGGCCTGATCATCTACTCGTTGTTACTGCTCGGGCTCACGACCGCACTGGTGTCTATCGCCGCCATGATCACTTGGGCATTCGTCGCCGGTGGCCCACGGTTGAACCTCGATCTATTCACGAACGTTCCTTCGGTGGTGACGCCGGAGAACGCGGGCTATCGCACCGCCATCCTGGGAACGCTGTACGTGATCGGCGGCGTGATCGTCTTGATCGTGCCGCTGGGTGTCGGCGCCGCCATCTACCTCGAGGAGTTCGCCAACCCGCGAAATCCATTCAACCGTTTCGTGGATCTGAACATCCAGAATCTTGCGGGCGTTCCCTCGATCGTGTTCGGCATCCTGGGGTTGGCATTCATCGTCCGCGGGCCACTGAGTTGGGGGTTCGTGGCTGCGGCGGGGTCCTTGACGCTGGCGCTGCTGGTGCTACCGACAGTCATCTTGGCCTCACGTGAGGCCATCCGAGCGGTGCCTTCGTCCATTCGCGATGGTTCGCTAGCCCTCGGGGCGACCGTCTGGCAGGCGGTGTCCAAGCAGGTGCTGCCGGCCGCGTTTCCCGGAGTGCTGACCGGTGTCATCCTCGCCGTGGCCCGAGCCATCGGCGAGGCCGCTCCACTCCTGCTGGTCGGTGCCGTCACCTTCGTCACCTTCGACCCACAGTTCTTCGAGGGCGGATACAGCACCTTGCCGACCATGATCTACAGCTACGCCAAACGGCCCCAGGAGGAATTGCAGGTGCTGGCGGCCGCTGGCGTGGTGATCATGTTGGTTCTTTTGATCCTCATCAACTCGGTGGCCATATATCTTCGTAATCGCTTCGAGAGGACCTGGTAATGCCGAAAGCAACGACAGGAGACACGATGACCGCCGACGAAGAGGTAAGTAGCTCACCGTCTCTTGGGGTTAGCGACGCCCTCGGCGAGGAGCGGGTTCGCCAGGCATCCGGTGTGAACACTTTCGAATTACGAAACGTCAACGTCTACTACGGAGACATGCTCGCTGTTAGCGATGTCTCCCTCGACATCCCGCACAACGAGATCACCGCCTTCATCGGCCCCTCGGGGTGCGGGAAGTCGACGTTACTGCGGTCCTTGAACCGGATGAACGATCTCATCCCGACAGCCCGCGTTACCGGCGATGTTCGATACCACGGCGTGGATATGTACGGATCCACGGTGGATCCGGTGCAGGTGCGCACGGTGATCGGCATGGTGTTCCAGAAGCCGAACCCGTTCCCCAAGTCGATCTACGACAACATCGCCTTCGGTCCGAAGATCCTGGGAATGAAGGGTGACCTCGACGAGATCGTCGAGTCCTCGCTCCGCCGTGCGGCGTTGTGGGATGAGGTCAAGGACCGGTTGAAGGACAACGCCTTCGGGATGTCCGGTGGTCAGCAACAGCGCCTGTGCATCGCCCGGGCTATCGCGGTCCAACCCGATGTCATCTTGATGGATGAGCCATGCTCGGCCCTCGACCCCGTTTCCACCGGCAAGGTCGAGGACCTCATGCTCGAACTCAAAGAGGACTACACGATCGTGATCGTGACCCACAACATGCAGCAGGCGGCCCGGGTTTCGGACCTCACTGCCTTCTTCACGGTTGCCGCGATGGACGACAGCAATAGCCGCACAGGTGTGCTGGTGGAGATCGATGAGACGCGCAGCATCTTCTCCAACCCCAGCGATGAACGCACCGCTAACTACGTCACCGGGAAGTTCGGTTAGCCGAGGCCTAGCCGAAGCGGCCGGAGATGTAATCCTCGGTTTGCTTGTTCTGCGGGCTGGAGAAGATCTCGCTGGTTGGTCCGACCTCTACGAGTCTTCCGGGTTCACCGATACCTGGGAGGTTGAAGAACGCCGTTTCATCGGATACCCGCGCGGCCTGTTGCATGTTGTGGGTCACGATGATGATCGTGTAGGTGTCCTTCAGCGAATGGATGAGGTCCTCGATCGCGAGTGTCGAGATCGGATCGAGGGCCGAGCACGGTTCGTCCATCAGCAGCACTTCGGGCTGCACGGCGATAGCCCGCGCGATGCATAGACGCTGTTGCTGCCCACCGGACAGTCCAGCTCCCGGTTTCTTCAGTCGATCCTTGACTTCTTCCCACAAGTTCGCGCCACGCAGGGAGGATTCGACTACATCATCGAGGTCGGTCTTCTTGTCGCGCCCGGCTTTCTCCAACTTCATCCCAGCGACGACGTTCTCGTAGATGGACATCGTCGGAAATGGGTTCGGACGCTGGAAGACCATGCCGATCATCCGGCGGACGAGGACCGGATCCACGTTGGGGGCGTAGATGTCCTCCCCATCGAGCAGGACTCGGCCACTGATCCGTGCCCCGGGGGTTACCTCGTGCATACGGTCGATGGATCGCAAGACAGTGGACTTACCGCAGCCGGAGGGACCGATGAAGGCCATGACGGATTGCGGGCGGACGTGCAGGTTCACGCCCTCGACGGCCTTGAAGTCCCCGTAGTAGATGCTCAGGTCCTCAAGCGCGATCCGACTGCGTGTATCCACGCTGTGTTGGAGGGTGGCCGGGGTCGATTCCATCAGCGTTCCTTCGGTGCGTAGCGGGCGGCGAGAATGCGGGCAGTTGCGTAGAAAGCGACGACGATCAAGATCAAGGTCAAAGCCCCCGCCCACGCCCGGTCGAGCGATGATTGGGTGCCGCGTGCGATCTGGTCCCAGATGAAGGTCGGCAGCGAGGCCTGGGAGCCATCGAAGGCGTTCCAGTTGACGTCTTGGGCGAGGAACGTGGTCAGCAGCAGAGGTGCCGTCTCCCCTGTCACGCGGGCGATGGCCAGCATTACCCCGGTGATGATCCCGGAGATCGCCGTCGGTAGCACCACTTTGAGGATCACCCGGTACTTGGGGATACCGAGGGCCAATGCGCCCTCGCGGAGTTCGTTGGGCACGATGCGCAGCATCTCCTCCGCCGAGCGCACCACCACCGGCACCATGAGGATGGTCAACGCCAAGCCCGCGGCGAATCCGGACTGCGGGAAGCCCAGGGTGAGGATCCAGAACGTGTAGATGAACATGCCGGCCACGATCGAGGGAATACCGGTCATGACATCGACGAAGAAATTGATACTTCGAGCGAGCTTGCCTCGTCCGTACTCGCTTAGGTAGATGGCGGTGAGCAATCCGATCGGCACCGAGATCAGCGTTGCGATGCCGACCTGTTGGACCGTACCGAGTACGGCGTGCGCCACACCGCCCCCGGCGGCGCGAGGATTGACGTTGCGCATGGTGTCTGCGAACAGGAATTGCGGGGAGAGCACGGTAAGGCCGTTGATCACGACGGTCACGAGGATCCACACCAGTGGCACCAATGCGAGGGTGGCTGCGGAGTACATCAACGCCGTTGCGAGCCGATCGCCGGCGTGGCGTCGTCCCTCCACCGCAAGGGTCCAGCCGGTGTAGACGATCAGGAAGACGAGGACGGCGACGATCACCGGCGCCAGACCGATGATGGTCACCCCGGTTACCTGGACCGCCAAGCCGACGAGCAATCCGACCGCGAGCGCCGCGATCGGTGCCCAGCGCGGCAGCCGTCGACCGGTCAGCCGCAGCGGATCCTCGCCGGCTGCGATGGGTGCGTGGATGTCCGATCGAAGGGCCATTAGTCCGCCCCCGAGAATTCTTTGCGACGGTTGACCACCCAGCGCGCTGTCATGTTGACGACGAGCGTGATGAAGAACAGCACCATGCCTGTCGCGATCAGTGCACTGCGGCCGTTACCAGCAGCCTCGCCCCACTTCAGGGCGATGTTCGCGGCGATCGAGTTGCCGCCCGGCTCGGTGATCTGCCAGTTGATGTCGAACACGGCCGACAAGATGAGCGCGACGGCGATGGTCTCGCCGAGTGCGCGCCCAAGACCGAGCATCGCGGCGGAGATCATTCCGGGACGGCTGAACGGCAGCACCGCCATGCGGATCATCTCCCAGCGCGTGGCGCCTAGTGCCAAGGATGCCTCGATGTGACCCTTCGGAACCTGCCAGAACACCTCACGAGAGATCGCCGAGACGGTAGGCAGGATCATCATCGCCAGCACGAAACCGGCGATCAGGATCGACTTCGTGTACAGGTCGAGATCGTTGCTGAATATCGGGATCCAGCCCAGGTACGTCGATAGCCATTGCGCGGCCGGAACGATCTCCGGCATGAAGTAGTACAGCCCCCACAGTCCGAAGATGATCGATGGGACGGCAGCCAACAGATCGACGATGAAACCCAGAGTGCGTGCCACTCGACGCGGTGCGTAGAAGGTAATGAACAAGGCGGTACCGATCCCGATGGGAACGGCGATCGCCATTGCGATGATCGATGTCCACAATGTGCCGAAGATCAATACGACGATTCCCCACTGCGGGGGATCGGCATCCGGGAGCCACAGTTGATTCGTGACGACGTTCCCGGTGTTGTTCTGCAGCGCTGGGAGTGACTGCCACACCAAGAATGCGGCGATCGCGGCCAGGACACCCAGGACCGTAAGGCCCGCACCGGTCGTTACGAAACGGAAGTTGCGATCTCCGGCCCGCACCGAGGAGCCGGTGATCCGAGGCGGTGTCAGCAGACTCATCGGCCGGCCCCTTCGACGACCAGATCGACGGACGTGCGAACCGCGTCGAGGAGCTCACCTGAAAGGGGCACGTAGCCGATCTCGCCGAGCAACTGCTGACCGGAGTCGCTAGCGGCGAATGCCAGGAACTGCGCTACCAGCTCGGGATTCTGTCCGTCCTCGAGGCCGGATACACACACGATTTCGTAGGTGACGATGCTGATGGGGTACGCACCAGAGACCTGCGTGGTGTAGTCGATCGACAAGACGATGTCACCGTCGTCGCCGGTGGCCTCCGAAGACGCCAGCGTGACCGAGGCGTTGTCGGCCGTGGGCAAGACGGGCCCTGCGCCTTGGTCGATGGCAACGGGCTTGGCGTTGATCGCATCGAGGATGTAGGACAGCTCCACGTACCCGATTGAGTTCGGAGTCTGCGCGACCGAAGCGATTACCTGGTCCGAGCCCTTGGCGCCTTGTCCACCGGGAGCGGTCCATTCCTTTCCGGTGTCGTAGTCCCAGGCGTCCGGCGCGGTCGCCTCGAGGTAGTCGGAGAAGTTCGCGGTGGTGCCGGAAGAGTCCGAACGATGGAACTGCGCGATGGCTGCGTCCGGGAGTGAGACCCCGGGGTTGAGTGCAGCGATCGCCGGGTCGTCCCATCGAGTTATGTCGCTTGCGAAGATGCCAGACAACGTCGCCGGGTCGAGAACGAGTTCATCGACGCCATCGAGGTGGTAAGCGACCGCGATGGCCCCACCTACGAGTGGGATGTTGATCGCTGGGTTGTCGCCGCAGCGTTCCCGCGCCGCGTCCATATCCTCGTCGGTGACGGCCTTGTCGGTGCCGCCGAACGAGGTTTGCGCGGAGACGAACGCCTCGACCCCGGCACCTGAGCCCACCGGCTGGTAGTCGATCGTCGATTCCGGGCACGCGGTTTGGTAGACGTTCACCCACTCGGTGATCGCATTGGCCTGGGCACTTGATCCGGCGGATTGGATCTTGCCGTCTATGCATTCGATATCGCCGGCAGCCAGTGCCGCTTCCGCCGCTGGGATCGCAGGATTGACGGTGTTGGAGCCCCCGCACGCCATTAGGAGCGCGGAGGCAGCACCGAGCAGCACAGCCACGCGGGGGGCGCGGACTCGAGCGCTGGGGGTCTGGCGTGCGATCGGCACCGGACTCCTTGGGCAACGTCGTAACGTCATCGAGGTCACCGGGGGGAAGGCCGGCATGCGGGATGTCCGCGTAGGTGAAATTAGGGTCATCGAGTGAAGCACACCCGACGCAAAGATGAACGACAGGTGAACAACACTTCCCACGATCATCACAACATGTATCAGGACACCCGATCCGCGACATTTCGTTCACTTTCCGTCCACTTCTTGGCGGACCGGGTGCTCAGGAACGGGATCGCCGGTGGGCGGTCACGGGTTCGATGGGGGCACCCGCTATAGCGCCGTCGTCGGTCACCCGGCACTATGGAGTCTCAACGAACCCGAACGGAGCACCCATGAAGAAGCTGCTGTTGCTCGCCATCCTCGGCGGCGTCGGATACCTCGTCTACCGCCAGTACATGGCCAGCCAGGCCG
>CAZJYN010000093.1:0-318 GCA_964550285.1 uncultured Rubrivirga sp.
CTCCATTTCCGAAGCGCCCTACGCGCTTCCACTCCGGCTGGCTGTCGGCGGATCGGTGCGAGTCTACGAGCCGGCTGCTACTCCAGATCCTCCTGGCTCTGTGGACGCTCGCGCCTACTTTCCTCGATTGCTCTTTCGATGCGCAAATAGCTCTCTTCTCGCCCTTCCCGAATGAGTTCCACGATCTCTTCTCCGGACGGTCGGTCACCCACCCACGCGTCTTGCAAGTCCGCTCGCATTTGCTGCAGGCGTTCTCGGCGTTCAGCCTTCGCCTGCTGCCAATCCTGCTCCGAGATGAACTTCGTATCGGCTGGCACG
>CAZJYN010000093.1:328-3257 GCA_964550285.1 uncultured Rubrivirga sp.
CCCTACACGACGCTCTTCCGATCTCCGGTTCCGCGTGATTAACACACGAACCTGCTCGTTCTCGACCAGGTCAAGCAAGCGCTCCCATCGGGACTCGACTTCACCCACATCGATTCGAATCTCCTGCGTCAGCATGGCTTCACTCCTCCATCACCCGATTACGACAAGACCTAGGGATTCAGCCGCTCGTTGCATAGACCTGTCCAAAGTGGCTACGGCATCACCCCGTTCCACTGCGAGCGCAATGAATGAGGCATCAAAGCCGTTCAATCCGTACTCAAAGGCTGCTTCCATGACGGCTTCTGTGCCCACTGTGTGAATCGCAATCGGCATGAACAGCATCGAATTAAGGGCTGTCAGACCGAACTCGCGGCTCACTGCACGATGCCTTATCGCGCGCACTGCGACGTTCCGACATTCATCGACGTAGACCGACGGCGCGATGATCCTCCACGTGCGCAAAGGTTCAAGCTTGGAGAGGTCATCGTCCAAGACCGCGTCGATCGCGTAGGAGCTATCCAGGACCAGATTCATGATCCTTCACGCCCTTCACGCAGCCACTCAAGTGCTTGCTGGGTCAGGTTAGGAGAATCGCCACGTAGCGCATTCAGGGCTTTCTTTTCGGCTTCCCAACGCCGCCATCGATGCTCGAACTCCGCATCCTCATCGAGCATTTCCTGGGGAGTTTGGAGATGAGGCTGGGGAGCCACGATGTGCGCAACGGGTTTGCCGTGCCGGGTCACCATCACGTCCTCCTCCCCGGACTCCACCAGGGCGATCAGACGGGAGAAATCGGTACGGGCCTCATAGATGCCCACGTTGATGGTCATGACCAGACCTTACGTCGATTCTGATCAGAACTCTAGTCAGATCTCCCCGACCACGTTCAGCTCAGGATCTCCAGCCTCCGGCACGCACTTGGTGGTCCAGCCGCGTTTCCACGCCTGCCTGGCAAGGATGAACCGCCCCATCTCGTCGTCGATCGGGTCGAACTCCTCGTAGTGCCAGGCCAGCGAGCGCCGCCCGAAGGGCCGCTCGATCGCGATCACCTCATCGACCATCGGTGCCAACCACGCCTGCACCTCCTGGGGCACCACCGGCATCGCCACGATCACCCGCGCCGCACCCGCGGATCGCACCGCCTCGACCACCGCGCGCGCCGCGGTCCCGGTCTCGATGCCGTCGTCCACGATCACCACGGTGCGCCCCTCGACCGGCGGCAGTTCGCTCACCTGCACCCCGTCGTCAGTACGCGACAAGAACGCCGCGCCCACGTCCATGCGGGTTTGCTTGGCCATCCGGCAGGCGACGGCGATGCCGCTGGGCATGATCGCAATCAGCAGCGAATCGGTGGGCAGCTCGGCCAGCAACGGAGCCATCCGATCACCGGCATCGGCCAGGTTCGCGAACTTCATGATCGATCCATGCCGCTGATCGAGGCCACCGAGGCAGCAGCCGCCGAGCCCAACCCGACATCACCGTGATCGGCAGCCAGTCCGCTGGCGAACAACCGCTCACCGGACTCATCGACAACGACGACGGCCTCGAAGGCACTCGGCTCATCGATAGCCGAGGAGATCAACGGGATGACCTGCGCTTTCACCTCATAGCGACTCAGCGCCCGGCGATAGGCCCCCACGCTCTCCCAGGAGGTGGATACGACCATCAGGTCCGCATCGTCGGTTGCCTGGGCGATCTGCCCACGCAGGTAGCCCGAGGATTCGGCGAGCACACCGAGCGCCGCGCGCATCTGGGCTAACCACTCACCGCGATCAGGCCCCACGCGATATCGGGAGACCACCAACACCGGCGCAGCATCACCCACCGCACTAGGCTCGAAAGCGACATCTCGAACGTCAGCGTCCATAGCGGTGACGCTAATGCAACCCGAAGGATCCGCAATGGCTGCCAAGAAGCGCCCGAAGAAGGGTCAACTGCCCCCGGGAGTCAAAGGCCCCTCCCCGCAGCCGGCGAGCAGCCAACAACCGAAGCAACCAAAGCAGCCCCGGCAACCACAACAACCGGCGAACAGCCCCCGCGGCAACCTCGAGCGGGCCAGCGTGCCGCTGCTCATGCGGCTGCTGGCCCTGCCCCGATGGCTGATCGTGGTGCTGATGGGCACGTTCTTGTTCCTGGGCCTGATCCAAACCGGGAACCTGGCCTGGCTCGGTGGCATCTTCCTGCTGATCGTCGGTGGATTTCTGGGCTGGCTGCTGGCGCTGTCCTGGCCGGTGCTCACCACCGGCCGCCGGGTTTCTCGCATCGTCGTGGTCGCTGCGGTGCTGGGAATCGCCGTCCTGAAATTCCTCGGCCGGTTCTGACTTTGACAATCATTTCCATTAAGCGCATACTCTGCCCATGCGCACTTCACGACTAGTACTCATCCCTGCTGCCGCCCTCGCTCTCGCCGCGCCCTTGACCGCGTGTTCTAGCGAGGATTCCTCGACCGAAGCCACCAACTCAGGCACGGCGGAGACTGCCGAGGAAGCGACCAGCGAGGCCACAAGCGAGGAAACCCCGGAGGAAGCCTCCGAGGAGACCTCGGCCCCAACAGGCCAGGCGGTGACCGTCGTTGCGACCACCACCATGCTCGGCAGCGTGGCTGAGCAGATCGCCATCTGCGCCGACACCGGCTCCACCGTCACCACCTTGATGCCGATCGGCGCCGACCCGCACGATTTCTCCCCCTCCTCGGCGCAGGTAGCCGAGATGGTGCAGGCCGACATGGTCATCGCCAACGGCCTCGGCTTGGAAGCCGGCCTCGATGATTCACTGGAGAACGCAGCATCCGATGGTGTCAGCGTCATCCAAATCGCCGACATGGTCGACCCCATTCCGTTCGGGGCCGGTGGCCACGACCACGGCGACGAAGAGCACTCCGATGACGAGCACTCCCACGACGAAGCCAAGGAAGACGACCACGACCACG
>CAZJYN010000093.1:3357-6082 GCA_964550285.1 uncultured Rubrivirga sp.
CACTCCGATGACGAGCACTCCCACGACGAAGCCAAGGAAGACGACCACGACCACGGCGACGAAGAGCACTCCGATGACGAGCACTCCCACGACGAAGCCAAGGAAGACGACCACGACCACGATCACGACCACGGCAGTGAGGACCCGCACTTCTGGTTCGACATGAACCGGATGGCCACCGCCGCCCAGATCATCGGCGACGAACTCGCAGCAAGCGGCGGCCAGGTCTACGCGGACTGCGGTGCGCAGGTGGCCGATGAGATCCGCGCCGCCGAAGCCGACGTGCGCGCCGCCCTGGAATCCGTACCGGCCGACCAGCGTGTCCTGGTCACCGACCACGATGCCCTGGGCTACCTAGCCGATGCCTACGGCTACGAGGTTGCCGGCACTGTGATCCCCGCCGGCACCACCTTGGCTGAACCCAGCAGCGCCGAACTGGCCGAACTCGTCGAGGTGATGCAAGACGAGGGTGTTCAGGTCGTCTTCACGAACACCGCAGATCCCACCACCCTGGCCGATGCTGTCGCGGCAGAGGTGGGTGGCGACGTTCAGGTGGTTTCCCTCTACGTGGGCAGCCTTGGTGGTCCGGACACCGATGCTCAGGACTACGTCTCCATGATGCGCACGAACGCCGATCTCATCTCCGGCGCGCTGAACTCCTAACGATGCAGGACTTCGCGCGAGCCATGCCCGCGACGAACCTGGAACACTGACCGCGTGGAGT
Organism: uncultured Rubrivirga sp.; assembly: GCA_964550285.1. Classification (GTDB taxonomy): domain Bacteria; phylum Actinomycetota; class Actinomycetes; order S36-B12; family S36-B12; genus S36-B12. The sequence goes on from CAZJYN010000093.1 coordinate 4,082, forward strand.
TCTTCACCGAGCCGTTCACGCTCGCTTTCCAACAGCGCGCGCTGATCGGCGGTGCGCTGGCAGCGCTGATGAGTTCGGTGGTGGGCACCTGGCTGGTGCTGCGCGGCATGAGTTTCTTCGGAGATGCCTTCGTGCATGGGGTGGTCCCCGGCATCGCCGCTGCAGTCGTGCTGGATATCAATCCGCTGCTCGGTGCCGCGGTTGCCGCCGGCATCATGGTGATCGCCATCGAGACGGTGCACCGGCAAACGGTGCTCAGCGAGGACACCTCGATCGGCTTGCTGTTCGTGGGCATGCTCGCACTCGGCGTAGTGATCATCTCCCGGCTGGACTCGTATTCCGGGAGCCTGACCAGCATCTTGTTCGGCGACGCCCTCGGCGTGACCACTAGCGATCTGGTCGGCCAGGCGGTGCTAGCGGTCATCATCATCGCGATCGCTCTTGCGCTGTACCGCCCGCTCCTAGCCTTGAGCTTCAACGCCGAGAAGGCCGAACTGCTGGGCATGAACCCCAAGCGCGCCCACGCCGCGCTGCTGGTGCTGATCGCCGCCGCGGTGATCGGTAGCTACCAGTCGGTGGGCACTTTGCTGGTCTTCGGCTTGCTCGTCGGTCCACCGGCCACCGCGAGCCTGATCGCGCGGACCGTCCCGCGGATGATGGTCTACGCGATCATCATCGCGCTGTTCAGTGTGTGGCTCGGCCTGACGCTCAGTTACCACCTGAACACCGCTGGCTCGGCGACCATGGCTCTGGTACCGATCGTGCTGTTCTTCATCGTGCTGGCCATCACCCGGTTGGCTCCCAAGCGTGCACCGCAGGAGGTGGCCCATGCCTGACGCAGTCGTGGGGCGCCATGTGGTGATCAGTCGCGGAGACCGGGTTGCTGTGAAGGATTCCGATTTCACCATCCCCCAAGGGGCGATCACCGCGATCATCGGCCCGAACGGTTCGGGTAAGTCCACGCTGCTGCACGCCATCGCAGACCTGCTACCGATCTCCAGCGGCGCCCTTAGCGTGCTCGGTGCAACACCCGCACTCAGTCAGTCCAAGATCTCCTACGTGCTGCAGTACACCACCGTGCCCGCGGGCACCCCGCTCACCGTGCGCGAAGCCGTGGCGATGGGCCGCTACACCTCCCTGGGGTTCCTGCGCCGCCCGAGCAGCGAGGACAAGCAGCGCGTGCAGCAGGCGATGGAGCGCCTGGACATCACCCACCTGGCCGGTCGCCACCTGGCCGAACTGTCCGGCGGCCAGCGCCAGCGGGTATACGTGGCGCAAGGCATCGCGCAAGACCACGAGATGCTGCTGCTCGATGAACCCTTGACCGGTTTGGACATCAACTCGGCCAAGACCATCGATTCGATCATCCACGACGAGCCCGCCCGCGGCTGCTCGGTCGTGCTCACCACCCACGATCTCGAGGAGGCGAAGGCGGCCGACCACGTAATCCTCACGGCGGGTTACGTGGTGGCGAGCGGACCCCCGCAACACGTGCTCACGGCGAACAATCTGGCCACTGCCTACGGGCTAGGCTCGCTGCACGAGAAGGACGACGCCGCCCCGCTGTTCCCCACGGAGCATCACGAGCACCACGACCACTCCCACGACCACCCAGGACACAGCCATGACCACTAAGTCCAGCGCCACCGTGGGTGTCCGTTCGACCAAGCAGCGCACCGCAGTGATCAATGCGCTCACCGAGTTCGACGATTTCCGCTCCACCCAGGAAATCCACGACTACCTGCGCCACCAGGGCCAAACCGTTGGACTAACAACCGTCTACCGCACACTGACCGCGCTCGCTGAATCCGGTGATGTTGACGTGATCGTCCGCGAGGACGGCGAGAGTGTCTACCGCAGTTGCAGCGACACCCACCACCATCACCTGGTCTGTCGTGCCTGCGGCAAGACCGTGGAAGTAGACGGCCCGGCCGTGGAGCGTTGGGCGGACAAGGTTTCCGCCGAGCACGGCTTCACCGATGTCAGTCACACCCTGGAGAT
>CAZJYN010000094.1:0-6039 GCA_964550285.1 uncultured Rubrivirga sp.
CGGAGATCCAGGCGCAGGCCAATCTGATCACCCTCGATGAGCCGGGCGACGGCGTCGCGGCTGTCCTCGAAGCGATCGCTGCCAGCTGATCGACGACTGTTGTCCAATGGGCCAGGCGGTCCCTAGGACAGTAGATTCTTCCCGTGGACAGACGACAGGACGCAGCCATTGCAGTGACCACGGACGTTCGCGATCAGTTGCACGAACTTGCCGAGGCCGAGGGGCGCACTCCGAGCGGCATGATCGGAAAACTGATTTCCGAGTATCAATGGCGCAAAGAGGTTGAGGCTGCGAAGAGGGCTATGCGTGAGGCTCCACAAGAAGTGTGGGACGAGTACATGCGCGAGTTCTACGAGATCGATGCCGCGTTCTCCGGCGGTCCTCGAAACGAGCCCTCATAGGACGGGTCCTAGAAGCCGCGCTGAATAGCCTCGGCGATAGCCGCCCGCCAATCGCGCATCTCGGGTAATCCGACTTCGGCCCAACGAGCGTGCCCGAGCACCGAGTACGCGGGCCGAGGCGCAGGTCGCACGAACTGTTCGCTGGTCACTGCCTGCACCCGCGCGGGATCGGCTCCGATCAGTTCGAAGATCTCTTGGGTGAACCCGTGCCAGGACACCTGACCGGAGTTCGTGCCATGGAAGATCCCGGCTGCTGGGCGAGCGTCCACCAGCGCGACGATCTGCGCCGCGAGGTCCGCCGCGTAGGTGGGCTGGCCGATCTGGTCATCGACCACATCCACGGTCTCGCGTTCGGATTCCAAGCGCAGCATGGTCTTGACGAAGTTGTTGCCCTCGTGCCCGTACAGCCATGCGGTGCGCACGATGTAGTGCGCGTCGGGCAGCATCGATTGCACGGCTTCCTCGCCGGCCAACTTGGTGCGCCCGTATGCCGAGCGTGGATCGGGTGTGGCGTCCTCGGCGTACGGCGAGGACGCCTCCCCGGAAAACACGTAGTCGGTGGACAGTTGCACCAACCAGGCGCCGGTCACCCGACAGGCCGCCGCCAAGGTCTCTGGACCCTCGCCGTTGACCAAGAGCGCGGCGGATTCGTTCTCCTCGGCGGCATCGACGGCTGTCCACGCCGCACAGTTGATGACGACGTCGGGCTTGAACTCCGAGACGGTGTGCGCCACGGACTCGGTGGAGGTGATGTCCAAGTCCGGTAGGTCGATGCCAAGGACCTCGTCTGCCGAGCGCGCCGAATACAAGCGCACCAACTCACTGCCGAGTTGGCCGTTCGCACCGGTAACGAGAACCCGCATGACGATCAGCGCCTACCGCGTCTTCGCGATGGCCGCGCGTTCCTTCAGCGGGCGCCACCACGCTTCGTTATCGCGGTACCAGGCAACGGTCTCGGCCAAGCCGTCGGCGAACTTGTGTTGGGGTTCGTACCCGAGGGAACGAATCAGCGAATCATCCACCGAGTAGCGGCGATCGTGGCCCTTACGGTCTTCGACCGGCTGCACCATCGACCAGTCCGCACCCATCGCCTCGAGCACCTGCTCGGTGAGCTCCTTGTTGTTGAGTTCCAGGCCCCCACCGATGTTGTAGGCCTGACCGGCGAGACCACGCGAGCACACGATCGCGATGCCGCGGCAGTGGTCGTCCACGTGCAACCAATCGCGCACGTTCAGCCCGTCGCCGTACAGCGGCACCTTGGCTCCGTCGATCAGGTTGGTGACGAAGAGTGGGATGACCTTCTCGGGGAATTGATAGGGCCCGTAGTTGTTCGAGCAGCGCGTGGAGGAGACGTTCAAGCCGTAGGTCACGCTGTAGGCGCGCACCAGCATCTCCGCGGCGGCCTTGGCCGCGGAGTACGGCGAGTTCGGCAGCAGCGGCTCGTTCTCGGTCCACGAGCCGACATCGATCGACCCGTACACCTCATCGGTGCCGATATGAACCGTGCGCGGGATTCCGTGCCTCAAACAAGCATCGAGCAGCGTCTGGGTACCGACCACATTGGTCACGATGAAGTCCTGGGGACCGTGGATCGAACGGTCCACGTGCGTCTCGGCGGCGAAGTTGATCACCACATCGTGGCCGGGCAGCACCTCATCGAGCTTGTCGCCGTCGCAGATGTCACCTTGCACGAAGGAGTACCGCGGGTCCGAGGAGACCGATGCGAGGTTCTCCAGGTTCCCTGCGTAGGTGAGTTTGTCGTAGACCGTCACCCCGGTGCAGTCATGGCCGAGCGAGTCATACGAGCCGGCCAGCAGTTCCCGGACGAAGTGCGAGCCGATGAAACCGGCCGCCCCGGTGATCAAATAACGCACTAGCCGTTCTCCTTCAATCGATCGAACCATTGCGAAGCTTCCGCGAAGTCCGCATCCGTCACACCCGAGCGCAGCACCGGCGCCTTGCCATCATGCCGCGGATACGAACCTAGGTAGCGCACGTCCAAGCACACCCGGTGCAGCCCCATCAGCGCCTCGGAGATCCGCGCATCGGCCACATGTCCTTCGACATCCACGCTGAAGTAGTAGTCCCCCAGCGCCTTGCGGGTGGGCCGGGACTCGATGCGGGTCATGTTCACCCCGCGCACCGCGAACTCGTTCAAGATGTCGAGCAACGCGCCCGGCTGGTCTTGGTGGATGAACAAGCTCAACGTGGTCTTATCGGCTCCCGTGGGCGCGGGGATCGATCCGGGCTTGCGCACCACCACGAAACGGGTCGTGGCATCGGTGGTGTCGGCGATCTCGTCGGCGAGGACGTCCAAGCCGTAGATATCCGCGGCGATGCGCTGGGAGATCGCGCCGTCGAAGGGCGCCGGCTCCTCCAGCAGGGCGGCAGCAGCTGCGGCCGTGGACATCGCCGGGATCACCGATACCTCCGGCAGGTGCGCAGCGAGCCAGTGGCGCACCTGCGCCTGCGCGTGCGGGTGGGTGGCCAAGCGGCGCACGTCTTCCATGCGCGTGCCCGGGCGAACAACCAGCGCGAACTGAACCGGCAGCACCACTTCGTCGACGATCACCAGCCGCTGCCCGCTGCCGAGTTCATCGAGCGTGGTCGAGACCGAACCTTCCACCGAGTTCTCGATCGGAACGAGTGCGTGATCGACCACATCGCCGCGCACCGCTTCCAACGCAGCCGGAACCGACACCGACGGCAGCAACTGCGCACCGGAGGATCCCGACCATTCCAGCACCGCGGCCTCGGCGAACGAGCCGCGCGGCCCGAGGTAGGCGACGGTGCGATCGTCGGTGCCCGCTCCGATACTCATGACGTTGCACCTTTCGCTTGCGATACCGCCATCTCCTCCTCAGGCGAGAGCGGGATATCCGCCGCGCCCCGGGCGATGCCTTTGAGGTAGGAGCGGGTCTCGTTGCGCCCGTGGATGGAGGTGATGATCAACCCGTCGCCGGAATCATCCAGCAGCGCAGCGGAGAAGGAGTAGCGCCCGGCCATGTCGCCGTAGGCGTCGTAGCGCACCACCGAGACATGCCGCAGCGATCGCGCAAGGTCCGAGCGGACGGTCGCCATCTCCTTGCGCAACCCGTACTGGTCGGCACTTAACTCCAGGAATTCCTCCCGCGTGCGGGCCAGCACATCCACGTACGTTTCCCGGCCTTCGGCGACCGATAACAGGTCATAGGAGCGTTGCAGGCGCAGCAGCCGGAACCAGGCCACGGCCGCCAAAGCCACTCCGATAACGCCGATCACCACCGCCACGAGGGCGATGATCACAGCGGCTTGGGCGTCCAACGTCACCCCCGAAGGGTAGTGGTGCACTCATGGTTGGATGAACGCATGCTTCCCCGCAGACCCCGCCCGGCTAGGCGCCGATGATCGACTTCGGGGTGCTGTTCACCACGGCGGCACTCATCTTCCCTTCCGAGCTTCCGGACAAGACGTTCATCGCAACGCTGGTGCTCGCTACGAGGTTCCCGCGTCGTGCGGTGTGGCTCGGTGTCGTCGCTGCGTTCGCAGTGCAGGTCACCATCGCGGTGCTGGCCGGCGGGCTGCTGTCCCTTGCTCCCGAGCGCCTGGTCTACGGCATCACCTTCGTGCTCTTCACGATCGGTGCGGTGATCTTGATCCGCCAAGGCCTCACTAGTCGGGCCAAGGCCCTCGCGGACGCCAGCGAGGAGATCGCCGAGACCGAGAGCGACGAGAAGATCACCCACATGCCCCTGCGCCCGGGGTTCCTCATGGTGTTCACCACGAGTTTCGCGGTGATCTTCACCGCCGAGTGGGGCGATCTGTCGCAGTTGTTCACCGCGGGCCTGGCTGCGCGTACCGGCGATCCGCTCAGCGTGGGTGTCGGAGCCTGGCTCGCGCTTGCCGCAGTGGCCGCGCTCGCGACGTTCATCGGTGGTTACGTGCAAGACCGCATTCCGCTGTACCGGATCCGGTTGATCTCCGGTGGCATCCTGGCGATCTTGGCCATCTGGACCGCCATCGAGTTCCTCAACCCCTAATCGTTTCCCCCGGATTCCGGGGGATTCGCTTCGCTTTCCCCGGAATCGGCCCAGATCTACGCGTTTCCCCCGGAATCCGGGGGATTCGCTTCACTTCCCCCGCTATCCACCTGACTCTGCGCGTTTTCCCCGGCGCGCACCCGACCCCGACGGCCGAGCAACGGGAAGGACACGACGCCCGCGAGCGCCACACCGATCGCCGCGATCCGCAGCGCCTCGGTCACCCCGGATAGGTACGCATCCCCTGCTGCCTCGGCGACCTTCTTGCCTTCCTTGGATTCGATTTCCGGAATCGCCCCGGAGATCACTTCATCCCGCAAGGACTCCACCTGTTGGGTAGAAACCGACGACGACGAATTCGCGTCCCACGCGCTACTGACTTGATGGGCGGAGATCGCACCGATCACTGCGATGCCGAGCACAGCGGAGATCGAGGCGATCAAGTTCAAAAAGCCCGAGACAGCACCCATCGACGGACGCGGCACAGCACTCATCGCACCGGCGCTGACGGCAGGCATGCCGAATCCCAGACCGGCGCCCATCACCGCGAGGTAGATCGCCACCTGCCCCGGGCCGGTGGAGATCGTCATGGTGGACAAACCGAGTAGTCCGCCGGCCGTGAGGAACAACCCGAGGGCGCTAGTGGGTCCGAGGCCGATCTTGCGCATCACAAGCGGGGATACCGGCGAGAAGACCACCAGCATGAACGAGGCTCCGAAGGAGACCAGCCCGGCCATCAACGGCGTGAAGCCCAAAACGTTTTGCACCAGCATCGTTTGCTGCAGCATCGCGCCCGACAGCACCATGCCCAGGATCACCAAGAGCACCAAAGTCGCTGGGATCGGTGCCAGGCGGATCGCCGCCCAGTCGGTGAGCGGGTTCGGTGAACGCCCCTGCTGCCAGGCCAGCACAAGTGCCATCAGCACACCGAGCAGCGTGGGCAACCACACCACGGCGTCGGTGAAGGAGTAGTTCTCCAACATGCTCAAGCCACCGGCGAACAAGATCATCGCCATCGTCAGCAATGCAGCGCCGACGATGTCCACCTTGGTGTCCTTGCGTTCCTCGGGTGTGTCAGAACGCACGCGCGCGGCCACGAGCGGGATCACCAGCGCCATCAAGATCACGTTGATTCCGAAGACCCAGCGCCAGCCGACAGCCGAGACGAGTCCGCCGCCGATCAGCGGCCCGAGCGCCGAAGCACCGGAGGTCACCGCGGTCCACAGTCCGATGAGTTTGGGGATCGCATCGTGCGGAACCATCGCCACGAGCATCGCCAGCGCGAGCGTGCCCATGGCACCCGACCCGATGCCCTGCAGCGCACGCCCGAGGATCAACGCGATCATTCCCGGCGCCAGGGCGCTGACCGCCGAGCCGACCACGAACGTGGTGGTGCCGAACAAGTACACGCGCCGGCGGCCGATGCGATCGCCGAGCGCACCGAAGGGGACCGCTAGCGCAGCACCGGCGACCATGTAGGCCATCACCGCCCACTGCAGTTGCAGCATGCCTTCGTTGAATTCGCGCTGGATCGACGGCAGTGCCACCGACATCACGCTCAGGTCCAGCCCGACGAGGAACTGGCCCACGGCTAGCGCGAGGAGGGCAGCCTTGGGCAG
>CAZJYN010000095.1:0-6038 GCA_964550285.1 uncultured Rubrivirga sp.
AGCGCGTGCTGTCGAATCGATCCTTACGGGCGGACGAGGTCCTCGTAGGCATCCGGGCGGCGATCGCGGTAGAACGCCCACCGGTTGCGGACCGTGGTGATCAGATCCAAGTCCAGGTCCCGAACGATGAGCTCGGACTTGTACGGATCACCTTTTTCCCCAACGTAGTTGCCTTCCGGGTCCACGAAGTAGGACTGACCGTAGAAATCGTCGTCGCCGAGGGGTTCGATGCCCACCCGGTTGATCGCCCCGACGTAGTACTCGTTGGCCACGGCGGCCGCCGGCTGCTCGATGCCCCATAGGTACTGCGAGAGCCCCCGGGAGGTGGCCGAGGGGTTGAACACGATCTGGGCGCCGTTCAGGCCCAGCGCCCGCCAGCCCTCGGGGAAGTGCCGGTCGTAGCAGATGTAGACGCCGACCTTGCCCACGGCGGTATCGAAGACGGGGTAGCCGCCGTTGCCGGGGCGGAAGTAGAACTTCTCCCAAAAGCCGTTCACGTGCGGGATGTGCTGCTTGCGGTACTTGCCGAGGTAGGAGCCGTCGGCATCGAGCACCGCCGCGGTGTTGTACAAGAAGCCGGGGCCGGCGTCCTCGTACACGGGCAGCACCATGACCATGTTCAGCTCGCGGGCCAGGGCCTGGAAGCGCTCCACGACCGGGCCGGGGACCGCCTCGGCGTACTCGTAGAACTGGGTGTCCTGCACCTGGCAGAAGTACGGCCCGTAGAAGAGCTCCTGGAAGCAGATCACTTGCACGCCCTGCCCGGCTGCCTCGCGGGCGTATTCCTCGTGCTTGACGATCATCGACTCCTTGTCGCCGGTCCAATCGGTCTGCACTAGTGCGGCGCGCACGATGCTCATGGGGTCTCCTGCCTGGCTCATGGAGCGCTCATCTGGCGCTCGCGTGGTTTTGTGATTTCGAACCCTAGACGCAAGACATTGTGTTACAACACCGTTTTGACAAACTTGTTACAGGGAAGTTCCACGCGAGAAACTTCGGCAACGGAAGGTGGCCGCATGACCGTCTCGATACCGGCCTCGGGCACCAACGTGCCGGCCGACTCGGTCGTGGCGTTCGTCGAGGACAAATCCCCCCGCGGTATCGCCGCGGCCGTCCACCGGATGATCCGCGCCGAGCAGATCGGCCCCGGCGACCGCCTGCCTACGGTGCGTGAACTCGCGATGGCGCTGAGCATCAGCCCGGCCACCGTCAGCGAGGCCTGGCAGGCCCTCGGTTCGGTCGGGGCGATCCAGGCCCGCGGGCGGGCCGGCACCTTCGTGCGCGATGTCGCCGAGCCCACCCGGCCTACCCGCTATCTGGGTATCGGCGGCGCTCCCGGTGATGGCACGGCCGTCGACCTGTCCAGCGGCACCCCCGATCCGGCGTTGCTGCCCGCGCTCCACGAAGCCGTCGAACGTTTCACCTCCGGTGCCACGGCGTGGACTTCGAGCTACCTCGACGAACCGGTGTTGCCCGCATTGCGCGAACACCTCGAGGCCTCCTGGCCCTTTCGTGCCCAGCGGCTGACCGTGGTCGATGGTGCCCTGGACGCGCTGTCGCGCATCGTCGATCAGATCGTCGGCCTCGGCGATCGGGTGGTGATGGAGTCCCCGGGCTTCCCACCGCTGATCGACATGCTCGATCGGGCCGGCGCCGAAGTGATCCCCGTGGCGATGGACGAGCAGGGCGTGATCCCCGGCGAACTCACCGCAGCGCTGGCCCTGGCGCCGGTGGCGGTGTTCGTCCAGCCGCGAGCGCAGAACCCCACCGGCACCTCCATGACCCGCCTTCGCTCGAGCCAACTCGCCGAGGTGCTCGCCGGCAGTCGCGCTTGGGTGATCGAGGATGACCATTGCGGGGAGATCTCCATCGCCGACGACGTCAGCATCGGGCAGTTCCTTCCCGAGCGCTGCGTGCACATCCGCAGCTACTCCAAATCCCACGGCCCGGACCTGCGGATCGCGGCCGTCGGTGGTTCGGCCGAGGTCATCGATCCGCTGGTGGCACGCCGCATGCTCGGCCCGGGATGGACGAGCCGGTTGCTGCAGGCGGTGCTGTTGGAGTTGCTCACCCACGTCGATCCGCAGCGCGCCGTCAGCGACGCCAGAGTCGCCTACGCCCGGCGCGGCACCTGGCTGCGCGAGAAACTCAAGGATCGTGGCGTGGACACCAGTCCCGGCGATGGCATCAACGTGTGGGTTCCGGTCGCCGACGAGCGCAGCGCTTTGATCACGCTGGCTGCTTCGGGCATCCGGGTAGCACCCGGTAGCCCCTTCCTGGTCGGGGGAGATAGTTCCAGTGGCAGCGGGCTGCGGGTCACCACCGCGATGCTGTCGGATCAAGAGGCCGACATCGACGAGATCGCCGATGCCATCGCCCGCGCTGCCGGCACCACCGCCGGCTCCGCGCGCTGAGGATTCAGCCGAACAACTTCGCGGTCGCCAACCGATCGACTTTGCCCGAGTGCGTGGTGGGTAACGACGACGCTACGAATACCGATTTCGGTTTCTTGGCCCCGGACAGTTGCTCGGCGGCGAATGCGCGCACCTGCTCTTCGCTGACCGCACCGCCGATCGCCACGCAAACCCGCTGGCCCCACTGCGCATCCGGCGCCCCGAAGGCCATCACCTGTTGCACGCCGGGCAGGTTGGCCAGGACACGTTCGATCTCCGCGGGGTAGACGTTCACGCCGCCGCTGATGATCAGATCGCCGCGACGTCCGTGCAAGAACACGTACCCGTCTGCATCGATATGCCCGTAGTCACCCACCGTGAACCATTCGCCGTCCCACGCTCGCGCGGTCTTGTCCGGATCGCCCCAGTAGGAAAAGCGCGCCCATGCGGGCGGCTTGCACCACAACTGTCCGTCGCCGTCTACGCGCAGTTCGCGACCGGGACGCGCCCGTCCGACCGTTCCGGGTCGCTGCACCCACTCGCGAGCAGAACACTGGGTGAACTGTCCTTCGGTCGATCCGTAGAACTCCTGCACCACGTCCATGCCGAAGACCTCATGCGCCCAGAGTCGAACGGAGTCCGGGCAGGTGGATCCAGCGTGCGCGAGCAACCGCATCCGATGCTGCAGTGCGCCACCCTCGAGGTGATCGCGCAGCCGTTGCAGGTGCGCCGGTGCCATGAACGAGGTCGTCACGCCTTGTTGTTCGATCGCCTGCACGACAACGGCCGGGTCGAAGCTCGCCGGCACGATCACCGAACCACCGGCCAGCAGTGTCATGAGCGCAAAGCGCAGCGGCGCCGAATGGTTCAGCGGCCCGCAGACCAAGTGGACGTCATCGGCGGTGATGCCCCAGGCCTCGGTCTCGTCGGCGACCCATTGTCCCGCGGCCTCAGGCGATAGCCACCCGCTCCACACTGCCTTCGGTCGACCGGAGGTCCCGGACGTGAAGTGCAGGGGTCGGCAGGTGAGTACGTGCGCCCCCTCGTCGGCTTGCGTCGCGAGTTCGCCGATGAGTCCATCGAGTGCCGCATCGTCGATCACGTCGGTCGCCTCGATGTCGGCGGTCATCTCGCGCACTTCACGCTCGGTGGTCGACGCACTGATCAGCGCAGGCGCAATGCCAGCACCCATGAGTCCCAGGACCGCATCAAGCACCTGCGGGGAGTTCGTCGCGCGGATGACCACCCGATCGCCCGCGGCGAGATCGGCACGCCCGTTCCCGTTCCCGCTGCCCACCACGACGACGACGCTATAGCGTTCGCGGTGATGACCGAAGCCCAGTGGCTGATCGCGGCGGTGCTCGCCGCGGCGTTGGCTGCGGCCCACTTCTTCGCCTACCGGGTCTCGAAATTGCCCGACAAGACCCAGGACATCCTCGCTTCCGTCGGCGGAGGCACCGCGATCGCGTACGTCTTCGTGCACTTGATGCCGGAACTAGCCATCGGTGGACGCGAACTCAGCGAACTGGACATCACCGCCTTCACGCCCACCCCGATTACCGAGGCCGGTCTGTTCGTGACCGCGATGGTGGGGATGGTGACGTTCTTCATCTTGGATGTGCGCACCGAGGAGGGTCACGCCTCCACGAAGACGAGCTTTCGCGTGCACCTGCTGGCCTTCGCCTCGATCAGCGCCGTCTACGCCTACACGTTGCCATCGCTCGTTACCACCGGGTGGGATTACGCGGTGCTGTTCACCGTGGTCCTCGGTGGCCACCTGCTGCTCGCCGATCGCGTGCTGGCCAGGGCTCACCCGGTGCAGTTCGCCCACGAGACCCGATGGGTCGGCATGGCGGCAGTAGCGGCCGGATTCCTCGCCGCCTACCTGCTGCCACCGGCGAACGAGTACCTGCTGGCTATCGGCACCGCCTTCCTCGGCGGTGTGTTGTTGATGACGACCTTCCGCGAGGAACTACCCGCGGCATCGCGTGCGCGTATTCCGTGGTTCCTGCTCGGGCTGGTCACGATGTCGGCGCTGCTATTGATCGCGTTGGCGGTCGGCCAACACGACTAGTGAGTCGGTTACCTGGCTACTACCTGGCTACGACGTCGTGACCACGGTGTCGGTGAACCGGTTGATCAGTCGAACGGCGAGTGCGTTGATCGGCGGCTCGTCGATGAAGAACGGGCGCAGCCCCGATTGGGTCTTGGCGTAGGTGAGCCAGGAGATGACGTTGTCGCTCTTCAACAACAGGTGGTAGGTGCGCGCGGTGAAGCGGAAGTCCTTGTCCTTGCTGCCATTGGTCGTGAGATCGCGGACGAACCAACCCGGGGTGCCATCGACCGTGACCGCGGATTCGCGGGCTACTTGGCGCTCGGCGGTCTTGGTCGGGCTGAACAACTTGCCGTCACGTCGATTGCAGTTCGGTAGTTCCTCGGTGATCTGCTGCCAGGCGGCGTTCGCCGCAGCGGCGTCGTCGTAGGTGAAGGCGCGCTGGTAGATCAGGCCGTTCTCGACGAGGATGCCGCCGTCACCGCCGAAGCTCGCTCCAAAGGAGGCGTTGCCGCCGGGGAAGAAGTCCAAGCTGGCTTGGCAGGGATCGATAGGTGCGGTCCCCGGCAGGCTCCCCGTGAAGTAGGACCAAGAGCCTTGGTCGGGAGTGCCGATCGGGATGTCGGGGCCGATGTCGGTTGGGTTCACCATGGCAGCTTCGGCGATCGACAAGGTGGTGGACTGCACGCCGGTGGGGGTGGTGCGGTCGGCGAAGCGTTCGGACAGTTGCGCCCACAGCGTCTCTACCGCCGAGCGCTGCTCATCGGTGATGGTCGCGCTCACCAAGTCGGTGAACCGCAGGCTCACGAGGGAATCACCGGCAAGTCCGATGACGGTGTACTCGCTCCAGGGGTTGCGGGGGCCGCGCTGGTAGCTGGTCCACAACGCATCGGCGCCGGGAGCACCGCCGTTTTCGATGATCACGCCGGCGTTCTTGCCTTTCCCGGTGAAGGAGCATTGCTCTTGGATCTGCTCGGCGAGCAACGCCCAGGCTGCCTGCGCACCGTCCACGCTCGGGTAGACGATCGCTTGCTGGGAGAGGTTGTCGTCGGCGTCTTGGTTGATGTTGCTGAAGAAGCCGGTGGTCATATCCAGTGACGGGATCACCGGATCGCTGTTCGGTGGCGCGCACACCGGATAAGGGTCTTGCCCGCCGGTGGGGATGTTGTAGCCGATCTGCTGGGTACCCGAGCCGCCGAGAAGAGCCGGCACCATGCCCGGTTGCAACATCGCCGTGGTCGCTTGGCGCAGCTCCAGGGGAGTGGGAGGCGTGGCCGTCGGTTCGGGTGCTGCCCCGGCACCGGGGCCTAGGGCAGTGATCGATACGGCGGCAGCAACTGCTGCTATGAGCGTCTTGCGCTTCACTCGTTCCTCCTCGTAGGGGCTGCGATGCCGTGCCGCTGAAGTTCACGAGCGCGACGGTGCTGAGTTTTTCACAGCCCGGTTCTTGCACCTGGCCTGGCCGAGCTTTCCGCACCTAGCGTCGACGCCGCTGCCCACACCGGCGGCTCGCGGTCTGCGGCGGTAGCCGCAGCAGTCCGCGCGCTCCGGGAGTCGGAATTGTCCGATGCCTATGCGCAGGCGTTCGCCGA
>CAZJYN010000096.1:0-5796 GCA_964550285.1 uncultured Rubrivirga sp.
AGTAGTTCGGCTTGTCCGGCTCGATCTGCGACACCCAGGCGTTGATGCCGCCACCCACGTGGATGGCGTTCAAGCCAGCACCCTTGGCCACGGCGAGTGCCTCAGCCGAGCGCCCGCCCACCTTGCAGAACAGCACCACCTGCTTGTCCTGGGGCAACTTCTCCAGTGCCGAACCGTCGAGGAACTCACCCTTGGGGATGAACTCCGAGCCGTCGATCGTGACGATCTCCCATTCGATGGGCTCGCGAACGTCCACCAGCACAAAGTCCCGCTGGCCCGCCTCGCGCTCGTCGAGCATCGTCTTCAGGTCCCGCACCGAGATCGTCGAATCGCGGGCGGCATCCGCGGCGGCGTCGGAGATCACCCCGCAGAAGGCGTCGTAGTCGATCAAGCCGGTGACGGTGGGGTTCTCCCCGCACACCGCGCAGTTGGGGTCCTTGCGGATCTTGACCTGCCGGTACTCCATCTCCAGGGCGTCGTAGACCATCAACCGACCGAGCAGGGAGTCACCGATTCCAGTGATGAGCTTGATGGCCTCGGTTACCTGGATGGATCCGATCGACGCGCACAGCACACCGAGCACACCACCTTCGGCGCACGAGGGCACCATCCCCGGCGGCGGGGGCTCGGGATACAAGCAGCGGTAGCAAGGGCCATGCTCGGCCCAGAACACTGAGGCTTGTCCATCGAAGCGGTAGATCGATCCCCACACATACGGCTTGCCCAGCAGCACGCAGGCGTCGTTGACGAGGTAGCGAGTGGCGAAGTTGTCGGTGCCGTCCACGATGAGGTCGTACTGCGCGAACAGGTCCATCACATTCGAGGAGTCCAGCCGCTCGGTGTGCAGGTTGACGGTGACGAACGGGTTGATCTCCTTGACCGAATCGCGCGCACTTTCGGCCTTGGGCCGACCCACATCGCTTTGCCCATGGATGATCTGGCGTTGCAGGTTGGACTCGTCCACCTCGTCGAACTCCACGATGCCGAGCGTGCCCACACCCGCGGCCGCGAGGTACATCAGCGCCGGGGAACCCAGGCCACCGGCGCCCACACACAGCACCTTGGCGTTCTTCAATCGCTTCTGACCGACCATCCCGACATCGGGAATGATCAGGTGACGGCTGTACCGGCGGACCTCATCGATGGATAGATCCTCGGCTGGCTCGACCAACGGTGGCAGGCTCACGGCTTCTCCTTCGCACCCAAAGCGGGGCAACTACTTGCTGCTTCAACCAAGGCTAACGACGACGACCCCCGCCGTATTCCCTACCTACCTAGTTGCAAATGCCTTGCAACACCCCCACCGCGAAAGGGCAGTTTTTGCGCGTCGAGTGGGCAACTACGCGGGACGCCCCATCATCAGGTCCATCGCGCGATCGATCTCCAACCACTGAATCTTGGGAAGCATCCCGAGAATAGGCCCCAGTTCCCATTTGTTGACGGTGGTCAGGGACCACAGGGCGACGACGGAATCGCGAGGCAGACCCCCGATACCAGCGGGAACGAACACCGCCCCCGGCATGGTCGCCCAACGCAACTGAGAGGTCACGGACGCGATCACGGTTGTCTGGAAACTCGAGTGGTTCAGCGAGTCACCTTGAATCACGATGGCTGGTCGGAGCCCTGCTGGTTGCGACCCGACTGGCTCCCCGTAGTCGAACCAGCGCACCTGACCCTGCAAGACCAACTCATTGCTCGCCATCGTCCCACTCCATTCCGGGGTGGGACAGGGTGCGACGGAAGGCCGCCTGCATGCCCGCCAGTTCATCGTCCGACGGCCCGTAGTAGCCGATCTCGTCGAGGATCGCGTTGATCTCCGCGACGCGTTCCGGCAGGGCCACCTGCTCGAGGTAAGCCTTCGCAGCATCGGCGAAGAACTGCGATCGCGAGATGCCCATCTCTTCCACCCGGGCATCCACGGCAGCGAACAACTCATCGGGGACTGAAATAGCGAACTTCACACCGTGAGTATGACTTGGTATTACCCTATCGTCAACGAGTGCATCCATGCGCCCACAGTGCGCTTGGCAGCCGGCGAACCGCTAGCCCCAGATACCCGCCTGTGGATGGCGCGAGACCCGATTAGGGGATCAGGTTGCGCAGCACTCGAAGCGCCACGCTCAAGGTGGCGAGGTCGGGCTCTTCCACGGCATTGATCTCATCGAGGGTGCTGCGGGCGCGGGCGACGCCCTCGGCGTTGGCTTCCTCCCACTGCTGGATGCGCTTGTCGGGTGGAGTGCTCGCGTCGGTTGATTCGATGACGGTGCTGGTGAGCGAGGCGATGGCTTGGTAGAGGTCGCTGCGCAGGGCTTGGCGGGCCAGCGCGGTCCAGCGATCACCACGCGGGAGTGCGGTGATGCGCAGCAGCGTGCGGTCCATGTCGTAGCGATCGGACAGCGTGAAGTACAACGGGATGACCGTGGCGGAGTCTTCGCCGGTCTTGGCGCAGATATCGGTGATGTCCAGCAAGGTGAAGACGTCCAGGCTCCCGGCCGAGGCTCGAGCGAGTTCCTCCGGGGCGCCGGCTTCGATGAACCGTTTGGTGAGGCGTTCGTACCGTGCGGCTTCGTTGCCCCGCAGCATCGAGGAGACACCGCTGCTGTGCTGGGAGACGACGGGATGGAAATAGCCGACCTGCTCGGCGATATCGATATCGCCGGTGCGGGTCTGCAGGAACCAGCGGGTAGCGCGATCGAGCAGCCGGCGGGTTTCGAGTTGCAGGGCGCTTTGCGCGCTCGTGGGAATCTGGTTGTCCAGGGCGTTGATGCCGAACCACATCGCGTCGACGCCGAATACCTCCATCGCGGTCAGGGCCGCGCGCACCACCTGTTCGGCGGTGGCGCCGGTTTCCTCGATCGCACGGAATACGAACGTGATCCCACCGACATTCAGCAGCCGGTTGGTCACCACCATGTTGATGATCTGCGCCCGAAGCGGGTGCGCGTTGATGCCTTGGGTGAAGTCCTCGCGCATCGCGGGCGGGAAGTAGTCGATGAGGGTCCGCTCGAACCACGGATCATCGGCGAGGTCGGCCTCGTTGAGCGCGGCGAGCAACGCGATCTTGGCGTAGGCGAGCAGCACCGCGAGTTCAGGTGAAGTGAGCGACTCACCGGCGGCGCGACGGGTGGCGAATTCCTCATCGTCGGGCAGGAACTCAAGGGCGCGGTCGAGCAGGCCGTCGTGCTCGAGTTGACGGATCATCCGCTGGTGCACGGTGACCAGGGACGGTGCACCGCGGCGGGCGTTACCGAGCACCACGTTTTGGCTGTAGTTGTCCTGCAGCACCGCCTGGGCGACCTGATCGGTCATCGACTGCAGTAGATCCTCGCGGTGGCTTGCCTCGAGGCGACCCTCGCGGACCGCGAGATCGAGGGCGATCTTGATGTTGACCTCGTGGTCGGAGGTATCCACACCGGCGGAGTTGTCGATGGCATCGGTGTTGAGCTTCACACCGTGCCGGGCGGCTTCGATCCGGCCGAGTTGGGTCAGCCCGAGGTTGCCGCCCTCCCCCACCACTTTGACCTTCAGCCTGCTGCCGTTCACGCGGGTGGCGTCATTGGCCTTGTCACCGACATCGGCATTGGTCTCGGTTTGCGATTTCACGTAGGTGCCGATGCCGCCGTTCCACAGCAGATCAGCGGGGGCCTGCAAGATCGCATTGATCAGTTCGGCGGGGGTGAGGGTCGTGGTGGTTTCCGGGATGTCGAGCACGTCCTTCATCTGCGGGGAGATGGGGATCGCTTTGAGTGCGCGGTTGAATACGCCACCGCCATCGGAGATGAGATCGGTGTTGTAATCCGCCCAGGAGGAGCGCGGGAGGGCGAACATTCGCTTGCGCTCATCGAACGATGTCTTCGCATCCGGGTTCGGATCGATGAACACGTGCCGGTGATCGAAGGCGGCGATCAGGCGAATGTGCTCGCTCAGCAGCATGCCGTTGCCGAAGACATCGCCGCTCATGTCCCCGATACCGATAGCCGTGAAGTCCTGGGTCTGGGTGTCCACGTCGAGCTCGCGGAAGTGCCGCTTGACCGACTCCCAGGCGCCCTTCGCGGTGATGCCCATGGCCTTGTGGTCGTAGCCGACCGAGCCGCCGGAGGCGAATGCGTCACCCAACCAGAAGTCATGCTCGGCGGCGATCTCGTTGGCGAGGTCGGAAAAAGAAGCGGTTCCCTTGTCGGCAGCCACTACGAGGTAGGGATCATCGCCATCGTGGCGGACCACGCCCGGCGGCGGGATGACTTTGCCGTCCTTGAGGTTGTCGGTCACTTCCAGCATCGCGGAGATGAACTCCCGATACGCAGCGCGGCCTTCCTTCGCCCAGCCCTCGCGATCGATCGAGGGATCGGGTAGCCGCTTGGCGAAGAAGCCACCCTTCGCGCCGACCGGGACGATCACGGCGTTCTTGACCTCCTGGGCCTTGACCAAGCCGAGGATCTCGGTGCGGAAGTCCTCGCGGCGATCACTCCACCGCAAGCCGCCGCGGGCCACCGGACCGAAGCGCAGGTGCACGCCCTCCACGCGCGGTGAATAGCACCAGATCTCGAACTTCGGCTTGGGCAGCGGAAGCTCCGGGATGGACGCGGGCTCGAACTTGAAGGCAACCGAGCAGCGCTCGTCACCGGTGAGGGAGATGGCATAGAAGTTGGTGCGCACGGTGGCACGGATGAGGTCGAGGAACTGGCGCAGGATGCGATCGGCGTCCAGGCTCGGCACCGCCTCCAGCGCCTGCTCGATGCGCTCGACCAGCCTGTCCTCGGCCTGCTTCCGATTACTCGGTCCGTCTGGGTTGAATCGGGCTTCGAAGAGTTCGATCAACAATCGGGATATCTCCGAGTGCTCGAGCACTACCTGCTCGAGGTAACCCTGGCCGAACGTGGAACCGATCTGACGCAGGTAACGCGCGTAGGCGCGGATGATCATCGCCTGCCGCCAGTCGACTCCCGCGGTGACCACCAGTGCGTTGAAGGTGTCGATGCCGCAGCGGCCATCCCAGCAAGCGCGGAAGGCTTCACTGAATCGCGAGAACAAGGAATCGAACTCGCGAATGCCGCCGTCGGGGAGGATCACACCGAAGGTCAGGATGCGCGCAGGCGGTCGGTTCGCGCGGTTGATCTCGTAGGGATGCTCATCGATCACGTCCACACCGAGGCGTTGCAGGATCGGCAGCACCTGGGTCAGCGGCATCGCTTGACCGACCCGCATCACCGTGAAGCGCAACTCCCGGGCATCGCTGACCACCGGGGCGTAGAGCCGCAGGTTCAATTCCGCCGGTTCGAGTTGCTCGATGGCAAGGGTGTCGTCGACTCCGGTGGCCGGCTCGAAGTCCTCTTTGTAGGACTCGGGGAAGGCGTCGTCGTAGATCCTCAGGAGCGCAACTGCTTGGGCTTCCCCCACGCGTTCGATGAGGATGCGCGCGTACTCATCGCTCCACGAACGGGTGGCGGCCGCGACGCGTTCTTGCAGGTCGGTTTCGTCGTACACCGGGATGCCTTGGCCAATCGGCACGTGCACCACGAAATGCAGGCGGGCGAGTACGGACTCGGTGACCCGGGTGGTGAACTCCACGGAGGTGCCACCGAAGGTCTCGCGCAGGATGGACTCGATCTTCAACCGCACGGCGGTCGTGTAGCGATCGCGCGGCAGGTAGACCAGGCAGGACAGGAATCGGCCGTAGTCATCGGGGCGCACGTACAGTCTGGTTTGCCGGCGCTCTTGCAGGTGCATCACCGACTCGGCGAACTCGGCAAGGAGATCGTTGTCAATTTGGAACAGTTCATCGCGCGGGTAGGTCTC
>CAZJYN010000097.1:0-5644 GCA_964550285.1 uncultured Rubrivirga sp.
GTGATGGTCCACCCCTAGAAGCCCACCAATTCCTGCAGGTGGCGTCGCAAGGCGGTCCGCCTTGCGACGCCACCTGCAGGAATTGGCGCGGAGGGCGGGCAGAGGGGGTGTCGAGAAGGGATTTGGAGAGGGGATTTCGTTGGGTGGCCCCGGCAGGATTCGAACCTGCGACGCACGGTTTAGGAAACCGACGCTCTATCCCCTGAGCTACGGGGCCGACGTGTGCGAGCGAACGCGCACCTACCCAGCCGGAGGATAACTAGTGACTCGAACCCGAATCCCCTTGGGCGGTCGATCGCGTAGTGATCGGGCTGGACTGCGCGCAGCAACTGGCCTGTCCGTTGCAGGTGCAAGCGCAGGCGTCGTAGAAGTCGGCATCGGGGTCGGCAAGCAAGGCCGTGGCGGGTGTGCAGCAGGTGTCGCCGCGCAGCGCCTTGACCCCTTCGCGGACGGCTACGGCAGCGATGACCAAGGCGGCGATCGGATCGGCCCAGGTCAGCCCGAACAGACTGTTCATTAGCAACCCGGCCAGCAGAACGCCCGATAAAGCAGCGCAGATAAGTGTCTGTTTGCTATCCGCCACGACTGCGGCCGATCCGAGCTCGCGGCCGGTGCGCCGCTCGAACCACGACAGCCCCGGCATGACGAGCAGGCTCGTTGCGGCGAGCGCGATACCAACGGTGCTCGGCGCAGCCTCACCGTTGCCAGTGAGAGTGCGAATTGCATCGACGGTGACGATGGTGGCAAGGGCGAAGAATGCGAAGGCGATGACTCGCAGCGCGACGTGCTCGCGGTCCGCGTGGTTGCGACCGCCGGCGAACTGCCACGCAATCGCCGCGGCGGACAGCACTTCGACGATCGAGTCCAGCCCGAAGGCGATGAGCGCCGAACTCGATGCGATCGCACCGGCCGAGAGCGCGATGATCGCCTCGATCACGTTCCAGCTGATCGTGATGGTGACGATGATCTGGACTCGGCGGCGCAGCACACGGATCCGGGCGGTAGTGAGTGCTTGCCCAGCAGGTGTCACGTGGCAGCCTCGAGAAGTCCGGTGTCTGTCTCATCGACGCAGGCCGGGCTGACAGCGAGAACCACACCGAGCAGTTGGTTCAGTGCTTGCCTGAGGGAGTCGTCGACGAGTTCGTAGCGGGTCTGGCGACCCTCCATGGTCGCGACGACCAAGCCGCACCCACGCAGACAGGTGAGGTGGTTGCTGGTGTTGCTGCGCGACAGATCTAGGTCCTCGGCTAGTTGGCCTGGGTAGGCGGGGCCGTCGAGAAGGGCGAGCAGGATGCGGCATCTAGTTGGGTCCGCCAAGGCGCGGCCTACTCGATTCATCGCATCGAGACGCGGAGCAATGATCAGCATAGGCTGAACTATACATTACTCAATGTATTGTTGGAAGCTGCTCAGTGCAAGTCCTTGGCGTAGAGCAGCAGGTTGATCATCCGGCCGGGAAAGGTGCTGGATTCGAAGGAGATATCCCGGTGCGGCTGGTGCCGGTAGCCGAGGTGTTCGTACAGCCGCATGGCGCGTGGGTTGTCATCGACCACGCGCAGCACGATCCGCTCGGCGTTGTTGCTTTTGGCTTTGTCTTCGACGGCTGCGATGAGCAGGGTTCCCAACCCTTGCCCCCAGTGGTCCCTGCTCACCGCGAGGTAGCGGAACTCCCACTCGCCAGGCTCGGTGGCTTCGGTCATCGGATGGCCGTAGGGCAAAGCCGCAACCGCAGCGATGATCTCGTCGGTGTTCGCGTTAGTAGTGAGTACGAGGGTCTCGTCCAGTCTTGGCGAGACGTTGCGCAGTGTTTCGACGTAGGGACTCTCCGGTGGCATGTGGCCACCGTCGATGTAGGCCTGGACGGTGAGTTCTGCGATCACGGCAACGTCGGACGAGCGCGCTGGGCGCAGCTCGTTCCCAACTGTTCCACGCACTGGATCACTCTAGGTGGGGTAGGCAGATGGACGATTCCTCCTGCGGGACGGGCGCCGCGAAGTCGCGGTAGCGTCGGGTCGTGACCCCGGAAGACGCAGTACTGGCGGCGTGCGAGAGCGCGTTGGCCGATGACGACGTCGTCACCGATCCCGATCGGCTGCCCACGTATCAGCGTGATCGCTCCACCGGGTCCCCTGCCGGTGAACCGTTCGCGGTGGTGTTCCCGCGAACCACGGAGCAGGTGTCCGCGGTGCTGGCTGCGGCGTATGAGAACCGGGTGCCCGTGGTGCCGCGCGGAGCCGGCTCCGGATTGTCCGGTGGGTCGAACGCGATCGACGGATCGCTGATCGTGTGCGTGGAGAAGATGCGAGATGTCCTGCTGGTCGATGAAGGCAACGGGTACGTCGAGACTCAACCGGGGATCTTCAACACCGAGTTGCGTGAACACGTTGCCGGTCACGGACTTTGGTACGCGCCGGATCCGGCATCGAAGGATTTTTGTTCGATCGGCGGGAACGTCAACACCAACGCCGGTGGTTTGTGCTGCGTGAAGTACGGGGTCACGCGTGATTCGGTACTGGGTCTGGAAGTAGTGCTAGCCGATGGGCGCATCACGCGGATGGGCCGCAAGACGATCAAGGGTGTGGCCGGCTACGACCTCACCGGGTTGATGGTCGGCAGCGAAGGAACGCTAGGCGTGGTCACCATGGCGCGGCTGCGGCTCAGCCCGCTCCCGCCGGATCCGGCCACGGTAGTGGCGGTCTTCGCCGATATCGGGGCTGCCGGCCGCTCGGTGAGCGCGATCATGAATGAACTGCGCCCGAGCATGCTGGAGTTGATGGATAACACCTCGATCGTCGCTGTGGAGCAATGGCGGTCGATGGGGCTGGACACTTCGGCCGGCGCGCTGCTGATCGGGCAATTCGATTCCCCTGCTGCGGGTGAAGACGCCCGCCGGCTCGGGGAGATCTGCGAAGCAGGCGGTGCGAGCGAGGTCTACGTCTCCGAGGACCCGGAGGAATCGGAGATGCTCGTCGGCGCTCGCCGGATGGTGATCCCGGCACTGGAATCGGCCGGCGATTGGCTGCTCGACGATGTTGCAGTGCCGCGCACCCGGCTGGCCGACACGATGGTGCAGATCCAAGAGGTGGCTGCGCGCAACGAGGTTCAGATCGCGACCTTCGGCCATGCCGGGGACGGCAACTTACATCCGACCATCGTGACCCCGCGTGGAGACGACGACGCGGCAGCGCGCGCACTCGTTGCCTTCGATGAGATCCTCGACGTTGCCCTATCGAATGAAGGAACTGTGACCGGTGAGCACGGCATCGGTTCCTTGAAACGCGAAGCGCTAGCGAAGGAACTCGACGACGTGCAGATCGATCTGCACTCGCGGATCAAGGAAGCCCTCGATCCGCGCGGCATCCTCAATCCTGGGAAGGCTTTGCCCCGCTGGTAGACGAACTCGGCGCCGAATTCTGGTTTGAATCCCCGCCCGAGGAATCATCACCTTCCAGCGCGATCTCCGGTTCGTCGAAATCGGCGATGGACTCCTTCACCGGCCGCCTGATCACCCAGGTGAAGAAGGCGACGACCGCAATCAAGCCAGCGATCACCTCGATCGCTTGGAGTGTGCCTTGGCTCGCGAAGTCGTAGAGCTGACCGCCGATCTGCTGGCTAAGGATGAAGACGGCCATCACGAGGACGAACCATCCGAAGCCCTTGCGCAGTTTGTCCGGGTGGATCTTGCCAACCACGCGGGAGCCGACGAGTGCACCGAGGACGGCCATCGCGGTGACGAGGGCGGTGATCGGCCAGATGGTGGCGCCGCCATCGATCGTGGTGGTGGCGGTGTTGATCGACACCAGGGAGTCGCCACCGAAACTGAGCGCGTAGCCGAAGAATCCGGCGAAGGACTTCATCGCAACGACGAGCAGGCTGGTGGCAACGGCGTTCGGCATCGGTAGGCCACCGAGCAGGGCAAGCGCCGGAACCACGAGGAAGCCACCGCCGGCGCCGACGAGTCCGGTGACCAGGCCGACGATCAGGCCATCGAGGATGATGCGAAACAGCGGAAGCCCCTTATGGGGTCCGTGCCCTTTCACCTGCTTTCGTCCGCGGATCATGGCAACGGCAGTGACGCCCATCATGACCGAGAAGGCGGCGAGCAATAGTGCGCCGGGAAGCAGTGCTCCGACTTGACCGCCGATGAAAGCGCCGACCATGCCGGCTACACCGAAGATCAAGCCGGTCTTCCAACGCACGCGTCCGGCCCGGGCGTGCGCGATGAGTCCGAACAGGGAGGTGATCGCCACGACCAACAAGCTCGCGGTGATGGCTTGCTTGGCGGGCCAGTCGACCACGTAGACGAGCAGCGGCGTGGTGAGGATGGAGCCGCCACCGCCGAGGAGCCCGACGGCAGCACCGATGAACAGCGCGAGAGCGGCGGCGAGGATGACCATGTCTTCTCCTGGTGCGGTGGGGGATCGAGTGGGGCGTTAGCGGGCTTCGTTGATCGGCGTGATGGAGGAACTCCCAGGGCGCCATTCGGCTTCGAAGGAGAATCGATCGCCACGGATGTAGGTCTCCCGCCATTCCACAGGAACGTCCTTGGCCATGGCGGTGCGTTCGATATACAAAACTGCAACATGACTGGGCAATTGCAGGAGTTCGGCGATATGCGAAGGAGCGGTCTGCGCGGCCACCTGTTCGTGGCCGGCATCGGGCCGTACGCCGCAGGTTCGGGTGAGGGCGTCGTATAAGCCACCGGATGTGAAGTCGACGTCCAATAAAGGTGCCGCGATGGATTTCGGTAGCCAGGCGGTGTCTACGGCGAGCGGTTCCTGGCCGGCGTAGCGAACTCGCTCGAGGACGACGAGGTCCTCACCGGCGCCGATCTGCAGGTTCGTCGCCACCGATGGATTGATCGTGGTCGCGAGCCGGCGCACCTCGCTGCGCTGAGGCACGCCCTGGTCCTCGATGGTGCGAAACAGCGAGTAGAGGGTGCCGAGGTTCTGGGAGTAGGAGCCGTCCTCGATGGTGGTGCCGCGTCCGCGTTCGCTACGCAGCAGGCCCTCGTCGCGGAGAACTCGCAGGGCTTCGCGGATCGTGTGCCGGGAGACCTCGTATTGCTCGGTGAGGGCTATCTCCCCGGGAAAGCCCTCACCGAATGCGCCCTCAGCCACCCGGCGCCGGATGTCGGCGCTGACCTGCGCCCACAGCGGAAGCGGGCTCGAGCGGTCCGGTAGCACCGGTCCCGCTAGGGGCTCGCTCCCCACTCGGGGGGTGGTTTCCATCGAAGTCACGGACCAATTGTACGAATGTCCGGACATTTGTCCAGAGGCGTGCCAGAGTTGTGCCCGGAACGAAGAACTAGGCCGCGTGAATCGAGGAGTGCAGATGGCCGATCAACACCACCAAGTCGTCATTATCGGCGGCGGATCGGGCGGGATCAGTGTCGCCGCCCGGTTGAAGAAGGAGCACATTGCCGACGTCGCGCTCATCGAGCCAAGCGACGCCCATTACTACCAACCGCTGTGGACACTCGTCGGCGGCGGCCGCGCCAAGGCACCGGACAGTGCTCGACCGATGGCCTCGGTGATCCCCGCGGGGGTCACCTGGATCAAGGACGCCGCCACCGCCATCGACCCGGATGCGCACACCGTCACCACCGCGAGCGGGAAGACGATCGGCTACGGCCGACTCGTCG
>CAZJYN010000098.1:0-5452 GCA_964550285.1 uncultured Rubrivirga sp.
ATCTGTGACCACGTCTGGGGTGCGGGCATGATCCGCGAGGATGTGATCGATCTCGTCACCGTGGACATGCAGGTGCGGGGTCTTCGGTAGCGTCGGTCCGTGGAATCCGAAGAGGAGATCAGGCGGCAATTCGAGCAGATCATCGCCGGTCTGAAGCCCGGTGAGTTGCGTGATGTGGACCAGGTAATCGCCCAGGTCCAGGGCATCGCACGCGAGGACGTGGAAGAAGCCAGCCCCCGGTCGAGCCTTCGACGCGCCCCTCGCGCCGAACCAGCTACCTTCACCGTGCGGATATCGCTCAACGATTCGCGGCCGGTCATCTGGCGCCGACTCGAACTGCGCTCGGACCTGCTGCTCATCCAGGTCAACACCGCGATCCAGGAGGCATTCGGGTGGTGGAACTACCACCTGCACCGGTTCGCCATCGGAGCCGATCCGTTCGATCCGACCGCCGAGCGCTTCGATTGCCCAGAAGAGGTGATCTACGACGACGACGGCCACCCGCTCACCACCGAGGTACGGCTAGACGAAACCATGGGCGACCCCGGTGATGTCTTGCACTACGTCTACGACTTCGGGGACAACTGGGATCTTGCCATCGAACTCGAATCCGTCACCGAGGGCGAACCGGAGTTGCCGGCCCGCATCGTGGCAGGGGAGCGGGCTGCCCCACCGGAGGACTGCGGTGGTTTGCGAACAGCGCGAGAGCTCAGCGAAGTCCTCGACGACCTAGAGGCATTCGATCTCCAGATGGCCAACACCTCACTCATCAGTCCGCTCGCCGGATTCATCGACTGGGGGATCCGGCCCGAGGTGTTGGCCTTCGTCTCGAAGTTTCGCGGTAGTCCCGACGGTGACCAGATGCTCGCAGCGCTGCTCAGTCAGCCGCGCAGCACAACCGAGGAACGCATCGCGCACCTCGCGCCGATCATGAAATACCTCGAGCACGTGGGCGATGGTGTCCCGCTCACCGCAGCCGGCTACCTCAAGCCCAAGGATCTAGATGCCATCGCGGGCTTCGTTCCCGCGGTCCAGGGCTGGATCCACTCGCGCACCCGCGAGGTGGATTGCACGGTCGCCCTGCACTTCCGCCTAGCGCTGCAGAAGTTCGGTTTACTGCGCAAGGCCAAGGGTGTGCTGGCGTGCACGAAGGTCGGCGCGAAGGCACGCACGGACCCTGAGTTCCTCTGGCAACACCTGGCTTCGCGACTCCTTCTCGAGGACGACGACGAGTTCACCATGCAAGCCCGCATCGCCTATCTCCTCGCCGTGGCCGTGGGACTCGATGATCCAGACGAATCCGCCGCGCGCTGGCTGGCTCAACTCGGCTGGACCACCAGTCGGGACCGCGCGCCCGTCGAGGGCTGGGTAGTGCGCCGGAGAAACGGCGACGCCCATGATCTGCTGACCAACGTGTCCGCTACCCCCATCTCGTGGCGTGACCGCGCTCCCACACCGGTTGCCAGCGATCTGGCCCACGCGGCCCTGTTCGTAGACGGCGCCTAGGCAAGGGCCGCAGCTGAATATGAAGGTCAAACGCGCCACTGCGATCGGGTTCGTCTTCGCCCTGCTGTCCTCCCTCCTCGTATTCGCTGCTCCCGCCAACGCCGACGTCTCGGGCACCTGGACGAACACCGGCGCACTTGCAGGCACCGATTGCCCCGCCACCTGGTCCGGTGCGTCGACCTACACCCTGCAATCCACCTCGATCCTGAAAGTTACCGTCGCCGGTACCGCCAATACCGCTTGCTCGATCACGCTGCGCGGAGCCGACCTATCCACCTGGCAGGTGAGCTTGGACTCCGGTGCGTCCTGGACCACGTTGGCCGGGACCTACGAAGGCTTCCCGCTCAATGCCACATCCTTCGAGGTCTGGTACCGCGTGGGAACCACCAGTGCTGTGCTAGGAAGCGGTGAGTACGCCACTGTTTACGGCTCGCAATTCCAGGCACCGATCGTCTCGATCACCCCGATCGTGGACAAAGGTTCAGCTGAGTTCACGTTCTGGCTGCCCGATGGACGAGAGTGCACCAGCATCAGTCCCGTCAGCGTCCCCATCGATTCCCAGTACACCCTTCCCGAGCCAGGAGCCGATTGCCGCACCACCAGCGGCGCGCAGATCGTGGGTTGGAAGGTCGGTTGGGATGACCTCGTCCACCCGCCCGGCCATCCGGTGCTCGTCATCGATTCCCAGCGATTCACCGCGGTGCTGAAGGAAGAAGTGCTCGCCGTCGAGTTCGATGCCAACGTCGGCTCACCGGACGAGTGCTTCGCCGGCAAGACCAACGTCCCCGTCCAGCACCGCACCATCACCCAGGAAGTAGACCGGGACGATCTCGCGAACTACCGCATCATGCTGGACCCGGTGTGCACCCCTGCGGGCCACTACTTCACGGGTTGGAACACCAGGCCCGCGGGCACCGAACTGAAAATCGGCTCTCCGGCACCGGATGCGTGGTCCACCACCACTGCGAACACCGTGCGGCTCTTCGCCCAGTGGAAACCGCAGCCGATCCGCCTCATCGACATCCTCAACCCGGCGGATATCGAACTCCTCACCCCGGCGCACGTAATGGTCGGTTACGCCACACCTGCCCCGGGTGCGGTCGAGAACGGCGCAGTGGTCCTCACCTCAGCTAACGACGTAAGTGTGTTCACTCAGATCAGCCCGGTGATGACCCAAGCCGTGAAGGACTTCTTCCTCAACGGTGGCCAGAGTCTGAGCATCGTGCCCGCGGCCGGATCCGATGCCGCGTCGCTGACAGCAGCGATCGATGCGATCGACGTCCCGGCTGCTTTAGACCTCGCCGTCCCCGAACTGCGCGGCCTCAGCGTCGACGATTGGGTCGATGTTGCCGGTGCCTTGGTCACCCAGGCGGATTCGTTGTGGGCGATGGCCTGGATCGATCCGCCGGCAGCGGCCGTGTCCATATCCTCCACCGATAAAGCACAGGCAGTGGACAACGTCATCTCCGCAGCCGAGCGGCTTCGCGCGGTCGTGGGTTCTGCATCACCGAACGGTTCACTGCTCGGCAGTGGCGTGGTCGATGCTTCCGGTGCAGCCCGTGCGGCTTCTCCCGGTGTACTAGGCGTGCGAAGCCGAACGGATGAAAACTTCGGGATCTGGGTCCCGATGGGGGCATTCGACGGGATCGTCGCCGTCACCAGCGAACTGGACCCCACTCCAGCTCAGCGAGGCCAACTGCAAGTAGGTGCCATCTCACCGGTCATCGATTTCCCCAGTGGGCAAACGATCGTCGCCCCGACTATCACCCTGGATAGGGATGTGCGCACCACCAGCAAGCGTTTCGAGGATTGGGTTTTCCAATCACTCAAAGACGGGCTCGCGCAATACGGCAAGTACCCGAATGAGAAAGCAACGTGGGCATCCATGACCAGCGAGATCGCCACGGTCATGACCCAGCTCTATAACGAAGGCGCTCTATTCGGAAATGCGCCGATCGACGCCTTCCGGGTCGATTGCTCGGCGAACAGTCAGCAAATAGCCGCCGGAACCGTGCGCTGCGAGATCGAAATGGCCATCACCATGCCGGGGGAGTTCGACCAGTTCATCCTCGATGTGCCGGTCAAGGCGGGTCAGCCTTCCGACGACGACGCAGGTCCGATCGCGCCGGCTCCGGTATTCCCCAATCCGAATTCCGATAACCGTTACCCCCAGGTTTATACCGGGTAGTGAGCGCAAGGGGCGGGTGCTCGCCAAGCGCGACGCCCGTCGCATGGGTTCGCCCGCGGAGGATCGGGCTGGCTAATCGCCGATCATTGCCGTTTCGATCGTCCCCGCTTCGACATCAGCCACCTCGGCCGGATGGCTCGATGGTGCAGTCATGATGAACATGGTGTTGCCATCGCTACCACCTAGGGCGCAGGCGTAGGCGATCTGCTGGGTGTTGACCGTTCCCACCACTTCGCCGCCTTCGCGGTAACCGACCACCATGGGAGCGAGCGCGGCAGCGGCCCAGACGGTCTGTCCATCGGTGCAGATCCCATCGGGGGCAACGCCCTGCTCGGCGGTCGATGCCCATACCCGCCGGTTGGACAGGGATCCGTCCTCGGCGACATCGAAGGCCGTGAGTTGCAGCCGTAGCGTCTCGGCCACCACCAGCGTGCGTCCACCGTCGAGAAGCACCATCCCGTTGGGGAACCGCACATCATCGGCGGCTTCGTGAACGCTGCCGTCTGGGTCCACGCGAATCAAGCTGGTGTTCCCAGCGGAGTTATCCGCCAGGATCTCCGGCACCTCACGTTCCAACATGGCTGCGTGCAGATCGAAGCCGAAGTTGCCCACGTAGGCGCACCCGGCTGCATCGACGATCATGTCGTTGGCGTGGAATGTGGCGATAGCGGACAGGTCGGCGTAGAAAGACAGCGTGCTGCCATCCCAGCGCAGCACCTGTCGGTCGGTCATGCTGACGATCAGCAGTGATCCATCGGGGAGCCAGCCCAATCCGGACGGTTGCCCCGGAACCTCCACTACGAGGTTCTCCACTCCGGTTTCATCCACGGTGTAGACACCGCGGCGGTAGAAGTCCGAAAACCACAGCAGCCCGTCTCGCCACCGTGGGCCTTCACCGAAACGTAAACCCGATAGCAGTACTTGTGTTTCCATGCCTCGAGTATGAATTCGTGATTTCGGGCTCGCAAGGAGATCGGCGAAATCAGCCTGTGGGCGACACCTTCACGGCCGTTCCGTAGGCCAAGATTTCCGCGAGGTTCTCGGCCACGTCGCACGAGTCGAAGCGCACGCCCATCACCGCATTCCCGCCGAGCTCCTTGGCATGCTCCATCATCCGGTCGACAGCCTGCTCGCGAGCCTTGTTCACCACGTCGGTGTATTGCGGGACCTCGCCGGCCTGCAGGGATTTGAACCCGCCGGTGAATCCTTTCGCGAAGCCCACGCTTCGCACCAGAACTCCCCAGCACAGCCCGAGCTGTTGATCGACCTTGTATCCGGGCAGGTCGAAGGTGGTGGACATCATCACTTCATCGCTCATGGGCGGATTACGAACCCGGGAGCTAGACAGAGAACTGACCGAATGCGAGTAACGCTAGCCAGCCCCCACCGATGATCACCGCAGCCAACGCAGTACCCGGCCGCGGTATGTCGGCCTTCTTTGCGTCGTGCATGGCGAGGGCTCCCATGACCAGTCCCGCCACTGCGGTGATCACGCAAAATCCCAGGATCGACAACCACATAGCCCACAGCGACTGCTTTCGGATCTTCGCAACCTGCTGACCGCGCTGGTTGCCGTAGTCGTATCCACCCACGGAGATATCGACGAAGTCCGTGTCGTCATCGAAGTCGAGGGTGATGTCATCGTCCTCATCGTCGATGATCCACTCGTCGTCATCGAACTCATCGTCGTAGTAATAGTCCTCTGCCTCCATACGGCGCATCCCGATGAGTTCCTTCTCGCTGGCATAGGCGTGTTCG
>CAZJYN010000099.1:0-5252 GCA_964550285.1 uncultured Rubrivirga sp.
GCGGCATGGCGAGCCCCGCGATGACGCCCGTGCCGGGCACCCGGGTGCGAGAGCGCTCGAGTTCCACCGGTGATCACTGGACCGTGCGCGCCGACCACCTCGGGGTCTTCCGGCGCTTGGTCACGGCCTCGATAGGCGTGGCCCACCTGACCGAGGTGCATGTGCGGATCGAACGGCTGCGCCGCCCGCACCGCGGTTGGACCGGATCTCCGGGAATCGACGGGGTCGAGGGGCTATCGGTCCTGCCCAAGGGCGATGGCGTGGACGTCACCCTCACACTGCACGACCGCCACGATGCCGGCGTGGTGCTCTCGGCAGTACTGCGCATGCTGCAGCCCACCGCCACCGGTTTCCCCTCCCTCACCTGGACCGCGGGCGTGCCCGCCGATGGTCTGCTCGCCGAGCAGGTGCGCGACGTCCACGAGGACGGCGATATCGATGCGCACGTGCGCCGAGCCGACGTGCTACTCGTGCCCGGGACGGCCGATGCGACGGTTGTTTCCCCGGAGTTAGCCGAACGGGTAATCCAGGTGCGGGAAGGCGAGCAGGGTGTTCAGCACTGGGGTGAACACGAAGTGCGGCTCGACCCGACCATCCACCGTCCGCACGGTCGGGCCTCGGATGCGGTCGGGGAAGTCGTGGACGCCAGCATCATCACACAGCGATTCGGGACTCGGATCGGCATGCGTGACGTCAAGCCGCTGCGCTCGATCTCCGCGGTGACCGAGGCCTCGAAGTTGGATCCGGTGCTGCGCACGCAATTGGCCGCCGTGGGCGTGATCGGTGTGGAAAGCGAGTCCGAACTGCCGGCAGCCGACGACTACCTCGGTTGGCAGCGCATGTCGGTCGATGGCCGGCGCGATGCGTTGCGCGAATACTCCCCGCAAGCTGCGGTGATGGCGTGGCCGACCGTCAGCGTGCTGCTATCTACGCATCGTCCCGAGCGCCTTGACCACGCACTGTCGATGGTGCGTCGGCAGGACTACCCGCACCTGCAGTTGGTACTCGTGCTGCATGGCGATGAAAGCGTCGTCGCCGAATACGCACCCCGCGTGCGCACCTTGCTGGACGGTTGGGAAGGCGAATGGGTGCTGATCGGTATGCCCGCCGAACGCACCCTCGGCCATGCCTTGATCGCGGCGAGTGCCCGTGCCGACGGTGAACTGCTGACCAAGATGGACGACGACGATTACTACGCACCGACGCACATCTGGGATCTGGTGCTCGCGCGCATGTACTCCGGCGCGCAAGTAGTCGGCAAGGCACTGGATTGGGTCTACCTGGAAGGCGCGGACACCACGGTCTTTAGGCCCACCTACCCGGCCGAGCGGTTCGCTCGGTTCGTCGCTGGCGGGACTATCTGCATCTCGGCCGGGGATCTCGCGCAGGTCGGTGGATGGCGCACGTTGTCACGATCGGTCGACAAAGGGCTGTTGGACCAGGTGCTGCAGGCCGGTGGTCTGGTCTACCGCACGCACGGTCTCGGCTACACCTACGTTCGCCACTCCGCAGACGGACCGGCGAACACCTCACCGGTTTCCGACGAGCACTTCTTGACCAAGACCGCCACCGAGTATGCGGGCCTGGTGCGTTCCCCGGCCCTGGGCACCGAATAGGTCGCTGGCCATGCCCGCACCCCCGCCACTGCCGAGCGTGAGCGTCGTCATGCCGGTGGTGAACGAAGAGCGGCACCTGCGCGCTGCGGTCGATCGGATCTTGACTCAGGACTATGCGGGCGAGTTGGACGTAACGCTGGCTGTCGGTCCCAGCAAAGACGACACGGCGACGGTAGCTGCCGAACTTGCCTCGGCATCCGATCGCATCCGCGTTGTCGACAATCCCACCGGCTCCACCCCCGCGGGGCTGAATGCCGCGATCGCCGCGTCGGTGGGGGAGATCGTCGTTCGAGTCGATGGCCACGCCATGATCCCGACCGATTACGTCTCCACCGCCGTGGAAGTCCTCCAGCGCACCGAAGCCGACAATGTAGGCGGGATCATGGCCGCGGAAGGCAGCGGCGATTTCGAACGTTCGGTCGCCGCCGCGATGACATCGAAATTCGGAGTGGGCGATGCCTCTTTCCACGTTGGTGGCGAGGAGGGACCGACCCTCACCGTTTACTTGGGATGTTTTCGACGCAGTGCACTGCAGCGCGTGGGTGGATACGACGAGTCCATGGAACGAGCGCAGGACTGGGAGTTGAACCTGCGGATACGCGAATCCGGGGGAGTTGTGTACTTCACCCCGGATCTGATGGTCACCTACCGTCCGCGTCATTCGATGAAGGCATTGGCGCGCCAGTACCACGACTACGGCCGGTGGCGGCGCGAAGTGGCGCGGCGGCATCCCTCGACGCTGTCGATTCGCTACTTGGCGGCGCCGGTCACCGTCGCGACTATTGCGGCTGGATTGGGCACCGCCGCGGTGGGCGCGATGCGCGGGCGCGGCACCGTCGTCCTCGCCGGCCTGGCGCCGCTCGCCGTGTACGCGGCCGGAAACGTAGTCGCCTCGGTGTGGACCGGAGCCCGCATCGCCGATATGCCTGCCGCGCTGCGGTTGCCGGCGGTATTCGCCACGATGCACGGGGCTTGGGGTGTGGGCTTCTGGCGCGGAGGCGCCGCAGGGGGAACGCGCCGATGAGTGTCGCCTCGCGGGTGAAGCGATTGCTTTCCGGTCGCAGTCATGAGCCGTTGCAGTGGACCATCGTCACGTCCGCGCCGAAGGGTGAAGCCGGCGAACAGTGGGGAGACACCTGGTTCGCCCGGGACCTCGCCGCTGCATTGCGCCGTGCGGGCCAACGCGCCCGCGTGGTTTCGCGTGCCGGGGCTAGTAGCGATCGTCGTGCGGAGGACGATGTGGTGATCGCGCTGCGTGGGCTGCGCGCCGTGGTGCCGCCTGTCGATCGCTCCAACGTATGGATGCTGTGGGTGATCTCCCACCCGGATTCGGTGAGCGCCGAGGAACTGCGTTCCTACGACGCCGTCTTCGCCGCGAGCGAGCAGTGGCAGGCACCCGAGGGCATCGAGGTGACGCCCTTGTTGCAGGCCACCGACCCGAACCGCTTCGCCCCGCCGGAGCGATTCGCTGACTCCAGCGACCTGCTCTTCGTCGGATCCACCCGCGGTGAGTTCCGTCCCGCGGTGCGCGGTGCCTTGCGATCGGATCGGGCCGATGACCTCCGGCTCTACGGCGTGGGGTGGACCGACTTCGTGGAGCCATCGCGGATCACCGGCGAATTCCTAGCGAATGAGGAGTTGCCTGCGGCGTACGCCGGCGCCGAGATCGTGCTGAACGACCACCATCGCGACATGGCCGAACAGGGCTTCCTTTCGAACCGACTATTCGATGCCGTTGCGAGTGGGGCGCGGGTGCTCACCGATCCCGCGACCGGAATGACGGAGACCTTCGGTGCATCCGTTGTCGTGTTCGAAAACGAAGACCATCTCGTGGACCTGTTGTCTCAACCGGTGGAAGCGGTATTCGGCGATGACACCCAGCGCCGATCCGCCGCCGCCCGCATCGCCGAACGGCACTCCTTCGATGAGCGTGCTCGCGTATTGATCGAACGGGCACAAGCACTCGGGGCTTGGCATGAGTGAGCCCTTGGTCAGCGTCATTCTCATCGGCTACAACGATGCAGCCCGCATCACCCGGGCGCTGGACTCCGTACGCGCCCAGACCCTGCACTCGATCGAGATCATCGTGGTCGACGATGCCTCGACCGATGCCACTTCGCAGATCGTGACAGCGGTCGCCGAACAAGATCCGCGGATCCGCTACGTGCAGCGCGCCGAGAACTCCGGTGGCTGCAGCGCGCCACGGAACGACGGATTGGCGATCGCGGGAGCACCGTGGGTGATGTTCTGCGATTCGGACGATGAACTCGATATCCACGCATGCGCCAACCTGCTCGATGCTGCCGAGGCGTGGGATGCCGACATAGTCTGCGGAACCGCGCTGCGCCACGACGTCGGTCGGGACCGGGACAAACTGTGGCGCCCGGATCTGCATCGAAGCGACCGGGTGGTGGGCTCACTGGTCGAGGAGCCCGATTTGCTCTACGACACCATCAGCGTGAACAAGATCTACTCGCGCAGGTTTCTCCAGCGGAACTCGATCGAGTTCCCACCCGGGTTGCTGTTCGAAGATCAGGTCTTCACCTTGCGCTGCTTCCTCGCCGCGGAACGCATCGGCATCCTGCAGACGGTCGTCTACATCTGGAACGTCGACCGCAAGGCAGAGGAAGCCTCCATCACCCAGGGTCGGATGCAGCAACGCAATGTCGTCGATCGAGTGGCAATCAATCGGCAGATGGATGAGTTGCTCACCGATTCCAGCGATGAGTTGCGATTGGCGAAGGACATCAAGTTCCTGCGCCACGAGGGTTATCTGTATCTGTCGACGATCGGTGAGCACCCCGATCCGCAAGCCGCGAACGCGATCGCCGAAGTCCTGCGCGAGTACATCGCCGGTATCGACGTTCGCGCCTTCGAACACGTGCGCCCAGCGCTGCGCGTGGCGTTGTATGGATTGTTGACCGATGATCGGGAATTGTTGCGACAAGCCATGCGTTGGGAACGTTGGGCGTCGGTGGTGGATGCCGTCGTCGCTACCGACGATGGTGCCGATGGCGGTATCGAGGGCAGTGTCGAGGGCGAGCGGCAGTACTGGCGTTCCCCTCAGACACTGGATACCCCGAACTCTCGATCCGCGCAGCAGACGGTCCTGGGTAAAGCGGCTTCATGGTGGCTGGACATCACTCACCTGCAACTGCTGGATATGCCGTTCTCGACTCGTCGCTACTTCCATGAGTTCACCCACTTCTCGGTAAAGGGCTCGCGGATCTCCACCACGATCCAGACCACGGACTTCGCCGGGGATCTGGCCGCGGACGTGAGCGCCCACCTGGTGTGGAGCGATCGGCAAGGGGCCGTCCTCGCCTCCTTGTCGCTGAAGCCCAGTGAGAACAGTGGATCCGGGCGGCGCATCTGGCTGGGCAGCGGCACACCGACGGTGCATATCCGGCGCGCACTGATGCGATCGGACAAGGGCTCGGTCGGGGTACGACTAGCCCGAGGCAACGAAGTCAACGTCACGGCGATCCGCAGTGTGGGCGCGGCGGTCGATGGAACCTTCGTGGCCTTCCCGTCGATCGCCTTCGCCGACCGGCCCGCGGGTGCGGAGTTCTACGCCGGCGAACGGGCGAGTGTGAATTGGCGCCCGGCCGGAATGGCCGGTGGCCCCGTGGCGTG
>CAZJYN010000100.1:0-5205 GCA_964550285.1 uncultured Rubrivirga sp.
TCCCCCGGATTCCGGGGGAAACGACGTTAGCGGCGGCGATTCCGGGGGAAGCGAAGCGTTTCCCCCAGTCGCTCGCACCCCGTCGTCGTCCGCCTACGCAACGGTTACGGGGACTTTCTCCCCTTCGGGCGTCGGCCCATTGGGCCTTGCGCTCGGACGGGAAGGCCGAGGCGCTGGTACGAAGCCGCGAGCGAGCAGGCCGAAGACGAGCAGGGCCGAGGCGGTAATGATCAAGCCGATCGACCACTCGCTCAGCGCATCGGTGCCCGCCAGTACGTAGTGTGCGGTAGCCAGGGGCCAGGCCGAGTAAGCGATCAGATGCGTTCGAGCGAAGACCTTCGCACCGGATTTACCCAATCGTTGTCGGATGCGACCCACGACGGAGACCGGGATCATCAACCACATGGCGACTACTCCAAGTGCCACCGCGAAGGGTTCCCACGGTGCTATCCCGGGGATGAACAGTTGCGGGATAGTGAAGGCAACGACCGGATCGACTGTGAGCAACACCAGATGCGCGGCGAGGAATCCGAGCGCGAGCGCGCCCAACCAACGATGCATGCCAAGCAAGACCGGTGGCTTCACCGACGTGCCGAGTAGTCTGGTGCGCAGAAGTAATCCCCACAGCACGACCGCTGTGAGCAAGCCCCACGCGGTGACTCCCGTTGCTCGGATGCCCAACCACGTCCAGGGAACCTCGACTGCTGTTTCCATTGCTATGCCACCTTCGTTTCACTGTCGTGGGAGAAGTCATCTCGCAGCACCTCGCCTGGGGCGAGCACCAAGGCGGTCATTCCTCGCGGCAGGACCTCGAGTAAGGACGGCCGGACGAGCACAGCGGTAGCCCAGGCTTCGCACTCCCAGGCTCGCGCTCCTGCGATGGTGGCCTGCACGATCGTCTCGTCAGTACTCGATCCCGTTCGAGGATCCACGATGTGGTGCCGCGAATCCGCCCATCGACGCTTCAAGGTCGTAG
Organism: uncultured Rubrivirga sp.; assembly: GCA_964550285.1. Classification (GTDB taxonomy): domain Bacteria; phylum Actinomycetota; class Actinomycetes; order S36-B12; family S36-B12; genus S36-B12. The sequence continues at coordinate 977 of CAZJYN010000100.1, forward strand.
AGGTCGCGATCGCCGCATGCCCGATTCCGGGCTTCCACGAGACGTGCCTCCGAGCCGTTGCTGGCTGCCTGCCAGGCGATCGCTCGTCGCTCACGCCGATCGACCACATCGAGTCGGTTCCCGGGACACCACCGAGCGCGATGTCGCCGCCGAGGTCGACGATCACTCCGTGGGCACCGGCCAAAAGCAGTTCCTCGACCACCATGTCCGCCGCGAGACCCTTGCCGATCGCTCCAGGATCCAAGGACACACCCATCGGCAGGCTCACCGAACGCTCACCCACGGCAACCTCGGACATTCCCGGGATTGACCCATGGAAGACCGAAGGGGCTGCGATGCAGTCCGCTGCGATGACTTCCGCGAAATCCCGGTCGTAGCCGACCACCTTCACGGCGTCGAGAACGGTCGGGTCGAATGCCCCGCCTGTCACCTGCCAGGCCGACTGCATCGCCCGCACGAGAGTCTCGGTTTCCTTCGACACGCTCATGGCCGCCTGGCCCGCAAACGCACGTAACCGCGACAACTCGCTGTCTTGGCGGAAACGACTCCACAGCGCCTCGAGCAACATCACCCGCTGCTCGCCCAACGTGGCAAGCCACTCCAGTGTCCGTCCCCGCCGCCCGCTGTCGCCGGATCCGTAGACCGATACCGAGCATGTCGTTCCCATTGCCGGGAACTCGCGCTTAGCGACGGTCATGTCAGCTTCCCCGGGTTTGCGCCTGCGGCGTGACCACCTGGGGCGCAGCCGCCGGCTTCGGGACGGGTTTCGCGGCAGGCTTGGGAGCACTCGGCTTGGGCGTGGTTTCCTTCGGCTCGGCCTGCTTCGGCCCGGTTTCACTTGACTCGCCCTGAGTATCAGCCTTGGTAGTCGCCCCAGCAGGCAAGACATTCTGGCTCTGCGCAATCGCATCCGCCGACTCCTGCAAACGCTCGGCTGTATCCAGTAATTGCCCGTGGTACTCCTCGAGCCGCTGCCGCTCAACCTCCAGAGCCTTCGCGTATTGGTCGAGTTGCGCCTCGGTCAGTCCTGTCGAACCGACCACCGGTGCTCCCGGTGATGCTCCAGCCGTGGTGGACAACACGAGTTGTGCATCCTGATCCACCGGTTCGGCCGCCGCATCCTGGGCCGCACGCACACCGACGACCCCCACGAGGCTGAGGCACGTTGCCCCCGCCAAGCCAACGGCCCACACCTTGTCAGCGGCCCCTTGTCTGCTGCGGGGCTTCGCGCGCTTAGTCATCGTCGTCTTCTCGGTCATCGTCGTCGTAGTCGTCGTCGTAGTCGTCATCGTCATCGTCATCGTCGTACTCGTCACGGTCGTCGTCGTGGTCATCGTCGTACTCGTCACGGTCGTCGTCGTAGTCGTCGTCGTACGTTTGCGCCGGCGTCGGCGTCGGCGCTTGCTTATCCACGACCCAGTCGAAGACGACCGCCGTTGCCGAGTCGACGTAACCGGTCACCACGGAGCCGTCGGTTCGCTGGATCTGCACGGCGAATGCGTCGTAGCCGTCACGTTGCGTTCGGGACGTGGACACAACGGTTCCGCTGGTAGCCGCGGTCACCGCTGCACGCGCCTGTCGTGCCGTGATCGACTCGGGCTGCTGGCTCGACTCGGGCTCACTGGATGTCTCCTGCGCACTGGCCGAATCGGAGGCGCGCGGCGTTGCTACCTCGGCGCTCGATGCGCTCACCGGCGTGGACCCTTGATCGGATTCGACGGTCGCCGATGCGGAGGGAATCGGCTCGGGGATCACCACCTCCGGCAGCGGCGTCGCACCTACCGTTGGAACCGGCTCAACCACTTGATTGTCCTGCGGTTCCACGACACTGGCGGCCACGATGGGAACCTCATCGGTCGGCGTACTCGACGACGCCGCATTGATCACAGCAACGCTAGCCACCGAACCTGCGATGAGGATCCCGGTCACCGCCCCGGCTACCGCAATCGCACTACCTCGCTGCATCTGGACTCTCCTTCGTTCCACGTTTCGTTGGTAATACGAAGGTAGAGGGGCGTCGAGAAGGCCCGTCCCAAGCGAAGGTAAGGGGCAGGTAAGGCGTTGAGCCCAGATCCCTGCCTTCCCGATTTCGACCGCGCTGGGTGGGAATATGTCCACGTGAAGGCATTAGTCGTCGAGGACGACCCCTCGGTCTTCGAACCGTTGATCGCCGGGCTCGAGCGCAACGGCATCGACACCAGTCACGTCGCTTACGCCACGCAGGTCCTCGCGGCCCTACGAGGGGTGGACGTGATCCTGCTCGACCTGGGTTTACCCGATGGCGAAGGCCTCGATGTGCTGCGGGAGATCAGACAGACCAGCGATGTCCCCGTCATCATCGCGACAGCCCGTGGCGAGGAGACCGATCGCATCGTCGGCCTGGAACTCGGGGCCGATGACTACGTGGTCAAGCCCTTCAGTGTCCGCGAACTCGCAGCCCGTATCCGCGCCATCGCGCGGCGACGAAGGAACGAACCTCAACTGCAGTCCAGCGCGTTGAATGTCGACCGGAATCGTCGACGCGTCACGGTGGGCGATCAGGAAGTGGAACTCACCGCGAAGGAGTTCGATCTGCTCGCTGTCCTGGCCGAGGAACCGGGCAGGGTCTTCACGCGACAGGAACTCTTCACCCGGGTATGGGATCCCGTTTGGGTCGGTACCGGAAAGACCCTCGATGTGCACATCGGCTCGTTGCGCAAGAAGCTCGACGATCCCGAGTTGATCCAGACGGTGCGGGGCGTGGGCTACCGACTGAACTCACCTGAGTGACAGCCCCGTGAGCAAAAGACTCGTCATCGCGATGACCAGCCTCGTAGCGTTGGTCGCGCTCGCCTTGGCAGCGCCGTTGGCCATCGTCGTAGCTACCGACCAACGGGCAGCCTTCGTCGCCGCACTGGAGACCGACACCCTCGCAACAGCTTCACTGCTGTCCTCACAACCGAACATCGATTGGCAACAATCCATCCAGGACACCGCGGATCGCACTGGGGCACGTGTGGTCGTTGTCGATGATCGACAGACATTGGTCGCCGACAGCGATGACTCCGGACTCGATCGCAGCTTCGATCGCCCGGAGATCGACGATGCGCTCACCGGGATCGTCGCCTCCGATGTTCGGTATTCGCAAACGCTCGCAACGGATCTGCGGTACGTGGCGGCCCCCGTCGTGCAGAACTACGAGGTCGTGGCAGCCGTGCGCTTCTCCCTTCCCGAGTACGACGTCGACGACGCAATCGCAGGGACGCTCACCTGGTTGGCCGCATTCGTCATCAGTGTCGTCATCGCAGCGGCGCTCATCGCCTGGCTCGTCGCTCGCTCCATTGCTGCTCCCCTTCGACGCTTGGCCGACGTCGCGGAGGCGCTGCCGGACGATCTCGAATTGCGCGCCGATGCCGATACCGGACCGGCCGAGGTTCGCAAAGTCGCCGATGCCTTGAATTCCACCGCCATCCGACTGTCGGGGGTCTTGTCGCGAACCCAGCGAGTGGCCGCCGATGCTTCACACCACCTACGCACTCCGTTGACCGGGGTTCGCCTGCGCCTCGAGGCGATCGAGGAGACCACGTCGGATCCGAGCGTGGCCAACGAAGCCGAGGCGGCGGTGGGCGAGGTGGACCGCCTCACGCGCCGCATCGATCAGATCCTCGCGCTCGCTCGTAGCGACAGCGGAGTAGGCGATTGGCTCGAGGTCAGGGTCGTCCCGGTGGTGACCGCCCGCGTCGAAGCAGCTACGCGCACCGCCGAGGATCGCTCTTTGGACCTGCAATTATCGGTGCCCGAGAACGATTCGGCGCTGAGCATCGAAGCGCCCTCGGGAGTGCTCGAGCGCATGGTCGATGAGTTGATCGGCAACGCGGTCACCTACGCGCGGCAGGCGATCAGGGTGCAAGTGGCTGGCGACGGGCCGTGGGTCGTGCTGCAGGTCGACGACGACGGACCCGGGTTGAGCAAACAGGAGCGAGCCGGCGTCTTCCAAAGGTTCGTGCGCGGTAGCAATTCCGTGCCAGGTGGTAGTGGCTTGGGATTGGCCTTGGTGAGTGAATCTGCCCAGGCCCTCAGCGGCTCCGCGATGGCCGACGAATCAACCCTCGGCGGCCTGCGCATCGAGGTACGCGTACCCGCCTCCCCGCCCTAAGCGTTTCCCCCGGATTCCGGGGGAAACGACGTTAGCGGCGGCGATTCCGGGGGAAGCGAAGCGAATCCCCCGGAATCCGGGGGAAACGCGTGAG
>CAZJYN010000101.1:0-5098 GCA_964550285.1 uncultured Rubrivirga sp.
TAGCCGGCGAACTGCGCCTGGACGAACCACTGCAACTGCAGGCTAGCCGGAGTCAACTCCGCGCACTCCTCCTGCGGGTCAGAGGCCTCTTCTGCTGCGGTCTCTTCAGCGGCGGTGTCTTCTGCCGTTTCCTCGGCGGCGGTCTCCTCTGTCGCGGTGTCCTCAGAGCCCGAATCCGAGCTACTGCAGGCCGACAGCGCGAGCACACCGACAGCGGCGAGACTCGCTACACGAGTCCACCGGCTGCGTGCGATGTTGCGCATGCTTCCTCCTTCTATCGTCAGGCCGAACGGGATCTGCCTGTCCAGGGTGTTGTCCATCGCTCCACGGCCACGACGATCAGGTAGAAGATCAGGCCGGTGATGATGGCAGCAACTACGTATGCCCACGCTCTTCCGTAGGCGGTATTGGCAGCCGAACCAGCTATTCGACTGCCAAGTCCTTGTTGTGGGCCGCCGAAGTATTCGGCGACCAAGGCGGCGATGACGGCGAGCGGAGCCGCCACCTTCATGCCGGTGAAGAAGAAGGGGATCGCGTTAGGGGCGCGTAGAACACGCAGCACGGTTCGCGGCTGGGCGTTCATCGAGCGCATCAACTCCAACTGCGTCGGTTGCACCTGGATCAAGCCTCGGGTGATGTTCACCAACATGGGGAAGAAGACGATGATGGCGGTGACCAGCACCCGGGGTGTGCGACTGGTGATGCTGAACATGTTGTTCAAGATCGGCGTCAGGGCAATGATGGGCACTGCGGCCAATCCGGCGGCAAGGGGAGTGACCAAATTGTTAACCACTATGAACCGCTGCGCGAGGAGCGCCATGGCCAACCCCGCGATTGTTCCGAACACAAGTCCGAGGAATGCCGTGGTGCCGGTGTAGTACGCCGTTTGCCACATCAGGCCGATATCGCCGAGGAATTCCTGCCCGATCAAGGTCGGGGCCGGCAGTACGAACGGCTCGATGTTGCGCAGCACGACAAGGGCCTGCCACCCACCGAGGAACACCAGTGCGATCAGTACCGGTGGCCACAGGTACTTCAGTCGGTCAGCCCACTGTTCGGACATCAGACCTCGCCGATCTTGGCGCGTTGCGCCGAGCCACCGACGTGACCACGCAGCGCCTCGCGAACGGCGGTGACCGACTCATAGAAGGCATCGGCCTCGCGGGTGTCCTCGTCGCGGTCCATCCCCAAGGGGATGTCGACGATGTCCGTGATGCGCCCCGGTCGAGGTGACATCACTACGACTCGGTCAGACAGGTAAACCGCCTCGGGGATGGAGTGCGTGACGAACACGATCGACTTCCCGGTGTCCTGGCGGATGCGCAGCAATTCGTTTTGCATTCGCTCGCGGGTCATCTCGTCCAACGCACCGAACGGTTCGTCCATCAACAGCAGCGGGGGATCCACGGCGAGGGATCGGGCGATGGCAACGCGCTGTTGCATGCCACCGGATAGCTCCCAGGGGCGGTGCTCAGCGAAGTCGGCGAGTTGCACCATCTCCAGCAACTCCAGCGCCCGTGCCTTGCGCTTGCCGGAGTCCCAGCCCTGAAGTTCCAGGGGGAGTTCGACGTTGCGGCGGACCGTGCGCCAATCGAAGAGCGCGGCCTGTTGGAAGGCCATCCCGTACAACTGCTTCTCGCGGGCCTCGTGCGGCGTGACACCAGCCACCGACATCTGCCCGCGGGTGGCGTCGGTGAGATCTGCGATCACTCGCAGCAGTGTCGATTTTCCGCAACCGGATGGTCCGATGAGTGAGATGAACTCTCCGGTGTCGACGGTGAGGTCCACGTCCTGCAATGCAGTGACTTCATTGGGCTGACCCTCGTTGAAGATCTTCCACACGCCGCTTGCGTTGACTGCGTGTTGGGTGGTCGCAGTGGTCATGCGTTCTTCTCCTTGGGCAGGTTGCGGGTCAAGTAGACGTCCAAGGCCGTTACCAGTGCTGCGACGAGGAGCCCCAGCACGATCGCACCGAAAACGGCGACGTACACCTTGGCCGGTTGGGAGGTCGCCTGCCGCGCGTACTCGATCAGTAGTCGACCGATACCCCCGCGCACACCGGCGGAGATCTCCGCAACGACGGTGCCGACCACCGCCGCAGCCGCTGAGACGCGCAGCGCCGGGACGATATAGGGAATCGAGGAAGGGAAGCGCAACTTGCGCAGCATCTGTCCCGGAGTGGCCGCGTAGGACCGCATCAGTTCCATCGAGGTGGGCGTAGGTGCCTGCAGTCCGCGCAGTGCACCCACGGACAAGGGGAAGAACGCCAAGTAGGCGGCGATGAACATGACCGAATAGGTGGTGGTCCATTGCACCGGACCGATCTCGATTCGGTTGCCGATCCCGACGATCAGCGGCGCAAGTGCGATCAACGGCACCGTCTGCGAGGCGATCACGAAAGGAAGCAGGCCGCGCTCGGCGAACAAGAAACGCTGCATGATCACCGCGAGGAGCAAGCCGACGCTGACCCCGATGATGAAGCCGCCGAACGCCAGCACCAGGGATCTGAAGGCAGCTGAGATCACCGCATCGAGCACGGTGCTGTCCGAGCCGCGAACCTCCGGTTCGCCCATCGCGGCGAACATCGTCCACACGTGCGGCATGGTCGTATCCGATGTGTTGAACGGCATCGGAATGAATCCGCCGAGCCACTTCACCAACTCCCACATGACGACGACGATGCCGATTCCTGCCAGGGCCCACAGGGTGGAGATACCCCCGTTACGAAGGCGTCTGGCGAAACCGCTCGAGCGCTTGTTGCCCGTAGGCGTGCGCTGCTCGAGAGTCGCAGCGTTGCTCACGTGTGTTTCTCCTCGATGTCGTGAATGTGACAGTAAGTGAACATCGGTCAGTGCCGATGGTGGCTAGGACTTGGCGAGCACCGTCTCCTGGATGCCCGGGATGACCTTCTCGCCGTAGGCGGCGAGGGTGGCGTCCTTGTTGTCGTGCTGGAGGTACACCGCGAACTGGTCGGCACCGAGCGCCTTGAGTTCCTCGAGGCGCCGGATGTGGTCCTCTGGGGTGCCGATGATGCAAAACCGGTCGACGATCTCATCGGGCACGAAATCGGCGTGGGTGTTGCCCGCCTGTCCGTGCTGGTTGTAGTCGTAGCCCTGCCGGTTCTTGATGTAGTCGGTCAGTGCTTGGGGCACCACGCCGGACTCCCCGTAGCGGGTGACGATGTCGGCCACGTGGTTGCCGACCATCCCACCGAACCAGCGCAACTGTTCGCGGGCGTGGTCGTTTTGCTCCTTGGATCCATCGGTGATGTATGCCGGCGCGGCAACGCAGTTATAGACCGAATCGGCCTCGCGCCCGGCAGCTACCGCCGCTTCGCGCACGGTTCCGATGGTCCACTCGGCGATGGAGGGGTCGGCGAGCTGCAGGATGAAGCCATCGCCCACCTCACCGGTCAGCGCGAGGACCTTGGGGCCGTAGGCGGCTACCCACACCTCCGCGCGGGAATCCCCGGCCCAGGGCAGGCGCAAGGTGGATTCCTTGTAGTCGATCGCCTCGCCATTGACCAAGCCCTTGATGTCGATGACCGCTTGCCGTAGGTCGGCCACGCTCACCGGCTTGCCGTTCGTCACCCGGACGGCCGAATCGCCACGGCCGATGCCGATCACCGTGCGGTTGCCGTACATCTCGTTGAGGGTGGCGAAGACGGACGCGGTGACGGTGATGTCCCGGGTGGCCGGGTTCGTCACCATCGGACCGATCTTGATCTTGCGGGTCTCATCGAGGATCTTGCTGTAGAGCACATACGGCTCCTCCCACAGGATGTGGGAATCGAAGGTCCACACGTAGTCGAAGCCGTAGGTCTCCGCCCGGCGGGCTAGGTCGACCACCCGTGCGGCCGGGGGAGTGCACTGCAATACGACGCCGATGTCCATAGTTACTCCTGCTCGTTTCGAAGGGAAAGGATCTAGCGGGTCTGCGGGAAACCGAGGTCGACCGAGGAGGTCGCCGGGTCCGGCCACCGCGAGGTAACGGTCTTGGTGCGGGTGTAGAAATCGATGCCCGCGGGCCCGTACATATTGGCGTCGCCGAACAGCGATGCCTTCCATCCGCCGAAGCTGTAGTAGGCGACTGGCACCGGGATCGGCACGTTGATGCCCACCATGCCGACCTGGATGTCGAACTGGAAACGCCGGGCGGCGCCGCCGTCGCGGGTGAAGATCGCGGTGCCGTTTCCGTACTGATGATCGTTGATCAGTTGCACGGCTGCGTCGTACGTCTCTACGCGGGTGACCGACAGGACCGGGCCGAAGATCTCCTCGTCGTAGGCCTTCATGCCCGGCTTGACGCTGTCGATCAACGACGGCGCGAGGAAGAAGCCTTCCTTCGGCAGGTCGTTCTCGCGACCATCGACCACCACGTTGGCGCCCTCGGCCGGAGCGCCCTCGATGTAGGAAGCGACCTTGTCGCGATGCTCTCGCGTGATCAGCGGTCCCATCTCGGCGTCCGGATCGGTGCCCGGTCCCACCTTCAACTTCGGTAGGCGAGCGGCGATCGCATCGACGAGCTTGTCGCCGACATCACCGACCGCGACGACGACGGAGATCGCCATGCAGCGCTCACCGGCTGAGCCGTAGCCCGCGCTGACGGCCGCATCGGCCGCCATGTCGATATCGGCATCCGGGAGCACCACCATGTGGTTCTTCGCGCCGCCGAGCGCCTGCACGCGCTTTCCGTTGGCGGTGCCGGTGGAGTAGATGTACTTCGCGATCGGCGTGGAGCCGACGAAGGAAACCGCGGCGATGTCCGGGTGGTCCAGAATGCGGTCCACCGCCACCTTGTCGCCTTGCACGATGTTGAACACGCCCTCGGGCAGTCCGGCCTGCTTGAGCAGATCGGCGACGAACATCGCCACCGACGGATCCTTCTCGCTGGGCTTGAGGATGAAGGTGTTCCCCGTGGCGATCGCGTTGGCGAACATCCACATCGGCACCATCGCGGGGAAATTGAACGGCGTGATGCCGGCGACCACGCCGAGCGGCTGACGGATGGAGTACACGTCCACACCGGTGGAGGCCTGCTCGGAGAAGTTGCCCTTCATCAGTTGCGGGATGCCGCAGGCGAACTCGATGTTCTCGAT
>CAZJYN010000102.1:0-1997 GCA_964550285.1 uncultured Rubrivirga sp.
GCGCAGAAGTTCTCGTCGCCGGTGTTGACGTTGGCGGTGAGGTCCTTCGTGGCTTCGGAGATCGTGACGGCGCGGGCTGACGTGAGGGGCTCGGTGATGATGATCCGCATGGTGCCGCCTTGTCCGGGCACTTCCTCAACGTTCTCGAAACCGGTGCTGTAGATCAACGTCTTGGCCGAGACATCCCAATCCGGGTCGAACCAGATGGTGTCCTCGGATGGGTATTCGCCGAGCCGGGTGTCCTTGATCTTGTCCACGTTCACCACGTTGAAGCCCTGGGCCGTCAACGCGCGCTTGGCCTGCTTGCCGGTGCCTTTTTGTCCGGTGGCGTTGAGGATCTCCACCCGCACTTCCTCCGGGGCCTTCTTCAGCAGCGGTTGGTCCTTGTTCGCCTTCGGCGGCCAGGAAGTGTCGTTCGCGATGGCATCCCACAGCGGGTTGGCGCGCTTCTTGGCCACCTGGACGGTGGCGCCGTCGCCGGTCTGCTTCCAGGGCATCGTGGTGAAGGTGATGTCCTTCGGGCGCAGGTCGCGCAAGCTCACGGCGAGGTCGCGCAGGTTCTCGATGTTGGCCAATTGCGGATCAGCGGTGAGGTTCTCGGTTGCGGCGTTGAGAACACCGAGCAGCGATGCCGGGTTCAACAGGATGTCGCTGGAGAGCACCCGCTGGGCCATAGAGGACAAGAACGCCTGCTGACGGCGGATGCGCGAAGTGTCGGATCCATCACCGAGGGTCTTGCGGGCGCGAACGAAGGCGAGCGCTTCCTCGCCGGTGACCGTATGCAGGCCCTTGTCCAACTTCAATCCGCTGAGCGGATCGTTGACGTCCTCATCGAGGCAGATCTCCACGCCACCGATGGACTCGGTGATCCGCTTGAAGGCCGCGAAGTCGATAACCATGAAGTTGTCGACGTCGAGCCCGGTGATCTGGTTGATCGCCTTGAGTACGCAACCCGGTCCGCCCAGGAACATCGCCTCGTTGAAGCGACCTTCGTAGCCACCCACCGTCTCGCCGTCCTTGGTGCACTCGGGCAGCATCATCAAGGTGTCGCGGGGGATGCTGACCCCGATGGCCTGCGAGCGATCGGCGTTGACGTGGAACAAGATCGTGGTGTCGCTGCGCTCGACGTCGCCGAACTTCGCGACGCTGCCGTAGCCCTTGTTGCCCTTCCCGGTGCGCGAATCGCTGCCCATCACCACCATCGTGAACGGGGCGGTCTCTCCGGTCTCCTCGTCGACCACTACCGATTCGGACTCGGTCACGGTGATGCCGGTTTGCTCGGAGACATCCAGGGAGGTGATGTTGCCCTCGAGCTGTCCCATCACCGAGGTGACCCCGGCCCCGATCACGGTGACCACGAGGACCGCCCCGGAAGTGATCCCGGCTAGGACCGTGGTCCAACGGCGGGTGGCGGAGCGAGCGGACAAGGGGAGGGCCTTTCGGTCGTTTCGTGTTGCAGCATCGTACGCAGCGGGACGTGCCCGACCTTCGTAGGACGCACGGCAAGGGGCCAACGTTCCGATTTTCGGGCGTGCCGGTGACGGCTGTGGCGCATGAGCCGTGTGAGGCTTTGTATATCGGCCAAATCCATGGCACCGTGGACGAAAGTCACGCGTCTATGTCAACAATGTCGTCATAACGTCACAACCCCACAATGCGAGCCACGGACACCGGCGAAGGGAGGTCAGCGTGCGGCGCAGCATCACCGCCTCGATCCTGGCTGCCGCCGTCGTGGCCGCCGGCCTGACCGTCCCCGTGGTCGGCTCGCTGCCCGGCGAGGGCGAGCGCGAGCCGATCGAGCGCGAACCGGTCACCGCCACCAGCACCTCGCTGCCGCTCTCGGGCGTGGACCCCAGCGTGATCGAGGAGTCCACGGTGGCGATGGCCTCCTGGGACTCACTGGTCGACACCGCGCACGTCGAGGACCTCGGCCTCGCGCCCGCTGGCGAGGCGACGTTGACCTTCACCAGCGACGAGCACGCCCACGACGAGCATGC
>CAZJYN010000102.1:2097-5024 GCA_964550285.1 uncultured Rubrivirga sp.
GCCCACGACGAGCATGCGCACGAAGAGGACGAACACGGGCACGAACACGAACACGCGCACGATGAAAACAGCGAAGAGGAAACCGCCGATCTCGAGCCGGCCATCGCCGCCCGCGCGGAAGTAGTCGATCCCTTCAGCCTGGTCGGTGTCACCGCCGACCAGCCCTTCGAGCCGGGCACCCGGGTGCTGGTGCGGGTGCGCGAGGACGTTGGATGGAGCGCCTGGGAGCCGTTGACGCTCACCGATCACGGGCCCGATGCCGATTCCCCGGAAGCCCGCGGCATCCGCTACGGCACCAACCCGCTGCTGACCGACGAAGCCGATGGCATCCAGGTGCGCATCGACACCCCCGGTGGCGCCGAGCCCGATGGTGCCGAGGTGGTCTTCGTCGACAACCCGGTGGCCGACGCTGATGCGCAACTGCCCGATCCGCCGGACGGTTCGGCGATCGAGCCGGTGTCGGTGGCCCGCGCGGGGACCAATGCCACGATGCCAACGATCATCTCCCGCGCCGAGTGGGGTGCCGACGAGAGCCTGCGGCGGGGATCGGCGCGCTACTCGCCGACGATCAAGGCAGCGTTGATCCACCACACGGCCACCAAGAACGACTACAGCCCCGAGCAGGCTGCCAAGCAGATGCGCAACCTCTACAGCTGGTTCACCAAGGGCCTGAAGTACTCCGATATGGCCTACAACTTCCTGGTCGATCGCTTCGGTCGGCTCTACGAGGGACGCGCCGGTGGATTGGACCAGCCGGTGGTCGGCGGGCACACCGCTGGCTTCAACGATCAAACGTTCGCTATCTCCGCCATCGGCAACTTCGCCAAGGCCAAGCCCCCGGCCGATCAGATGGCGGCCATCGTTGATTCGGTGTCGTCGTTGACGGCCTGGAAACTCGCGATGCACCACCGTGATCCGAACGGAACGATCCCGCTGGTGTCGGATTCGGATAAGGGAACATCGCGGTACGACCCAGGTGAAGTCGCGACAGCGCTGGTGGTCGGTGGGCACGGGGATATCGGCGCCACGAAGTGTCCGGGCAAGCACCTCGAGGAACAGATACCGGCCATCCGTGCGGCTACCACCGCGAAGATGGGCGCGGGCATGGTCAATCCGACCGCCAATCCCGCGGCCTGGGCGGGTGGTCCGATGTCGATCACGGCATCCACGAACGCGCCACTGTCGTGGAGTGTTGCCATCACCAATCGATGCGGCGATGTGGTCAGGAGCATCAGTGGCCAGCAGGCCGCACCGGGTCCGCTGCAGATCGACTGGGATCAGCGCGACGATGCCGGGAACCAGGTGCCGCCGGGTAACTACACGATCGCGATGAACGCCACCGCCGGTAGCGAGGCGCTCTACCCATGGGTCAGCACCGGTCGGGTGCTCGCCACGCCCACCTCTCCGCCGGACCCGTGCGGGGCACCGGCCTCGTTCACGCTCAGCGGCGCGGGCTTCGGGCACGGCGTGGGGATGAGTCAATACGGCGCGCTGGCGATGGCGAATGCGGGGATGGACGCCGCATCGATCGTCACCCACTACTACCAGGGCACGAGCGTCCAACCGGTGCCAGATGACATGAACATTCGGGTGAACTTGGAATACGACAAGAAGCACGTACGTGTGCGCGGTGAGGCCGTGGAAGGCGATGGCACCGTGCAAGCCAATCTGGGTGGGAACATCGTCACGGCCGGACCTGGGGAGAGCTTCTACTTCACCGGCAATTCCGGCGCTGTGCAGGCAGCGAAGATCGTCGGCGGCGCCCGGCAGGAGCTCGGGGTGTTCCCCAGCGCCACTTTGACCTGGTCGGGGCTTGCGAACGTGGTCGACAAGGGCGGCAACTTCGATTCCGAGGGTCACCGCTATCGCTACGGCACCATCGAGGTGCTGCCCAAGGGCGGGAACTCCAAGACGCGACTGAACGCGGTCAACTCGCTTCGGCTGCACGAGGAGTACCTGTACGGGATCGCCGAAGTCAGCAGTTCGTGGCCGGATGCCGCCTTGCAGGCGCAGGTTCTCGCTGCACGCACCTACGCGCTATCGAAGATCGAGTCCGGGGTGCGCGGAGCGTGCGACTGCCACGTGGACGATGGCCGTGGCCCGTACTCCGATCAAGTCTTCGCCGGCTGGGCCAAGCAGTCCGGGCCGATGGGCGAGCGGTGGGTCGCCGCGGTCAACGCCACCCACGCTTCGCCGAACACCGGCATGGCGATCTTGTACGAAGGTTCCCCGATCCGGGCGTTCTATTCCTCCTCCAATGGCGGGGCCAGTCAAGCCAGCGCCGATCAATGGGGTGGTGACCTGCCGTACGTGCGATCTGTAGCCGATCCCTGGTCGCTGAGCGAGGAGAACCCGAACCGTGCTTGGGACAAGACCGTCGGGCAGGTGGAGATGGCCCAGGCCTTCGGCGTAGGTGAGGTGCTCAAGGTCGAGAGCGTGGATCGGGATCCTTCGGGTGTGGCCAAGACGGTCCAGGACACTCTCGCCGACGGCAGCACCGTGACCCGCAGCGGTAATCAGTTGCGCAACGCCCTGGGCTTGAAGTCCTCCTACATCAACGCGATCAACGGCAGCGCCGGGGTGCCCGTCACCACGCCGCAGGCGCCGGCGACGCCGGCGGCACCTGCGCAACCGACGGTGAACTACGAGCGGCAAGTCAAGATGCTGACGCCGGTCGATCGTCAGGTGAAGGCACTGCAGTCCTTCGTCATCCGGGCGAAGGTGACGCCCAAGCGCAAGGGCTTGCGGGTGTGGTTCCAGCGGCTTGAAAACGGCGAGTGGGTCACCTTCAAGAAGAAGCGCACCAAGAAGAACGGTCGGGTTCGCTACAAGGTCAAGGAAGCTTGGCCGCCGAACACCACCACCGAATACCGGGTGCTGGTGGTGCGCAAGAAGCAACCCATCGGTGTCGGGGAGACGTTCCGCGT
>CAZJYN010000103.1:0-5014 GCA_964550285.1 uncultured Rubrivirga sp.
GGGTGCTGGTGGTGCGCAAGAAGCAACCCATCGGTGTCGGGGAGACGTTCCGCGTCTCGGTGGTGCCCAGCGTCAAGCCGCGATCCGTTGCCTTGAGGACTCCGCAGACGATGGATGTACCCGCCGGAGAGTCCTTCACGATCAAGGCCAAGGTGCGCCCCAAGCGCAAGGGACTCACGGTGTGGCGTCAAGCCCTCGACGATGGGCAGTGGCGCACGGTGCAGCGCTCGAAGACGAAGAAGGGTGGCCGTGTGGTCTTTCGGATCAAGAAGGCCGCACCCGCCGGTGCGAGCTACACCTACCGGATCCTGGTCGTTGCCAAGAAGCAGGCCGCGGGCGCCAGTCAGGACATCACGGTCAACGTGACTCCCTAGTCGGCAACTAGGTCGATTCGTTCACTACTGCGTACGTCGTCGTCGAAGGCATCGGCCAAGACGACCGCACCGTCGGTGACCAGCGGCCAGATCGCGGGAAGCCACCACTGATTCGGCCCAGGGACCATGCCCAGGCAGCTCGCCTGCGCATGCGGCTTCGCCCACTCGGCCCCACGCTGCAACAGTCCTGCCTGGGTGAGCCCGTCGAGCGCCGACTGCTGACTGTGGTCGTCGGTGAACACCTGCTGGTCGGGCTGGGTGCGCACGGCCAAGGTGACGTCCTCCACCCCGGGTGGCAGTTGCGCCATGGCGGCCGCATCGAGCGGCATGCCGAACGGATGCATGGAGACCACCTGGACCGCACCGGGTAACCCGGCAGCTTCCTGGGGGCCGGCGACGATGAGATCGCATTCCTCGCCCCCACCGGGCACCACGGCGCAACCTGCGCTCCAGATACCGATGAGCCAGGTGACCCGCTGCCAATGCCACGGGATGTGCACACCGACCGAATCGCCGACCTGCAGATCGAACGCACCGACGAGCGCGTTCGCGATCTTGGCTGCGGCATTGGCAACCGACGCACCCGAGAGTTCCATGCGGCCATCGGGTCCGCGGTAGGTCACGAACGGGGCAGCAGGGTCAGGGCGGGCGAGTAAAGCGCTGCGGATGTCACCGCGAACACCGGTCGACGCGATGGGCATGACCACATTGTCCGGCAGGTAATCGATCTCGGCTATGGCACCCTTACCCGATGACCGAGGCCGTGCTGCTCGTCGGTGGACAGGGCACCCGCTTGCGTCCACTGACCGTCAACACACCCAAGCCGATGCTGCCGGTGGCCGGAGTCCCGTTCACGGTGCACCAGATCACCCGCGCTCGCGATGCGGGTATCTCGCGGATCGTGTTGGCCACGAGCTACCGAGCCGAAGTGTTCGCCGAATTCATCGAAGGTGCTGACCTGGGCATCGAGATCGTGATCGCGACCGAAGTGGAACCGCTGGGCACCGGCGGAGCGATCCGGCACGCGCTCGCCCACTTGGAATCAGGTGCCGATGATCCGGTTGTCATCTTCAACGGCGACGTCCTCAGCGGGTTGGATATCCGTGGCTTGGTCGATTCGCACGTCGAGTCCGCAAGCGATGTCAGCTTGTACTTAACGCCCGTGCCCGATCCGCGCGCCTACGGCCTGGTTCCTATCGACGCCGACGGCCGGGTCGAGGCCTTCTTGGAGAAGCCGCAAACGCCCGAGGAGATCGTCACTGATTTGATCAACGCCGGTTGCTATGTCTTCAAGCGGTCGGTCATCGAGGACATCCCCGATGGGCGGGTCGTCTCGGTCGAGCGGGAGACCTTCCCGGGGCTGCTGGCGGCCGGAGCGCACGTTCGCGGTGTGGTGGACGAGGGCTATTGGCTGGACCTGGGGACACCGCTGGCGTTCGTGCAGGGAAGTAGGGATCTGGTGACCGGCAAGGCGCCCTCACCCGCAGTGGTAGCGATCGGTGAAGTCCTGGTGCTCGACGGTGCGAGCATCGACAGCTCCGCGCAGCTTCGTGGGGGATCGGCGATCGGTCGAGGTGCGTTGATCGCAGCCGGTGCGGTGGTCGACGGATCGGTGGTCTTCGACGGCGCCGAGATCGGTGCGGGCGCGCGGGTGGTGGACAGCATCGTGGGTGCAGGCGCGCGGATCGGTGCGGACTGCGACCTAAACGGCGTGGTGGTCGGCGATGGTGCCGTGATCGGCTCACGCAATGAGCTGCGTGATGGGGCCCGGGTGTGGCCGGGCGTGCAGTTGGACGATGTCTCGATCCGCTATTCGAGCGATTCTTAAGGCTGCGGGTCGATCAGGTAGTCCGCCGCCCGCCGAGGGGGACGATCCTTGGCCGGCTGGCCCGGATGCCCGACGGCCACGGCGCCTAGCGGCAGGGCGCGCGGCCCGAGGTCGAAGAAGTCACGCACGATCTGCGGGGTGAACATAGTCGAGGAGATCCACGCCGATCCCAGGTCCTCGGCTGCGAGTTGGATCATCAGGTTCTGCACTGCCGCGCCGCCGGCCACCATGAACAAGTCACGCTCGGCGGCGTTACGTCGCTCGTCGACGTAGGTGTGCGAACCGGCATCGAGATCGACGATCGGCACGATCACCACCGGCGCCGAGCGCAGCAGATCACCGCGCGTGATGCGTCGATCGATCTCCTGTGGATCCTTGCCGTCGATGCCCGCGAGGTCGGCGATCCAAGCTTCGCGCATGCGATCGAGTAGTTCGATGCGGCGTCGGTACTGATCGCGGTCATCGCTGCGCAGGACCACGAACCGGAACGGTTCGCTGTGATGCGGCGCTGGAGCCAGGATCGCCGCCTCGATGGCTCGTTCCAAGGCAGTCGGATCGACAGTTTCGTCGGTGAACCGGCGGATCGTGCGTCGCTGGGACACCGCGCGCTGCGCACCGACGCGCAGCGCCTCGGCCGTGCCTAGGGGGAACAGGTCCTCATCCAACGGACGCACCACATCGCGGGCGCGCTGACCGGAATCATCGAGATAGGCATCGAGCCCACGGACGATCGCCAGCGGTGCAGCGTTCAACTTGCCGGTCGCAAGATCCGTGGCGGCGGCGATCTCATCGCCGATGGCGACGATCGTCATCTCCAAAGTGTTGCCGTACTCGTCCACGCGCCCGGTGTAGTCGTCCATGACCCGCAGGCCGGCGGCTCCGATGGCGACGTCGGTCACGCCGAGCCGCCACGGACGTCCCATCGTGTCGGTAACCACCACCGCGATGTTGCGACCCAGCAGCGCGCTCAACTGCGTGCGCAACCGCGCGGCCGAGGCATCTGAGTCCTCCGGTAGCAGTACGACGGTGCCTGATGGGGTGTTGCTGGCATCGACCCCCGCGGCAGCGAGCACCAATCCGTCCTTCGTTTGCACGATCTTCGTGATGCCACGCGGCGTTTGCTTCGTGGCGACGAGGCGCTTGGTCTGATCGTCGATCACCGCATCGCGCGATTCCGCTTGCACCGTGCGGCCCTCTGCCTTGGCGATGATCTTGCTGGTGATGACCAGGATGTCGCCGTCTTGCACGCCGCGGGAACCATCGGGCCACGAAGCGCTTTGCAACGCCGAGCCGAGGATTGCGGTGAGGTCGTCGCCGGGTTCGAAACGGTGATCCACGGCAACGGCCAGGACGCTGAAGCCGGCGTTCAATCCTGTGCCCAATGAATCGAGTGGTCGCGTCCGC
Organism: uncultured Rubrivirga sp.; assembly: GCA_964550285.1. Taxonomy (GTDB): domain Bacteria; phylum Actinomycetota; class Actinomycetes; order S36-B12; family S36-B12; genus S36-B12. The sequence continues at coordinate 3,607 of CAZJYN010000103.1, forward strand.
GCCCCTCGCGCGCGGCCTGTGCTTGCTGGTGGGTGATCTCCCGCGCCTGGGTGGCATCGAGGTGCAGACCGGAGACGCTCACCGGTCCGGGTGTGGTGTCGACATCGACCGATGCCAGATTCAAGATCCGCTCCCAGGGTCCTTGCCACCACTGCACCGACTGCGTGCGCGCGTGCGGGAGTGCAGCCGTGCGGCGGGTCACCCGACCGCGGCGCGTGGCGAACGTCGCCTCGTCCCAGCCGACAGCCAGGTTGCGCCACTGGATGGGTGAGCGCTTCCAGGCGCGTTTGGGTGCATGCACCCACGTCAGCGCCTGGGTGTCTAGTTCCGGCAGCACCCGCGCAACGAGGTCGCGGGCCTGGTCGATGTGCGCAACCGGGATCAGCACGGTGTTGGCCTGCTGGCCTTGGTTGCCGCCGGAGGATTCGGTGCCCACACCGGCGATGGTGACCAGCACGCGCGTCCAGCCGAACCGGCGCCACAGCAGCGGCTCGACGTACTCGATCGCCTGCACCCGACCCGGTGGCACGGTGCGCGATTCGGTGCGCAGCAGGCCGTAGTGCAGCCGCAGCCCGTCGGGTGATTGCGCCACGGTGAATCCGTGGAACCGGATGTACTCGCTGATCACCACGATCAGTGGAACGCCGCCGGTTACCAGGGCGAAGCCGATGCCGGCCCAGCCTTCGGTGACGTAGCTGGCCAGGATGATGATCGCGGTCAGGACCAACAGCCCCGCGGTGCTCAGCCGCAACAGCAGCGAGAGCGCGAGCCGGCGGGGCGCGACCTTGGTGATGAGGTCCTGGGGGGCTTCGGCGGTATCGGCCGATAGCCCGGCCGCCCGGGCCAGCACCTCGCGCCTGATCTCCCGGGCGTCGGTGAGCGTCAAGTACTTCAGCCGCACGCGGGAGTCGTCTTGTCCGGCGACCTCGATCACCAGCACTGCCATCGAGAACACCCGGGCGGCTAGTGGTTGGGTCACGTCCACTGCTTGGATCCTTGAGAGTTGGACGCGTCGTTGTTGGCGGAACAGCACCCCGGATTGCACGCGGAAGTCACCGTCGTCGTCGAACCAAAAGGACAGCGCGCGCCAAGCGACGTACTGGTAGGCCGCGACGAACAGGCTGAATATCGCGGCCAGTGCAGCGATGACCGCGATCGTCGCCAAGATGGGGGAGAGCGCGGATAGCGCCTCGAGCCCGGGAAGGTCGGACAGTCGGCTGGCGATGTTGGCGCCACCCGAAGCGGTGAACGCGATCGCGATGCCGCCCATCGCGGGAAACACGGCCACCGCGTGCACCAGCGGTGAGATCGGATGCACTTTGCGGTGGCCTTGGGCATCGAGCAGCGCGCTGCCCGGCACCGCGAGCCCGAGCCCGAGGTCATCTCCGATGGTGCTCGTCGGATAGGC
>CAZJYN010000104.1:0-4988 GCA_964550285.1 uncultured Rubrivirga sp.
CGGACACGTTGTCGATCAGATCTGCTTTGTTCACGAGTGTTACCCCTCCGGAGGGTTCAATTAGTCGACCGTTTGGCCGACACTCGAAACCTAATGTTCGCGGGGCATTTTCGCGATTCGGCGCGCCGGTGATTCATGTTGCGCTGCAAGGGATTTCCATCACAGCCGAGCGACGGAACGGTTAGGTCGGCTGGGCCGGCTGGGTCGGCTGGGTCGGCGATGCCGAGTAGGACAGTCCGGGACGATTACGACAACGTGACGGGCTTGAAGTCCGGTCGCGTCGTCTCGAACTCGGAGATGTCATCGGCGTGCTGCATGGTGATGCCGATGTCATCGAGGCCTTCCATCAGTCGCCAGCGCACGTAGTCGTCGACGTCGAACTCCGCCTGCAGATCCTTCGCTGTGACCGTGCGAGCCCCTAGGTCCACCGTTACTTCGGTACTGGGATCGGCTTCGATCATGTCCCACAGTCGCTCGATGACCTCCTGGTCCACCTGCGCGGTCAGTAGGCCGCCCTTTCCGGAGTTACCGCGGAAGATATCGGCGAAGCGCGATGACAGCACGACCGCGAAGCCATAGTTCTGCAGCGCCCACACGGCGTGTTCGCGCGAGGATCCGGTTCCGAAGTCCGGTCCGGCCACCAGCACGCTGACGCCCTCGTACTCGGGCTGGTTGAGAACGAACTCCGGATCCTTGCGCCAAGCCGAGAACAGACCGTCCTCGAATCCATCGCGGGTGATCCGCTTGAGGTACTCGGCCGGGATGATCTGATCGGTATCGACGTTGCTGCGCCGCAGCGGCGCAGCGGTTCCGGTGTGTCGGATGAACGGTTCCATCGGAGTGCTCCTCGTCCTTCTCGCTTAGTCCAGGTCCGCCGGTGAGGCGAGGTGTCCGGTGACGGCCGTGGCGGCGGCGACCGCCGGGGACACCAGATGGGTCCTGCCACCGGGACCCTGGCGACCCTCGAAGTTGCGATTCGACGTCGAGGCGCTGCGCTCCCCGGGCGTGAGCTTGTCCGGGTTCATGCCCAGGCACATCGAACAGCCCGCCCCACGCCACTCGGCCCCGGCGTCGAGGAAGACCTGGTCGAGTCCTTCGGCTTCGGCGTGCAAACGCACCCGGGCGGAGCCGGGAACCACCATCAAACGCATGCCGTCGGCGATCGTGCGACCTTGCAGGATCTGTGCCGCTACCCGCAGATCCTCGATGCGCCCGTTGGTGCACGAACCGATGAAGACGGTGTCGATACCGATCTCGCGCAGCGGGGTGCCCGGCGTCAGATCCATGTACTCCAGCGCCCGCTCGATGGCCACCTTGTCGACCTCGTCCTTGGCCTCATCGGGCGAGGGGACCGACGCCGAAAGCGGCAATCCCTGACCGGGGTTGGTGCCCCACGTAACGAACGGCGATAGCGAGGATGCATCGATGTGCACTTCGGCATCGAAGACGGCGTCGTCGTCGGTGAACAAGGTGCGCCAGTAGGCAACAGCCTCGTCCCACAGCGCACCCTTCGGCGCGTGCTCACGACCCTCGACGTAATCGAAGGTGGTTTGATCCGGAGCCACCATCCCGGCACGGGCGCCGGCCTCGATCGACATGTTGCAGATCGTCATGCGCCCTTCCATGGACAGGCCGCGGATCGCCGAGCCGCGATACTCCAGGACGTATCCCTGTCCACCACCGGTGCCTATCTCGGCGATGACCGCCAAGATGATGTCCTTCGCCGAGACGCCCTCGGGAAGCTCGCCATCGACGTTGATCGCCATGGTCTTGAACGGCTTCAGCGGCAGGCTCTGCGTGGCGAGCACATGCTCGACCTCACTGGTGCCGATGCCCAAGGCCAGCGCTCCGAAGGCTCCGTGGGTACTGGTGTGCGAATCCCCGCAGACGATGGTCATGCCCGGCTGGGTCAAACCCAGTTGCGGGCCGACCACGTGCACGATCCCCTGCTCGATGTTGCCCAGGGAGTAAAGCGGCACCCCGAAGTCCGCGCAGTTCTTGCGCAAGGCTTCCACCTGCGCACGGGACACCGGATCCGCGATCGGCTTATCGACGTCGATCGTGGGGATGTTGTGGTCCTCGGTGGCCAGCGTGAGGTCCGGGCGGCGCACGGGCCGTCCGGCGGCGCGCAAGCCGTCGAAGGCCTGCGGGCTGGTGACTTCGTGCACGAGATGCAAATCGATGTACAGCAGGTCCGGTTCACCCTCGATCGAGCGGACGATGTGGTCGGACCAGACCTTCTCGGCGAGGGTGCGTCCCACGGGGGCCTCCAGATAGCGGGTTTTTCGTACTCATCGATCTTACGGGGGCAAGCACGAGGGCCCTCCCACCTGGGAGGGCCCTCACTCGTAGCCCCGACGGGATTCGAACCCGCGCTACCGCCTTGAGAGGGCGGCGTGCTAGGCCGCTACACAACGGGGCCGTGCCGAGCACTCGCTCGTCGCTGGGGTACCAGGACTCGAACCTAGACTAACTGGGCCAGAACCAGTCGGGCTGCCAATTACCCCATACCCCATGGGACCGCACAAGTGTAGTCATGCACCTGCCAGCGCTGCGATCCGGGCGAGCGAGCGTTCACGACCGAGCAACTCCATCGACTCGAACAGCGGGGGCGAAACCCGGCGCCCGGTGATCGCCAAGCGCACCGGCCCGAAGGCCACCTTCGGCTTCAGACCAAGCTCCTCGATCAGCGCCGTGCGCAAGGCACCCTCGATCGACTCGGTGTCCCACTGCTCCACGGCAGTGAGGGCCGTCAGCGCGACGGCGAGCACCTCGGCTGACTGTTCGCCCATGATCTTGGCGGCGTCGTCGGCGTCGATCGCAACGTCATCGACGAAGAGGAAACCAACCATGCCGCTGGCTTGGCCGAGGGTCTCCATCCGCTCGGAGATCAACGGCACCACCGCTGCCACCAACTCCACCTGCGCGGGGGTCGGTGGATCCGCCAGCACGCCATCGCGCACGAGGTAGGGCACGAGTCGATCGCCGAGTTCGGCATTGCCCAGGTGGCGGATCCAATCCCCATTGATCGCCAGCGCCTTCTTCGGATCGAAACGAGCTGGGTTCGGGTTGATCCGCTCGAGGGTGAAGGCCTGCGCCATCTGCTCCTTGCTGAAGAACTCGACATCGCCACCGAGCGACCAGCCCAACAAAGCGAGGTAGTTCAGCAATCCTTCGGGCAAGAAGCCCTCGTCGCGGAAGTACTGCAGCGACGAGGACGGATCCCGCTTGGAGAGCTTCTTGTTCCCTTCGCCCATCACATAGGGCAGGTGGCCGAAACGGGGCACCGGTCCGGCGAAGGCTCCGATCTCGATCATCGCCTCGTAAAGCGCGATCTGCCGCGGCGTCGAGGACAGCAGGTCCTCCCCACGCAACACGTGCGTTATCCGCATGGCGGCGTCGTCGACCGGGTTCACCAGCGTGTACAGCGGCTCGCCGTTCGCACGTTGCAGCACGAAATCGGGAACTTGACCGGCGGCGAAGGTGATCTCCCCGCGGATGAGGTCTTCCCAGGTGTAGTCGCTATCCGGCATCCGGAAACGAACGACGAACGAACGACCCGCATCGGCGAACGCGCGACGCGCGGTGTCATCGAGGTCGCGGCAGTGGCCGTCGTATCCCGGTGGACGGCCCTCGGCCTTGGCTTGCTCGCGACGTTCCTCGAGTTCCTCGGTGGTGCAATAGCACTCGTAGGCGTGACCGGATTCCACGAGCCGGCGGACCATCGCGCCGTAGTCCTCTCGACGCTCCGATTGCCGGTACGGCCCGTAATCACCACCCACCTCCGGGCCCTCGTCCCAATCGAGCCCGAGCCACCGCAACGCATCGAGCAGTGCCTGGTAGGACTCCTCGGAATCGCGGGAGGAATCGGTGTCCTCGATACGGAAGACGAACGTGCCACCGGTATGGCGTGCGAAGGCCCAGTTGAACAATGCAGTGCGGATCAGCCCGACATGCGGGTTTCCGGTGGGAGACGGGCAGAAACGGACGCGGACATCGCTCACGGTGCAGCGCTCCTGACTGGGTTGGTCAACGTCCCGATGCCGGTGATGCCGACGCTCACCGAATCACCGGCCACCAGCGGGCCGACACCTTCGGGCGTTCCGGTCAAGATCACATCGCCGGGCAGCAGCGTCATGCACGAACTGACGTACGCAACCAGCGCGGGGACGTCGTGCACCATGGTGTCGATCCCCGCGTGCTGACGCCTTTCGGCGTTCACGGTGACGGTGATGTCGGCATCGGCGGGCGTGAGATCGGTTTGGATCCACGGTCCGAGCGGAGCGAAGGTGTCAAAGCCCTTCGCGCGCAGCCACTGACCATCCTTGGCCTGCAGATCACGAGCGGTGACGTCGTTCGCGCACGTGTAGCCGAAGATGACGTCATCCACCCGGTCGATAGGTACGTCCTTGCACATCCGGCCGATAACGATCGCCAGTTCCCCCTCGTGCTCCACCTGCTCGGACTGCCACGGCAGATCGATCGGATCTCCGCTACCAATCACCGCTGTACTCGGCTTGGCGAACAGCAGGGGCTCCTCGGGAACCTCACCGCCCATCTCCGCGGCGTGCGCCCGGTAGTTCTTGCCCACGCACACCACCTTGGACGGCAGCACCGGGGCCAGCAGGCGCACATCGGCCAGCTTCAGCACGCTGCCCTCCGGGCGGATGTCCACGAACGGATGGCCTTCGATGGGCGCGACGATGGACTCTTCGGTGATGGCGTCGTCGTCGTCGAGACCATCGACGGCGCCGTACCAGATGTCCTCGCCCGCGGCGAAACGGCAAATCAACACCGGCCCACCCTAGTGAGCCCGACTACTGCGAATCGCGCAGCAACCCGTAGGTGAGTGCATCCTCTAGCGCCCGCCAGGACGCCGCGATCACGTTCTCGTGCACGCCGAGGGTGGTCCACTCGCGGTTGCCGTCGGATGTGGAGACGAGCACGCGCGTCACGCTCGCGGTACCCGAGGTGTCGGCATCGCCCTT
>CAZJYN010000105.1:0-4764 GCA_964550285.1 uncultured Rubrivirga sp.
CTACACGTACTGACACACTCTTTCCCTACACGACGCTCTTCCGATCTCTGCCCCGATCCGGGAGCCTCGTAGGTCGTGGGCAGCCGCGGGGTGTCGGTGGTGGTGATCGTGACCGTGGTGTCCGACTCGACCGCCCACAGGCCCGTTAGCCAGCGACGCAAATCGGCTTCCTCTGCATCGTCCATCGCGAGCCGCCAATACGTCGCGGAAACGAGGATCTGCGCGGCTGCTTGCGCTCGATCCCGGCCCGGGAGGTACTCCAGGATGCACGTCAAGGACGTCGACTTCGCGCACTCGCGCAGGTACTCCTTCGCGCGGTTGTCGCGGGCTGTTATCCGCGGCGCCGCCAAGGGCAGTGCGGCGATCGGTGAATCGACGACGACGGCCTGGACCTGCACATTGCCCTGCGGGATGGGCGTTCCGAGTCGCGCGCGTTGCGCGTCCGTCCACCCGTAGGCACCGGCCGCCCAGGCAGCACGCGGAAGGAAGATCGGGACATCACGCGCACGCCGCGCTTCACTGCGTACCGGCCGGACGTTCGGGAAGAACGAGCGTCGATACCCGCGATCCATTCGCGGGAGCACGGGGATCGCATCAAGCAGTCCGAGTAGGTCGCCTTGCACCACACCGGCTTCTGCGGGGGTAGCGACATCGTCGGCGTGGACGTTAGGTGCCGCCGATAGTCCGAGGGCGAACGCGGCGCAGGCGGTTAGGAGCGCGAGGAAACGACGCAACGAGGACCGTTCGCCTTAATCGTCATCATCATCGTCGTCGCGGTCATCATCGTCACTGTCGTCACGCGAGTCATCCCGGTCGTCATCGCTGTCGTCACTGTCATCGCGCGAGTCATCCCGGTCGTCATCGCGGTCATCGTCACTCGATTCATCACGATCGGCGTCGTCGTCGTTGTCGCGTGAGTCGTCGCGGTCATCCTCGCGACTGTCATCATCGCGCTCGGCGCGATCGTCGGATTCGTCATCACGATCGGCATCAGAATCCCCGCTATCGGATTCGTCATCGTCCGGTCCATCGTCGATATAAGGAATCGAGGCGGGCCCAGGCGCACCCGAGGGACCTGGTGACGTCGCAGCGCGTTGGGCCTCGAGCGCTTCCTCGACCACAGCGGGCACGGGCGCCGGCTTGGGCTTAACGGGATCGGGCTTGGCGGCCTGCGGATCCTTCTTCGGCGGGGTGTATTCGACATCGGCGGGAACGTCTAGGACTTTCCAGTCGATAATCACCCCGGTGCGGCGATGCACGAAGGCCGCGACCTTGTAGCCGGCCTCCATCTCGACCACGACCCGCCAGGTGGGCAGGCCGAGTCGCTTCTTCTTCGTGACCTTGGTGACTTCGCCGGGGACTTCCGCGGTGACCAGGTACGGGGCGATCCGCTTGAGCACGCGGCCCTTACTGCGCACACTCGCGCGCACACGCTGGAGTTCCACGGCATCGGTGTCGACGGTGCGGGCGGTCGTGAGGGAGACTCCGCCACCTCCGCTGGTCACCGCGTGGGCGGCAGCACCGCTGGATCCGGTGAGCAGTAGAGCGGCGGCGACGCCTACGGCAGGGGCCTTCTTGGATCGCATGGCCCGAACTCTAGGCAAGTCCACGTTCCGGAGGGCCCGCAAAAGGTAAGGCGCGGGTAAGGAGTGCCTAGCGCAAGGTCACCTGGCGGTTCGTCAGCCCGGCGCGTGCACTGCGCTCGGCATCGGACAGCGGCGAGGTGTCCGCCAGTGCTTCGGCCAACCGCTCGCCGAACGCCGCGGCCGGTTCCTCGGTGGCTTCCGCGCCCATGCCCAGCGGCAGATCCCACACCGGCGCGACCACGCCGCAAGCGCGGAACATACCCACGTAGCGGGTGTCCTCGCCGAGATCATCGGCACCTGCCGCGTGCAGACGCGCCAACGCGTTCAACAGGTCGTTCTCCGGAGTGGGCATGATCCAGCGCAGGTGCTCCTTCGCGCCCATCTGCGTCCAATAGGCCGAATCGACCGACGTCAGCTTCGCCGTGGGGTTCGCGTACTCCTTCGCGCGTTCCAACGACGCCTTCACATCGCCACTCATCTCATCCGGTGAGCCGTCGATCCAGAAATCGAAGTTCTCGTGCACGGTGATGTCCAACTTCACGGACGGATCGAGCACGTCCTGCAGCAACGGCGTCTCCTCGGTTACCCGCCCCATCCCCACGGGTTCGCCGGCTTCGGAGGCGAGTGCGTTGATCAGTGCATCGGCGTAATCGCGGGAGGCATCACCGGAACCGGTGGTCACCTGCAGGCCGAGCAACACCGAACCATCGGCGCGCACCAAAGCGGGCCAGGCCATCGGCAGCACCGATGCCAGCATCACGCTGCGCTCCCCGGAGGCGTATTCGCCAGCGAGCGTCAACGGCGCGGTGGCAGAAGGCACGAGTTCGCGCAGCGCTACTAGGTCGCACTCGGAAGCGAAGCCCTCGAACGGCCGCGGGTTCGGTTGCACGCCGCGCGCGGTGTCCTTGCCGTGGCAGGCCTTGTAGCGCCGACCCGACCCGCACGGGCACGGCTCGCGCATCCCGACGACGGGCACCTCGCCCTCGACAACAACGACGCCGGCATTAGCGGCAGCCCGCTTCGACTTCTTTCCCATGACCGCAGAACCTATCCACCTTCGTTTCCCCCGGATTCCGGGGGATCCGCTTCGCTTCCCCCGGAATCCGTGCCTCGTTGTGCACTTCCCCCGGACAGGTGGACCGACACCGCGACCTGTCATCTCGCCCGAGTCACACGTGTGTCACCCGGAAACAGCTGACGACATGCACTTATGCCCAAGACGATTCGCATACGCAACATCTCCGAGGAGACCTACCAGCGTTTGCGAGACCGAGCGGCAGATGCAGGAATGTCGGTCCCCGAGTACCTCAAGCGGACCGCCGAGCGAATCGCGAGTCGACCGACGCTCAGCGAGTGGATCGAGCGCACGCGGACGCGTGGCGACGCTGTACGCAGCTCAGATCCGTTGGCCCTGCTGGACGAAGTCCGCGGCCCCTGGCCCACCTCTGGCTCCTAGTGACCAGAGATGCCCTCCCTACTGCCTGATGCCTTCGTCTACCGACCGAGCCAGCCGAGCACCTTGGATGGTCGATTGCTGATCACCACGTCCACGTCCTGATCCACGCACACCATCAGGTCGTCTTTCTCATCGACGGTCCACACATGCACCTGGCCCCCGGCTTCGTGCACGCGTCGGGCGTACCCGGGGTGGGCTTTCAACACATCTATCGACGGCCCGGATGCGAAGACCCCCGGTGGCAGCGAGCCATCGCGGTAGGGCCACCAGATTCGATCCATCAAGAACACGGTCGGCACCGCCGGCGCCAACTTCTGCATTCGCAGCACCGCCATCCGCGAGAAGCTCATCATCCGCACCGGCGGCACGCCATCTGCCCGCGGACGATCCAAACCGAAGCGCGCCAACACATCGGCCAGCTCCCGCTCGACGTACCCGCCGTAGCGCACCGGGTGCTTGGTCTCGATGGCGAACTCGAGGTCGGCTCGCTTATCGAGGGCAGCGGTCAGCAACGTCTCCAAGGTGAGCAACCGGGTGCGGTGCGGATCGCCCGGCTCCTCGAAGTCATGCCAGGTGCGGTAGGAGTAGTCGTGCTTGCTCAACTCGGCAACATGAGATGCCGATACCGATCCCCGGCCTCGTGAAGTGCGATCGATCCGGCGATCGTGCACGCACACCAACGTGCCATCGGAGGTCAGCCGAACATCGCACTCCAGCGCATCGGCGCCGTCTTCGATCGCTTGCAGGTAGGCCGCGAGCGTGTGCTCGGGCTCGAGGACGGATGCGCCCCGGTGCGCCACCACCTGCGGTCGATGAAAACCCACGGGCGAAGCCTCGCACGACGCCGCGAAATCAGAGCGCTATTGGCTCTGAGAAGCGCTTGGCACGGGACACGCTTCGGGGATGCCGGGGATCGAATCGCCGGCCTGGTCCACGGCATCAACGAAATACGTGAAACTCGTACTCCCTTCGGGCAGGAATAGCGGAGCGGCGGACACCAAGTCAGCACTGCAACCAACGTCCGGACCAGAGCAACTGTCCACGTATTTCATCCACTCGCCCGGATTTTCGTCGATCACCGGGCAAGTACAGGTTGCTGTCCCATCCTCGTTCGCTACGCAAAGGGCGCCGTAGCAGTCCGCGTACTCACCTTCGTTGCACTTGACTGAGTTGGCTTGCGTCACGTTCGAAGTCGTGAATGTCGACATCAGCAGGCCCACCTGATCCAATGCCGTGAACGAACTCGTGGGTACCGGGCTCAAGGTCCAGGTGTCTTCCAGCACCTGGCAGGTGCATTCCGCATTGCCGTTGGCGTCTGGGTCGCCGCACTTCGCCTGGTTGCAGATGGCGAAATCACCCTTGAAGACGTAGCCGTTCGGCGTGATGATCGATCCGTCCTTGGACACCGGGAAAGGCGAGATGGGTGCGGTGGTCGGCGATTGCGTTGATGCTGGCGACTGACTCGCGGCGCCAGTATCCGATGATCCCGAACTGCAGCCTCCGAGTCCGAGTAGCGCCACAACACCGAGTCCGACCAAAGCCGTCCGGACGATTCCGATTCCCGAAGCTCGCACGATCTACACCTTAGGACCCTATAGAAGGCACCAAGGAAAACGGTTACGTCGCCTTGTACGAGCCCAATCGATCATGTGAGCGCGTACTGCAAGGATCAGCCCGTGCCATCGACCAACGACGAACCCGACAACTCACCAGACAACTCAG
>CAZJYN010000106.1:0-4746 GCA_964550285.1 uncultured Rubrivirga sp.
GCTCGGTGACTTCGTACACCTCCGCCTGCGCGCGATCGACGGTGTCGTCGACATCACCGGTGCCGGAGTAGCCCATCGACACGATGCGGGTACCGGCTTCGACGAGGCGACGCAAGATCGCTTGCTCGCGCACGATGCGGCCGTAGTAGTTGGCGTTGGCAGCAGTTGGCACCAAGGACACCAGGGTGTGCAGGTAACTCGCTCCGCCCACTCGGGAGAGCTCGCCGACCTTGGTGAGTTCCGAAGCGACGGTTACGGCATCAGCGGGCTCGCCCCGGCCGTATAGGTCCAAGATCGTGGAGTAGATCGTCTGATGGGCGGGACGGTAGAAGTCATCACCACGGACGAGTTCGACGACATCGGCGATCGCATCCTTGCTCAGCAGCATCGCCCCGAGCACCGACTGCTCGGCCGCGGAATCGTTCGGCGGGGTGCGGTCGGGTTGGACGGGGGCGTCGTCGGGAATAGGAAATTCAGCGACGCTCACAGGCACCTCCCTCCACCGTCTAGACCACCCATGTCTACCCCGACCGTCTGACATTCACCGGGACGACGGGACGCTACGGATGCCGCGCGCCGATGTCCACGACCCCTGGTGACAACGGTGTGCAACACCTGGGAACAACTCCACCGATGACTGCGGATGACCTGTGGATCACCTGGGGAAATGTGCACTCCGTCGGCTAAATCGCCCGGAATTCCCGCATGAATTTCGTCCCAACCCTGTGGAAAAGAATTGGTATGCGCGCCGTTAGCATTCACTGATGTCCTCAATCCCCCGATACCGCATCACCGCAGTCTGCTTGGGGAACATCTGCCGCTCCCCGATCGCCGAGTCGGTGATCCGGGATCGCGTCGAGGTGGCTGGGCTAGGTGACGTCGTCGTCGTCGATTCCGCAGGGACCGGAGACTGGCATCTGGGGCATGGAGCCGACCCGCGATCACTGTCCACCCTGGCCGCGAACGCCTACGCATTGGATGGCCATACCGCGCGGCAGGTCACCCACGAGTGGTTCAGCGAGATGGATTTGATCCTCGCGATGGATTCATCGAACCTCGTGAACCTGCAGGAGATGGCAGACCTCGCCGGCGTAGAAGCCGATCTGCACATGCTGCGCACATTCGATCCGGCGCTGGCGCACCTGGCGCAACCGCATCCGGAGCTGGACGTGCCCGATCCGTACTACGGCGGGGTGGACGGGTTCAGCGACGTGCTGGCGATGATCGAGCAGGCGGCCGATGGGCTGATGGCGCAGCTCCCGGCCCGGTTGAACCGCTAGCGCTTTCACCTCCCGTCCTCGTTGCTGCGTCCGGCGTGGCCGCGGAATTTGAAGAATCGCGGCCACAACCGACGCAGCAACGGGGGAAGGGGGTGTGGTTACGCCGGTGGCAACCCGTACTGGTTCTCAGCGTCGCTGCCGGCCTGCGCCCACAGCACGATCAAGATGATGACGCCCACGCAGGGGATCAAGATCAGCAATTGCAGCCAGCCGCTCTTGCCCGTGTCATGCATACGACGCGCTCCCGCTGCGTACAGCGGAATAGCCAGCGCGATCGCGAGGATGAACACCAGCAGCGTGTAGATCCCCGAATCCGAGCCGACGATCACCAGCAGCAGACTCTGAACCACGATCTGGACGATCAGTACGAATAGGTAGAACCACCAGAACTCCGACCTGCGTGCACGGCCGTTGAAGTTGGCGTAATTGCTCAGGCAGTAGGAAACAGATTGGCCGAAACTCAACGTTCCTCCTCAGGCGAGTGTTTTCGGTGCCCGAGGGGGGATTCGGGCGCCTCATCCTCCCGCGTGCAGCAACAGATATCCAGCACCTCAGCGATATCGGAAGGTACGCAGGCCGCTGGGCGCTGCAAGAGCTTGGCCAGCATCCCCGAATCCGGGAAATCAACATGAAATCGTGCCCGCTCGCTAGGCTCGTCGCGCCGATCAAGGAGGAGTTATGACCTATCCGCCCGCTTCACCGCCCCCGCCACCCCCCGGGGCCGCCCCGCAGAACGGTATGGGTACTGCAGCCCTTGTCTTGGGCATCGTCCAGTTCTTCTGCCTTGGCACGATCGGGTCGATCCTGGCCGTCGTCTTCGGGAAGATCGGGATGAACAAGGCCGACCAAGGTCTCGCCACGAATCGAGGCTCAGCGAAAGCCGGATTCATTCTGGGGATCATCGGCCTGGTTCTCTCTGCGCTGGTGCTGATCGGCTCGATCGCCGGCGGCGTTCTCTCGAACTAATCGCACTTTTCATAAGTCAGGGGCGCGGGTTAGTACCCGCGCCCCTGACTTGTTTGCTTGTGCGTCGTTAGTCGCTCACGACCTCGATCATCACGTTGGCGACGACATCAGGGTGCAACTCGATCGCAGCCTTGTGCTTGCCGGTCTTCTTGATCGCCGACGGCAAACGCACACTGCGCTTTTCCACCAGTGGACCACCAGCTGCCTTGATGGCATTCATGACGTCGGCGTTGGTTACCGAACCGAAGAGCTTGCCGCTTTCGCCTGCCTTGGCTGGGACGGTGATGGTCAACGCTTCGATCTCCGCCTTGACCTCTTGAGCGTGGTCGAGGTTGCGGATCTCGCGTGCCTTGCGGGCGCGCTTGATCTGGGTGACCTGCTTCTCGCCACCGCGGGTCCACCCGATGGCTAGACCACGAGGCAACAAGTAGTTGCGGCCGTAGCCGTCCTTGACCTCGACGATGTCGCCGGGATCGCCGAGACCCGATACTTCCTGCGTGAGGATGAGTTTCATCGTCGCTCTCCTTACCGAGCCGTCGAGGTGTAGGGCAGCAGTGCCATTTCGCGGGCATTCTTGACCGCCATCGCGATGTCGCGCTGGTGCTGCGTGCAGTTGCCGGTCACCCGCCGGGCGCGGATCTTGCCGCGATCGGAGATGAACTTGCGCAGCAAGGTGACGTCCTTGTAATCGATGCCTTCTACGCCTTGTTTGCAGAACGCGCAGGCCTTGGCCTTGACCATGCGCTGCTGCGCTTGGTTCTTGTCGCGCTTGTTGTCCCGTGCCATGAGTTCTCCTGTTTCTGGATGAAATTCGTCGCGCTAGCAGGCGACGTAATGCCTAGAAGGGGGGTTCGTCGAAGTTGTCGGTGCCACCGCCGCCGGTGGTCCAGGGATCCTCGGCCGGGGCTCCCCCACCGGAGTCCCCACCGAATCCGCCGCTGCCGCCTCCGCGTTGCACGCGGTTGACCTTCGCGGTTGCGTAGCGCAATGCGGGGCCCACATCATCGACATCGATTTCGAAGGAAGTGCGCTTCTCACCCTCGCGGGTCTCGTAGTTGCGCTGCTTCAAACGACCGGTGACGATCACCCGCGAGCCTTTGCTCAAGGATTCCGCGACGTTCTCCGCATACTGCCGCCACACGCTGCAGCGCAGGTATGTCGGATCGGTGTCCTTCCACTCGTTCGTCGCCTTGTCCATGTAACGCGAGCTCGCGGCCACGGTGAAGGATGCAACGGCCGCACCGCTAGGGGTGAAGCGAAGTTCCGGATCGTTGGTCAGGTTGCCGACGACCGTGATGTTGATATCTCCCAGTGCCATGTCAGCCTCCGAGCGCGGCCTCGGCCTTGGCCGGGGCCTTCTTCTCGATCGGGCGAGTGACCTTGGTGCGAACGATCGCCTCGTTGAGGTTCAACTGGCGATCGAGTTCGGCAACCGATTCCGGGGTCGCGTTCAAGTCGAGCACCACGTAGATGCCTTCACCCTTGTGGTTGATCTCGTAAGCCATCCGACGACGACCCCAAATGTCCACGTTATTGACGGTGCCGCCGTCGCCGCGGATGACGTTGAGGAACGCCTCCAGGCTGGGCTGGATCGTCTTTTCTTCCAGATCGGGGTCGAGGATGATCATGACCTCGTAATGACGCATGAACTGCCCACCTCCTTTGGACTATGCGGCCCCGGATCTCTTCCGGAGCAGGAGGGCTCTTTGCGCGCCGCCGGTTTCCCGGCAGCCCTCGAAGGCTAGCGGGAGTTATCCCCAGCGGGGAAATCGGGGCTAGTGCGTCCTGATTTCCGACGGTCAGGGTGGATGAATGACGACGACGGCATCCGCGCACGAGTGGTACCGAAAACGGTACCGTCACTCCATGGCGATGAACCTGCGGCTCCCCGAGGGCCTTGCTGCCCGGCTGCGTGAGTTGTCCGAGGAGACCGGACGTTCTCAGCAGGAGTTGGCCCGCGAGGCCCTAGAGGAATACGTGCGCGACTACCGGCTGCGGGCCTATCCGAAGGAGGTCCGCCACCTGATCACCCCGGCGGCCCGCCCGGGACAACCACCCGATCCGGAACTTCTCACCGAGTTGCGCGCCATCGGCAAAGACCGACTACTGGCAGCCCTCGCTGAGGTTCGAGCGGACAAAGTGTGATGCTTATCTACGTCGATTCGAGCCTGCTCTTGGATGACATCATCGATGACAGACCGCTGCTCCCCGAACTCGTGCAACGCGCGGAACTTGCTACGTCGCAGATCACATCACTTGAGATCGCTCGCACCCTGCGTCGGGACACCAAGGAAACCGACGTCACTTCTATTTCCGCACAACTACTCAGTAGTTTCGATCTGCTTTCTCTGACTCCTGAAGTCCTCGAGGCCGCCGCGGCCTTACCTGTTCGGTTCCTAAGGACACTCGATGCAATCCATCTCGCGAGCGCCTTGCTCGTACAAACCGATGTAGTTCTCACTCGCGATCGTCAGATGCAGCGAGCGTGCGAGGAACTAGG
>CAZJYN010000107.1:0-4725 GCA_964550285.1 uncultured Rubrivirga sp.
CGCAGATTCTCCACGCCATGTACCCTGAGATCGGCATCGACCACTGCCTGCTTGTCGTAACCCATTTTGCAGGTACAGCTGGGATGATAAGCGCTCTCCCCTTCGCGCGCTACGAAATCAAGAATTTCCTCATCGGTGGCATCGGGCGGACCCAGATGGCTCCAATGCTCGGCTTCATGACCTGCGGTGGCCAATACTTCACACCATGCCGGCGTCAGATTCATATCAAGCAGAATCTTCATGCCGGGAGGGAAATCTCCACTTCTTCACTGCGCCAAGCTGCGTAGGCGAGTGCTTGTGAGATGTCGCTTGCTTCGATGTACGGATAGGCGTCAAGGACCTCTTGGTGGGATTTTCCAGCTGCAATGAGACCCACGAGTGCGCCGACCGTCACTCGGGTGCCCTTGATGCAGGGCTTCCCGGCCATGACGGCTGGGTTCCTTGAGATACGGTCGAACTCGTCCATGCCGTGAGTGTACGGCGGCGAAGCAACGTGAGGGGTCCTGTGGCCAGGGGCGGGGTCGAACCGCCGACCTTCCGATTTTCAGTCGGACGCTCGTACCAACTGAGCTACCTGGCCGAACAGCCAGCCTTGTGGGCTGGCATGGCGACCCCGACGGGACTCGAACCCGCGACCTCCGCCGTGACAGGGCGGCGCGCTAACCAACTGCGCTACGGGGCCTTATAGGTAAGGCCGCGTCCCCAACGGGATTCGAACCCGCGCTGCCGCCTTGAAAGGGCGGTGTCCTAGGCCGCTAGACGATGGGGACCGAGAACCTTCTTGTCGATCTCCGCCGACTCCGAACGCCGTCGGTGACCGAGAAAGCATATGGCAGGTCATCCGCGGTAGGGGCACCTGGGTGGCGGGCTCATCCGTGGGGGTGATGATGGGGGCGTGGTGGAGGTCAGTACCGAGGAGTTCGAGAACCTCGTCGGGGAAGCGTTGGACTCCCTTCCGCCTGAGTTGGCCCGGTTAATGGACAACGTGGTGGTGTTCGTCGAGGACCAAAAGCCAGGACAGCCGCGGTTGCTCGGGCTCTACGAGGGTGTGCCGCTCACCAGCCGTGGCCACTACTACTCAGGGCACCTCCCCGATCGCATAACGATCTTCCGTCTCCCCATCCAGCGCCGATGCCGCACCCGCGAGCAGATCGTGGAGCAGGTGCGGATAACGGTGGTGCACGAGATCGCTCACCACTTCGGCATCGAAGAGGACAGACTCCACGAACTCGGCTACGGGTAGGCGAATCTGCGCCAAGATGGGCGGATGCGATTCCACGGATCAGTAGTAGCCATCACCGGAGGTGCGTCGGGTCTCGGCGAGGGAGTAGCGCGTCGCGCTGTTGCCGAGGGCGCAACCGGCGTTGCCCTGATGGATGTCAACGACCAGCGCGCGAGCGATCTAGCGGGCGAACTCGGCCCTAATGTGCTGCCCATCCACTGCGACGTCCGTAACGGTGATGACGTCACCGAAGCGATCGCGGCAGTGAAGGAAAGGTTCGGACGAATCGACGTGGCTGTGGCCTGCGCCGGCATCGGCTGGGCTGAACGCACTTTGGCGAAGGACAATTCACCCGCGGATCTCGAGGCCTACCGGCGGGTGATCGAGATCAACTTGATCGGCACCTACGACTTCGCTCGTCAGGCCGCCAGCCTCATGTCCGCCAACCAGCCCGGTGAATCCGGGGAGCGCGGTGTGATCGTCATGACCGCTTCGTTAGCCGCGTACGACGGTCAGGTCGGCCAGTCGGCTTACAGCGCCAGTAAGGGTGGCATTGTGGGAATGACATTGCCGTTGGCGCGCGACCTCGCTCCCGTCGGCATCCGCGCCGTGACGATCGCGCCCGGCTTGATGGATACCCCGATCTACGATCCGGTCGGCGGCGCCGAACTGAAGGATCACCTCGTCGGCGTCACCGTGTTCCCCAAGCGACTTGGCACGGCGGATGAGTTCGCGCACCTGGTGCAGTCGATAGCAGAGAACGAGTACCTCAACGGCGAGAGCATCCGCCTAGACGCAGCCACGCGGCTGCCACCACGCTGATCTCAGGCGTGTGCTGCTCGCTGCAGCCGATCACGGATCGCTTCTGCTATCCCCGCGCCATTCGGAGGTACGGCTAGCACCGATGCCAACTTCAGAGAATCCGCCTCGCGCATCGCCCGGTATAGGCAGGCGGCGTACTCCTCATCGGTATGCGGAGCGCACAGGCGCACCATGCCCGCAGGGGTGGGCACCGAGGCCAAGGCGATCAGCCCTACCGCGGGATCGGGGGCCTGTTCGGCGAGGGAGGCAGCGTCGGTGACTCGCACGCGAGCGTGCGGTGCGTAGTGGGCAGCGAGGGTTCCGGGTGCCCGGGTGGTGGAGTTCGAGGACAGATGGACCCCGCCAACCTGTTCGATTTGCTCGGCGGTGATCTTGCCTGGCCGAAGCAGCACCGGAGATCGCTGACTGCAGTCGATGATCGTGGATTCCACGCCCACCACGCACGGGCCGGCGTCGAGGATGACGTCATCGCCTTCTAGGAGGTCACCGATTTCCTCCGCCGCGTGCTGCGCGGTGGTCGGACTAACTCGTCCGAACCTGTTGGCACTTGGCGCTGCGATGCCGACGGCTGGATCTCCGGTGATTTCGGCGAGGGTCCGGAGCACTTCGCGGGCAACAGGGGACCCGGGAACACGGACCGCCACGGTTTCTTGCCCACCGGTGATGAAGTCCGCAGCCCGCGTGGTGCGGGGGAGGACGAGGGTCATCGGGCCGGGCCAGAACTGCTCCATCAATCGCTCGGCGTACTGCGGGATGCTCGCAGCCCACGCGCGCGCGGCATCGGCGTCGTACACGTGCGCAATGAGTGGGTGGTCGACCGGCCGGCCCTTTGTCGCGAACACGCGTGCCACGGCGTGGGCATCATCAGCCCGGGCGCCGAGTCCGTACACGGTCTCAGTGGGCAGTACGGCCAGATGACCATCGGCGAGCGCTCGTGCCGCTGAGGAAGGATCGGTCGTCTCGCGGTAACGCACAACGGGACGGTAGTGGGTTGCCCGCTTCGATTCAGGAACCGACGGAGACTTGGGTCGAGACGATGGAGTCCGGCTCCGCAAACGCGATACCCGGATCCTCCATCAAAGCCTCAGCTACTCCCTCGGCCACCGATTCGCTCACCGGCTCGGCGAAGTCGATGCGGTACATGCGAAGGCCCAGGTATCGCCCCACCCGCAGACCGTCGGCCACGCTGCCGGCTACGTTGTCCGCGCCGCGTACTTCGTCGCCGATCGACGGTGATCGGCCCTTCTTCAACCGCACGATGACCGAGGAAACCCCTTCAGACTCGGCTTCCTCGACGGCTCCATCGGGCTCCACGTAGACCATCGCTCCCCGACGCTGGATCTTCGTCTCACCCGGCTCAGTGCGTACGGTCACCGTTCCCTCGAACCCGGACCGAATCAAGTACCGGCGCATATTCGCCGCACGTTTCTTGGCCCGCCGAACGGACTTCTTCGTTTCCTTCTTGTTCGTGTACGTGACGATGATCGCCTCGTCGTCGGCACTTACGTAGTCCTCGGCAATGCCCGCCAACTTCGATCGAGTCGCTCGCGTCATCTTCGTCTTCTTGCCCTTGAAGGCGAAGAATTCCGCTGCTGGGACGGTCCCGGCGATGAGTGCTGGGTCCTTTCCGACGACGGGAGGACCACCGGACGCGGGTGGTGCGGACGTACTGCCACCCGCCAATACGGAGAAGCCCTCCCAGTACGACGCTCGTCCAACGGATGGAGCGAGCACTGCGTGGATGACATAGACACCCGGCGGGACGTTGGGCACCACGACGTCGACCTGTCCGCCACCGACCACGGTGAACTGCGCGCTGACATCGTTGAATTGCACATCACGCGTGGTCTCCAAGCCCCAACCGGCAAGGGCGATTGTGCTACCGGGCGCGCCGGAGTTCGTGGGCACGATGGTGGTCACGGCGTTGAGGCCACCGCCTCCTCCACCGGCACTGGGCTTGCTGCCGCTGCCGCCGCCGGAGGAGCCGCCTCCACCTCCTCCGCCTCCTCCGCCGCTCGGGGGTGGCGGGTTGCTGGGGGGCGGGGAAGGACTGCCTCCGGAGTCACGCGACGTGCAGCGCGTCTCGATGAGTTCGCGCGGGATTCGAGTCTGCGTCGAGGTGACGATCTCTTGCTCCGGGACTGTGAGGTCCCCCGACCGACCCATCGAATACGAGCCCAGCGAGGTCGCATAGGTACTGACGTTCAGCAACTTGTTCACTGTCGAGGTAGCGCCGTTGAGATTGAGGACGTCATTCACGGCCTTGTCGACAATGGCAGCCTCGACTTGAGCCGCAGTTGGCGAGCCCGATCCCGTTGAATGCAAGCCCAGATAGAGAGCCGCGGCGCCAGCGACGTGCGGGGACGCCATCGATGTGCCACTGATGGTGTAGGTCGCGGAGTCGCTGGTGTACCACGCGGCGGTGATGCTAGAACCCGGCGCGAAGACGTCCACCACGGATCCGTAGTTGGAGAAATAAGAACGCACGTCGCCGCTGGTACTCGACCCGACGGTGATCGCAGTCGGTTCGCTGGCGGGGCTGTAGTTCGCAGCATCCGCGTTGTCGTTTCCGGCAGCCACGGCGACGGGAATCTGTTGAGCGGTAAGGGCGGCGACGGCGGCGTTCATGGCGGTGGACCGGAAGCCTCCGAGGCTCATGTTGACCACTGCCCGGTAGTTGG
>CAZJYN010000108.1:0-4690 GCA_964550285.1 uncultured Rubrivirga sp.
CCGGCGACATCGATGTCTACATGGAGTACAACGGCACCGGCTGGACCGTCCACCTCGGACAAGAAGATCCCAGCTTCGATCCGGACGAGTTGACACAAGGTGTGCGTGATCTCGACCTCGAGCAGAACGACATCCAGTGGATCGGCCAGTCGCCGTTCAACAACACCTACGGTTTCGCCTCCAGCCCGGAGGTCACCGAGGCCAATGGTGGTCCGTTCGACCTTCAGTCGATGATGGAGTACGTCCAAGCTAATCCGGACGCCGTCGTCTGCATGGAGTCGGAGTTCCCGGATCGTCCCGACGGTCTGATCCTGACCGAGACCGCTACCGGGATCGAGCTGCCCGACGCGCAGCAGAACATCCTGGATACCGGCGTGATCTACACCGAGACCGCAGCCAACAACTGCACCTTCGGTGAGGTCTTCACCACTGACGGCCGCATCCCGGCGCTGGGTCTGACCCTCGTCGAGGATCCGGGCGTAAACATCCTGTACAACGTGTCCGCGACCATTCGCAACGACACGTTCCAGGAGGCTCCGGAGGCATTCGAGGGCATCACCGATGCGATCCTCGCGCCGCTGGACAACGCCAAGATGGCCGAGCTGAACGCTCGCGTGTCGGCGGAAGGCGAGGAGCCCGCGGCAGTTGCCAACGACTACCTCGTCGAGCAGGGCATCATCGCTGGCTAGCGACGGAGAGGGCGGGGACTTCGGTCCCCGCCCTCTTGCCTAGCAGCCCTGCTTCAACAATCCAGGAGACCGCGTGGATGGCTTCGCCAGTTGGTTCGACTACATCTCGAGCCGGACAGATTTGGTTCTTGAAGGTCTAACGCAGACCGTCGTTTACGTCGTTTTCGTCACGCTGGCGGCCGGCGTCACCGCAGTTGTCCTCGCCGTCCTCACGATGCGCAAGCCGTTCGCCAAGGAACTCGCGCTCGCGATCTCCTCGGTCTTCCTCACGATTCCCTCACTTGCGCTCTTCACGATCTTCATCCCGCTGGTCGGTCTCGGCTTCACCCCATCGTTCATCGCGTTGTATCTCTACGCGATCATGCCGATCCTGCGGAACACTTCAACAGGACTCGACTCGGTCGATCCCAGCGTGCTGGAGTCGGCGAAGGGCATGGGTCTGACGAAGTGGCAAGTTCTTATCAAGGTTCAGTTGCCACTCGCGTGGCCGGTGATGCTTGCCGGCATCCGCGTCTCGGCGCTGCTTACGGTCGGCATCTCCGCGATCGCCACCCTGGTTGCCGGCGGTGGCCTCGGAGACTTCATCAAGAGCGGTCTGGCCCGCCTGCCGCTCCCGAACTCCCTCGAAGCCATCTGGACGGGCGTCCTCTTGTCGCTCGCCTTGGCCTTCGTGATCGACTCGCTGCTGCGCGGCGTTGGACGTTTGACCACCCCACGAACCAAGAAAGCCTGACGGGAGACACACCTGTGAATGCCGAACCTCTGATCAAACTCGAGGACGTCACCAAGGCGTACCCCGGCGTGGAAGAGCCCGCGGTGAAGGAGCTCAACCTCGCCGTGAATCCCGGCGAGATCCTGGTACTCGTGGGCCCCTCAGGCTGCGGTAAGTCCACCACGCTGCGCTTGATCAACCGCATGATCGAGCCGACCAGCGGGCGCATCATCTACGAAGGCGAAGACGTCACCAAGGGCGACCCGAACGAACTTCGTCGTCGGATGGGATACGTCATCCAGCAGATCGGTCTCTTCCCGCATCGCACGATCGCGGAGAACATCGCCACCGTTCCCAAATTGCTGAAGTGGCCCAAGGACAAGATCAACGATCGAGTCAATGAGCTGCTCGAGGTCGTCTCGATGGACCCGAGCATCTACCGCGACCGCTATCCGTCGGAGCTTTCCGGTGGCCAAGCCCAGCGCGTCGGTGTGGCCCGCGCCCTCGGTGCCGATCCCGACGTCCTGCTGATGGACGAGCCGTTCGGCGCTATCGACCCGATTACCCGAGATCGCCTGCAAAACGAGTTCCTGCGCCTGCAGGGCGAGTTGAAGAAGACCATCGTCTTCGTCACCCACGACATCGATGAGGCCGTCAAGATGGGCGATCGCATCGCGATCCTTCGCGAGCAAAGCGAGATCGCCCAACTCGACACACCCGAGCACATCCTCACCGACCCGGCAGATGAGTTCGTGGAGAACTTCCTCGGCTCCGGTGCGATCTTGAAGACCCTCACGCTGCGCCGCGTCAAGGACATCGAACTCTCCCCGCTGGTCACCTTCAAGGAGCCCTTCCAGCGTGACCAGGCACTGCGCGAGATGAGCGACGCCAACACGAACGTCGCCGTGCTGTTGGACCGCAACGATCACCCCACCCGATGGATCGACGAGAAGGCGCTGAACCGATCGTCGTCGCTGGATCGAGCGGGTCGCCCGATCACCGTGCAGCTCCAACCGGAGGACACGTTGCAAGACGCCCTCTCGGCGATGCTCACCTCCGCGGCCGGCATGGCCGTCGTGGTAGACGCCCGTGGCCATTACCTCGGCGGTTGCACTGTCGAGAGCCTCGCCGGCTTGCTGATCCAAACTGGCCAGGAGAGTGCTAGCTCGTGAGTACCGCCGTAGCGCTCACCGCGGAGGACGCGGAGAAGAAACCGACCAGCCGTCGCTGGCGGGCTGATTCGCTCGACCTGGTTGTCACGCCCGCACTGTTCTTGATGTTGGCGACGTTGCTGATCGTCGTGTGGAACTACTCGGACTTCGATCAAACCACCACCAACATCCTGGAACCGGCCAAGTTGTGGCGCCAGTTCCAAGAGCAGTTGTTCGTGGCCTTCTGGTCCACCGTGCTCGTGGTCGTGATCGCCGTGCCGATTGGCATCCTGGTCACTCGCGAGAACGTTCCGAAGATCAAGGACACCCTGGTCAGCATCCTTGGCCTTGGCCAAGCGCTGCCTGCCTACGGCCTGATCGTGCTGTTCTTCGTGTGGCTCGGGCAAGGCGCCGTCACGGTGATCATCGCGCTCGCGACCTTCGCTCTGCTGCCCGTGCTGCGCAACACCATCGTGGGCCTCGAGCAGGTCGATAAGGCCGTTATCGAAGCCGGCAAGGGCATGGGCATGACCGGTGTCCAGCGCCTGGCAAAGATCGAGATGCCGCTTTCGGTTCCGGTCATCCTGGCCGGTATCCGCACCGCGACGGTTATCAACGTCGGCATGGCCGCACTGGCCTTCTTGATCGGTGGTGGCGGTCTCGGCGAGACGATCAACGCTGGCTTGAAGCTGAATCGCCCGACCGCGATCTTCGTAGGCGCGGTCCTGGTGGCCCTGGTCGCCCTCGCCTTCGATTTCATCGGCGGACTGGCCCAGCGTTATCTGCGCCCGAAGGGCGTTTGACCGCTACTCGTTGAGTAGATTCACGGCGTGGATGATCGCCGCGGATCCGAGGTCGACTATCGGTTCCTGCTCGCCAACGAGCGCACCTTCCTGGCATGGATGCGCACGGCGCTGGCACTGATCGCCGGAGGCGTAGCCCTCGATCAATTCGTCGTCGTCGCTGGTGCCCGCGACCTCGTCACCGTGCTCGGTATCTTCGCGATCGTCCTCGGCGGGATCGTCGCTGTCTTGGGAACCGTCCAGTGGCGTCGCGCCGACCGCGCGATGCGTAGCGCGCAGCCGATGAACTCCTCGACCACCGTCGTCATCCTGGGCGTGATCGTGGCGCTCTTCGCTTTGACCATCGCGCTCCTCCTCGGTCTCGGCTAGCGGTCGCCGGCTATGTCCGAGATTCCCTACGACGATCCGGCAGGTCGCACCCGGTTCGCCTGGGCGCGCACCTTGCTGGTCACCTTCGTGGTTTCGCTGTTCGTCGAGCGACTGTTCTTCGCAGGTTCGCTGTGGAGTATCGCGGTGCTCGCGGTGCCGGTCGGCACCGTCGCCGCGCTCACCTTCTGGCGCTCGCGTCCGCTGCGGCGAACCTCGGCACCGATCACTGCGGCTTTCCCGGTGATCGTGACGGGCTGCGTCCTGCTGATCGCGCTAGCGGCGCTGGTCGGAGTCAGTCCTTCTTCTTAGGCGGCAGACCGGGAATCGAGGAGATGAAGAAGAAGATCGCTCCGACGAACGTGCCGATGTTGGCGACCTGCGGATACAGACTCTGGTCGGTGAGCGGGACGATGTACGCACCGACCGCGGAAAGCACGAAGAAGCCCGAACCGATGATGTTCAGCAATGCGAGGAATCGAGCGCTGACTCGATCGTCCTGACGTTGCTGGATCGGGTAGCGCAGGTTGTAGAACATCGTGCTCGCGACAACGAAGCTCATCGCACCGACCAAGTCCGGCGCCCACACGACTGATTCCTGCTGCATCGTCGATAGTGACCTGATCAATGTGCCGGTCATCGAGGTCTGGAAGAGCACGGCGCCGAATGCCTGGATGATGGCCGCCCGGGAGTTGCGATCCGCGAACCGGCGGGTCGCCTCCGGGTCCCCTTGATCGTTGATCGACATCTTGCGCCCCTGGATGGCTTGGATCACCGCTCCGATGAGGTACAGGCTCGATCCAGCCAAGTAGACGACGTTGATGATCTCTTGCGGAAAGTTCGGGATCAGCGGGAAGGCAGCACCGAGACCGAAGAGCACCGAACCGACGATGAAGGTGCTGGCCACCCACCAGCCGGAGTCCCGTGGCGCCCACAGCACCCTGGGCTGGAAGTACTTGCGCAACATCG
>CAZJYN010000109.1:0-4676 GCA_964550285.1 uncultured Rubrivirga sp.
GACCCGCAAGCAGATCCTGGCCGCGATGTGCTCCGACCGCACTGCCAACGCCACCGGCGTCCAGATCTTCGACGCGCTCCAGTACCAGGAAGCGCGTTACGAATGGCCCGCGCGCGTCACCCGTCGCGCCGAGCGGGACATCGTCGCCGAAAGATACTGCTAGCAGAAGTTCAATCGCTCTACGCGGGTACGAGGGTGCCCGAGAAGATCTGCCACGCCAGCGCGGTCTTGGCGACCAGGCTCAAGATGATGTAACTGCGCTCGCCACGCAGGTAGTCGCGCCACTTGCCGATCTTCTTGTATTGCAGCCACTGCACGAGCGCGAACGAGTTGAAGAAGATGAACAGCGAGATCAGGATGCCGATCACGAAGCCGGGGATCTCGGGCTTCTGCGCTGACCCGGGTGCGAGTGTCCACACCACGATGATGAGCCACGGCACGATGCCGGCCATGCAGCCGAAGATGAACGGCAGCATGCCGCCGCCGGGCTGCTCGTACTTCTCCTGCAGCCAGCCGAACAGGATCATCGAGGCGTTGACGCCGAAGATTGCCATCAGTGCAGCGACGTCGGAGATCCCCACGATCTGAGCGATCAACACGATCATGATCGACGACGACAGCGAGTACTCGACCCAGCGGAAGTAGTTGTGTCCGGCCTGCAGGCCGCGGACGTAGCGGGGGTAGAACCACGGGCTCGCAACGACGAAGTGGAAGAAGGCCGAAAGGGCGAAGAACAGCGCGACGCCCAAAGCGATCGGTGAGTTGAGCAAGGTGACGGGATCGTTCGCCGGCGTACCGGGGGGCCCGAAGACGTAGGCGGCGGTTATCGGCAAGGTGAAATCGCTCGCCAGGAACAAGATCAAGAACATCTGGGTGAGGTGGGCGAAGCCCGCCACGATGTTCAGCTTCCGTAAGCCGGCGAAGGTGATGCCGGTTTCGGACTTCTCGGTCAGGACGTTCTCGCTCACCTGTTGACTCATGGAGTGAGTGTGGCACCGGTGGCGCGCT
Organism: uncultured Rubrivirga sp.; assembly: GCA_964550285.1. Lineage (GTDB taxonomy): Bacteria > Actinomycetota > Actinomycetes > S36-B12 > S36-B12 > S36-B12. The sequence goes on from CAZJYN010000109.1 coordinate 1,009, forward strand.
GGATGCCCGCCGACAGGCGGCTATTTCGCACTTTTGCTTATCGCGGATGGGTGTCAGACCCCCCGCATAGGTTCTGGGTATGGGAGATGGTGGCGCCGATTTCGACCTCCGGCAGGAGGTGGAATCGCTCCTGCGGGCAATCGAACGGCCGTCGTACGGTCGGCAAGGTGCCGATGCCGTCGACGATCTGCAGCGTCTGGAGCGCTGCGTGGCCCACCTGGAATCCTTACGCGCCGATCTGCTGGTGGAGGCCGCGGATCCAGAGCCGCGTATCGAAGAGTTCACTGTCGAATCCGCTGACGGGCGGCAGCGTCACCGGCCTCGGACCGTCGTCATCGAAGACGCTGTGCGCGAAGAGATCGCGGCGGCGTTGCGTTGGTCGCCCAACCATGCGGGCTCGCTAATCGGGGATGCCCGTCAACTCCATGCTCATCTGCCGAGCACCCTTGCGGCGCTGCGTAGCGGCGCTATTTCCGGACGGCACGCGTCGGTCCTTGCCGAATGGTCTGTTCGTTTGTCCGCTCGGGACGCGACCGGGCCGGACTCGCAGGCCGCATACGCGCAGATGTGCGAGGCCTTCGAAGAACAGGTTCTTCGTGTCGCACGTCGCGGCACCATCGCGCAAACGCGTGCCGCTGCGAAGCGGGCGGTCGCTCGCCTCGATGCGGCTGGGGCGAAGCAGCGCCGTGAGCACGAGCGCTGCACTCGCGATGTTCGGATCATCGAGGAGTCCGATGGCATCTCGGTCCTTCTCGCACGGATGTCTACTCCCGCTGCGCGGGCGGTCATGGAGTCCGTCGGCAAGGAAGCAGCTGTTATCGACGACGAATCCTTGTCGGTAGGCGAGCGCCGTGCGCAGGCCCTGACCCGCCTCGTACTCGGTGGGGTTTCGCCCCAGGTGCGCCTCGATGTTGTGCTTCCCGCGTTGGGAAAGACCCCGCGGCACGAAGGGCACCCGGGGCAGGCAGGGCAAGCAGGGCAAGCAGGGCAAGCAGGGCAAGCAGGGCACGCAGGGGCGGCACCGAGCTCTGACGAATCCCTTGCCCACCTCGTCGCCTCGATGATCAATGGACTCGACAGCGCCACCATCGACGACGCCGAGGTCGACCCGGAGGAACTTCGCGATCTCATCGCCGATCCGTCGGTGTCGGTCACCTTGCGCAAACTCGAGGTCGACCCAGTGACCGGAGTATTGAGTGGATGCGGTCGATCCACGTACCGGGTTCCCGAGCGCCTTCGTGAATTCATCGTGGGTCGAGATCGCACTTGCCGCTTCCCCGGGTGTAGTCGTTCGGCGCGGGCGAGTCAGATCGACCACGCCGAGGCGTGGGACGACGGCGGAGGGACCGACCCGGCGAATCTCGGAGCCCTGTGCACCCGCCACCATCAGCTCAAGACCCACGGTGGGTGGCAGCTAGACGATTCGAGGGTCGATGGGACCTGCCGATGGACATCTCCGCAAGGTCGCGGCTACCGACATCGACCGCAGTCGATCGTTGAATTGACGTTGCAACAGCAGTTCGCCCAGGTGTTGGCTGCCGAGCTGACGTCCACACCGGCATCCACACCGGCATCTACACATCCACCCGAACCGGCTCGAAGACATGAGCCCGCGCCGCCGTTTTGAAGCAAACCGTCTAGGGCCCTATCGCGCGGCCAGTTCGGTAAGTGCGTCGCCGGTGACTCGGTAGGGGATCCACTCGGTCAAGGGTTCAGCGCTGAGCGATTCATAGAAGCCGCGTGCGGGATTCCAATCGAGAACCCACCATTCCAGGCGTCCGTATCCGCGCTCTTTGCAGATCTGGGCGAGGTTGGACAGTAGGGCGATGCCGAGCCCCGATCCTCGGTGGTCAGGCTTGACGTAAAGATCTTCTAGATAGATCCCGTGCTTGCCGAGCCAGGTCGAGTAGTTCAGGAACCACAGCGCGAAGCCGACGACGTCGCCACCTTCGTCCTCGGCCACATGGGCGAAGAGTGCTGGGTTCTCACCGAACAGCGCTCTTTCCAGATCGGCGGGGGTTGCCGTGACCGCATCGGGTTCATGCTCGTAGACGGCGAGCTCGACGATCATGTCGTGAATAGGACGTATGTCCGAAGGTGTCGCCTCGCGAATCATGTCCGGAGGCTACTGATGACCAAACGCGGATCCGAATGAGCACGTAAACGTTAGTCCGTCTGTCTAGGATGAGGGCGCCTCATTTCACCCACCCGATCCGCAGTGGAAGGACGTAACGTTGAGAAGGAAGACGACGGCCGCTTCGGCCGCCCTACTGGGTCTAGGACTCATCGCGTCGCAGATGGTCGTAGCCGGCTCGGCATTGGCCGATGACGGCAAGGCCACCCTGAAAGCCGGCAACGGCCAGGTGAGCGTGAACCAGGTACTGACAGCAACCTACGTCGCGAACGACGCCGGCCCTACCTGTGACGGTGAAGGCGCTGTGAGCTTCGGCTTCACGGTCAGCGACGGGACCAACCTGGGCACCATCGCTGGAACGTGCACCCCGGTCAGCGACGGATCCGTCACTCCGGTGGCGACCTGGACCGGCACCATGAACTGGACGCCGGCGAAAGCGGGGTCGCAAACGATCACCACCCAGGCCACCGAGCAACTGCTGGGAGGGAACCCGGTAGTGGGGCAGGCCTCGAAGAAGGTGCAGATCGCCGCGGCACCGGCGCCGAAGCCGACCACGCCATCGAAGGTTCGAAACCTTAAGGTCACCGGCGTCTCGACGAACGCGGTGTCGCTGAACTGGGATGCGCCGAGTAACAACGGTGCATCGCCGATCGCGGGATACATCGTCAATTGGACCGGCCCGACCAGTGGTCAGGTCTCCGTCGCAGGCAACACGACGAACGCCAACATCGGAACCCTGTCCGCTGGCGCGACCTACACGTTCAGCGTCAATGCCACCAATGCCCAGGGCTGGGGCGAGGCTGCGAGCGTTACGCAGAACACGGCTAACGCGCCGACGCCGGCACCCGTCCAGCAGCAGGCACTCGTCGGTCCCGCGTGGCAAGGCGGGGGCCCCAAGGTGAAGAGCGGTAAGTGGAAGACCTTCAACGACACCGCCAACCTCGACACCAACGCCGGGCACGAGGCGCGCCTGAGTGCGGTCAACCGGTCGGCATCGATCAAGTCGGTCCGCTTCCGCTACCGAGGCGACCTCGTTCAGGTGCGCGCGGTGCTGGAGAAGGGTGCCAAGCGCGGTTCGTTCACCCTCGTGGAGTCCGCACCGGCGTTCCCCGGCTTCACCGCCATGCGAGTGACCCGAGACATCAGGGTTGTGAGGTAACGACGGGTAGCGACGGGTAACAACCGTTCGATCCTCGAATCGGTACACAAAGGGGCCCGCTGCCATCGGCAGCGGGCCCCTTCCGTGTTGTCGGTACGGGTACTCAGGCCTTCTTGGTCTCCCAGAAGATCCCGGAGATCTCATCGATCTTGCCCAGTAGCTCATCGGCTACGGCCGGATCGAGTGAACCCTTCGTGCCGCCTGCGCCAGCCAGTTTGGTGGCCTGGTTGAACAGTTCGTTGAGCTGCGGGTACTTCTCGAAGTGCGGGGGCTTGAAGTAGTCGGTCCACAGCACCCACAGGTGCTCCTTGACCAGGTGGGAGCGCTCTTCCTTGATGGAGATGGCGCGGGCGCGGAACTCCGGATCGTCGGAGG
>CAZJYN010000110.1:0-4660 GCA_964550285.1 uncultured Rubrivirga sp.
TCCGTTGCTGTTTCGGTCATCAAGCACGAATCAGGCTCGGCCGAAGTACGCGAACAACTCGACAGCCTTACCGACGAGACCCACCTCATCGTTTCCGGACGACTCCTGGAAACCGAGATGCGTCGAACTGCCAAGCGCCTGGGAATCTCCATGGCGGCAGTCGATTCCACGATGGACGCCCTGGCGATAGTCGAGCACGAGAAAAGCGACTTTCGTAGCGCCGGAAACTTCGATTCAGCAAACCTCGGAAGCTTGGATGCCCTGCACTTGGCGACCGCCTTGCGAGTCCAGGCCGATGTGATGCTCACACGCGATCGGTCCCTGGCGGCCGCGTGCGAAGCCGAAGGCCTCGCCCTACTGGATTCGTGACTCACCCGTGGTCATTCACGCAACTGCGATCTGAAAGGATCAACCCATGGCTACCACCGCAACGATCCAGACCAATTTCGGCGACATCAACGTCAACCTCTTCCCGGACCAGGCCCCCAAGACCGTCCGCAACTTCACCGGGCTGGCCGAGGGAACACAGGAGTGGACGGATCCGAAGGTGAACGCCAAGTCCACCGCGCCGCTGTACAGCGGCACGATCTTCCACCGGGTGATCCCGGGCTTCATGGTTCAAGGCGGTGACCCCCTCGGCACCGGCACCGGAGGCCCCGGCTACCGCTTCGACGACGAACCCCACCCCGAGCTCACCTTCGACAAGCCCTACCTGCTCGCGATGGCCAACGCCGGACCGAACACCAACGGCTCGCAGTTCTTCATCACCGTCGCACCCACCACGTGGCTGAACTTCAAGCACACGATCTTCGGCGAGGTAGCAGACCAGCCTTCGCGCGACGTAGTCGATGCGATCGCCGCCGTCGAGACCGGCGGACAAGATCGCCCGAAGCAGGATGTGGTGATCGAGTCGATCACCATCACGCGTGACTGACCAGCCCTTCACAGACAAGCCCGCGCCGCGGGCACCTCGGTGCTATCGGCATCAAGACGTCGAAACCTGGATCCGCTGTTCGCGCTGCGATAAGGCGATCTGCCCGCAGTGCATGATCGAAGCGCCGGTCGGCTACCGCTGCCCGGACTGCATGCAAGCCGAACGTCCGCCGCAACCGACCACGGTCGCGGGCGCTGTGGCGATCCTCAAGCCGTACGTGACCTACACGTTGATCGTGATCAACGTCGTTGTATTCGTCCTGCAGTACTCGGCCGGCATTAATGCCGTTGCCGAGGAGTTCGGTATGTGGCCGGTCGGTATCGCCATCGGCGGCGAGTGGTACCGGCTCATCACCAGTGCGTTCCTGCACGGTTCCTTCTTGCACATCGCGTTCAACATGTACGTGCTCTTCGCACTCGGACCCACACTCGAACGCATTCTGGGACACTCCCGATTCGTCGTTCTCTATCTGGCTGCAGCCTTCGGTGGCGCGGTGGCGTCGTACTTCTTCTCCGACATCCGCACCGTGTCCGTGGGTGCAAGTGGCGCGATCTTCGGCTTGATGGGCGCACTGGTGGTGGCCGGACGTCGTTTGCGCTACGACGTCACCCAAGTGCTGGTGCTGCTCGGCATCAATGTGGTCATCGGGTTCCTGGCCCCTGGTATCGACTGGCGCGCGCATTTCGGTGGGCTCGTGGTCGGTGCCGCGGTGGCTGCGATCCTCGTGCACGCACCGAAGAAGGGCCGAATACCCATTCAAGTGGCCGGCGTGGGTGGAGTCCTGCTCATCCTTGTCGCGATGACGATGCTGAGAACGTCGCAAATCCAGCAATTGGTTGCTCCGTTGGGTGTCATCACCACGTAGGTGCGCGTACGGTGCTCGCGGGAGGGATGTCGCATGAATGACGCCGTGATCGTCGAAGCAGTCCGCACGCCCGTTGGTATCGGGAAACCCGGGAAGGGTGCGCTGTCTGGCATTCACCCGGTGGATCTATCGGCCACCGTGATTGATGCGCTGGTCCAGCGCTCCGGCATCGATCCGCAAGCGATCGACGACGTCATCTGGGGGTGCGTTGGTCAAGTAGGCGAGCAAAGCGCGAACGTCGCGCGCAACGCCGCGCTGGCTGCCGGACTGCCGGAGACCGTCACTGGCGTGAGCATCGACCGGCAATGCGGGTCCAGCCAGCAGGCCGCGCATTTCGGTGCCGCCGCGGTGATGTCCGGGCAGATGGATGCGGTGATCATCGGTGGTGTGGAGTCGATGTCGCGGGTACCGATGTTCTCCAACATGGCCGGTGGCGATGGGCCATTCGGGCCGCGGATGCTCGCGCGCTATCCGAACCTGGTGAACCAAGGCATCAGCGCGGAGATGATCGCCGAGCGCTGGAAGCTTTCGCGCAGTTACCTCGATGAACTGGCAGCCGAATCCCATCAGCGTGCGGCACGGGCGAGTAAGGACGGGCTGTTCGATGCGGAGATCGTCGTCGTTGGTACCGATTCCGGGGAGGTGACCGCCGACCAGGGGATCCGCCCCGACACCACGGGGGAGTCACTTGCGTCGCTGAAGCCGGCGTTCACCGAGGACGGTGTGGTGACGGCCGGTAATGCCTCGCAGATCTCCGATGGTGCGGCGGCGCTGTTGATCACGAGCTCAGCGCGTGCGCAGGAACTCGGGCTGCGGCCGGTGGCACGGCTGCATTCCTTCGCGATGGCCGGAGTGGATCCGGTGATCATGCTGACCGGCCCGATCCCTGCCACAGCCAAGGTGCTCGATAAGGCGGGCATGGACCTCGGGGACATCGGCACCTTCGAGGTGAACGAAGCGTTCGCCTCGGTGCTCGGCGCCTGGTACGCCGACACCGGCGCCGATCCGGTGCTGACCAACCCGCAGGGCGGTGCGATCGCGCTCGGTCACCCGCTTGGGGCCTCGGGTGCGCGGCTGATGACCACGTTGGTCCACCGGATGCGCCGGGAGGGCACCCGCTACGGGTTGCAGACGATGTGCGAGGGCGGCGGGATGTCCAATGCGACGGTTGTGGAGTTGCTGTAGTCACAGCCGTCACAAACTGACCTAGTTATCCACACCCTGTCCACATCTGGGGATGAACTACAGCGGTGTAAGACGGATTCCCTCACGATTTCACGATGTCACCGGACCGGGGGACACCCAAGCAGTGTGGACAACCGCCCCCACCCCACGCGTTTCCCCCGGATTCCGGGGGATGTGCGCGAATTCGGGGCGATTCCGGGGAAAGCGAAGCGAATCCCCCGGAATCCGGGGGAAACGCGTGGCGGGGGTTAAGAGGGGGCTACTTCCACTTCGTGGACAGCACGAAACCGACGATGATGAAACCGAAGCCGATGCCGACGTTGACGAGCCCGTTCGCCTGCCCACCGATGGAGTTCATCACCGGGATCTGGGAGCCGGCCACGTAGAAGATCACGATGTAGATCAGGCCGATCACGAAGCACGCCACCATGGCCGGGGCCAGCCACGTGGGCGAGCCGATCTTCGCTACCTTGCGCTCCCCCTTGTTCGGCGGCGGGGTGAACGGCTCCTTCTTGCGACCCTTGGACTCTGGCACCCCTCTAGCCTGCCACACATCACCGAATCCGGTGTCGGAGAATGGACCCGTGGACAGCCCTGCGCCTCGGATTCTCGTGGTGGACAACTACGACTCCTTCGTGTTCAACCTCGTGCAGTACCTCGAGCAACTCGGCGCCGATGTGACCGTGGTGCGCAACGACGACGTCACCCCCGCCCAGTGCCGCGACTACGACGGCGTCCTGCTCTCCCCCGGCCCGGGAACCCCCCAGGATGCTGGGGCCTGCGTGCAGATCGTGCGCGAGTGCACCGGCGAGGTTCCGATCTTCGGAGTGTGCCTGGGCCACCAGGCGATCGCCGAGGCGTTCGGTGCGACGGTCACCCAGGCGCCGGAGTTGCTGCACGGCAAGACATCCCAGGTGCAGCACGACGATGCGGGCGTGCTCGCCGGCCTACCCAAGCCGTTCACCGCCACGCGCTATCACTCACTTGCGGTCGATCCGGCGACTACTCCGGCACAGCTCGAGGTCACCGGCACCACCGAATCCGGCGTGATCATGGCGCTGAAGCATCGCGAGGCCAAGGTGGAGGGCGTGCAGTTCCACCCGGAGTCGGTGCTGACCGAAGGCGGTCACGAGATGCTCGCGAATTGGCTTGCCGAGTGCGGCTACCCGGTTGCCCGGGATCGCGCGCGAACGCTCCAGCCGGTTATCGGCAAGAACGACGACGACGTCACCGACTAGCCGCACGACGCTCCCCCGCCCCGCGCCGAACGGGCAGTTTTCCCGCCTCGAAAGGGCAGTCCCGATCATCGAGTGGGCAGTAGTGCCCACTCGATGCTTTAGGACTGCCCTTTCGGCGTTGGAAAACTGCCCGTTCGCGTTGCGGGGTTAGGGGACGGGGACGGTGGGAGCCGGCTGCGGCTCCGGCGGCGCCGTCGGCTCGGGCTCCGGCTCCGGTGGCGCGGTCGGATCCGGCGCCGGCGGTTGATCGGTGGGTGCCGGGACCGGACCATCGGTCGGCTGGTTCGGATCCGGTGGCAGCGTCTCGGTCGGCACCGGTGTCGGTTCCTCGGTCGGCTCGGGCGCCAGCGAGATCGTGATGGTCACCACCGAGCCGCGCTCCAGCGAAGTACCGGGCTGCGGGGACTGCGCCAGCACGATGCCCGGTGGCTCCAGCGT
>CAZJYN010000111.1:0-4580 GCA_964550285.1 uncultured Rubrivirga sp.
CCTTGCGCAGCGCGGAGTTCGGCTTCTTGGGGGTGGTGGTGTAGACGCGCGTGCAAACCCCACGACGTTGCGGGCTGCCCTTCAGGGCGGGTGCCTTGGTCTTGTCGACCTTGTCCTGCCGGCCCTTACGGACTAGCTGCTGGATGGTGGGCACGAGGCGCTTCTCCTACCTTCTCGACTTCTATTCCTCGCCTCCTGAGAATCCGGCCCACGCGGTCGGGCGTGTCGCGGGCTTTCGAGCGCGCGAAACGTCCAAATCGTCGTCGGTGGATCCTGGCCTATCGGGTCGAATCGGATCGAACCCTGAGGTCCCGCGCACCTCTTCGAGGGGAAGTCGTGCGCAGCAGGATGTGCCCGGTTCCGGGCACGGGGAGAAACAGTACCCGGTGCCCTCGAGGGCGTCAAAACCGGGTCCCCCTCACCCCGTTGCGGCGTCAGTTGTCGGGGTCAAAATCGCGATTTTTCCCCGACAACTGACGCCGGAACGGGGAGGGGAGGCCGGGGATTAGGTGAGGGCGCCGCCGGCGGCGAGGATCAGGAAGAAGATCAGGCCGATCGCGATGAGCCCGGCGTACAGGCCGATATTGATCCATGCCACGATCTTCGAGGCGGTGACCAGTCCCCCGCCGGTGACCCAGCCGTTGCTCGCCGCGATCTCCTTGTCCGCCTTGTTCGCGAAGACCAGTGCCACGATCGCCGGGATCACCGGGCAGACCACCCAGGACACGATCGACAGCACCAGCGCGACGATGGCGGAGTTGGACGTTTGCGGCACCGGCCCGTACGGCGGGGCCGCTGGAGCAGGTGTCCCGTATCCGGGGGCCCCACCTGCGGGGCCTTGCGGCGGGTAGGCCGGCGGAGGGTAGCTCGCGCCCGCGCTCTCACCTTCGGAACTCGAGGGCCAGGTGGGGGTCGCCTGCGGCTCTTGCGGTGGCTGCTCGGGCTGGTTCGGCTGCTGAGCCTGCTCGGGGCGCTGCGACTGCTCGGGTTGCTCGGGATGCTGCTCGGGGGGCTGCGTCATGCACCAAGCCTGCCACGGCGCCGGTTTCCAGGAGGGTGGTACGCCGGGACGGCCCGACACGATTGACCGCCACAATTGGTTCGTGACCAACTCGCCCGCCGCGGTGCTGTTCGACATGGACGGCACCTTGATCGAATCGCACGCCAACGTCGAGCGAGCGTGGACCACCTGGGCCCGCTCCCGCGACCTCGATCCCGCAGCGGTGCTGGCACAGGCCCACGGGCTGCCCGCGGAAGTGACCGTTGCGCGCTGGCTGCCGGGCGCAGACGACGCCACCATCGCCGCGGCCGCTGCCGAGCAACTGGCTATCCAGTACGACGACATCACCGGCATCGCGCCTATCGACGGTGTACCCGAACTCCTCGCGTTCCTAGGCGAAGTCGCACTTCCTTGGGCGGTACACACCAGCGCGGATGATCGCCTGGCACGGGTCCGGCTCGCGGCGGCCGGCATCGATCCCCCGGTCTTGGTGACCCGCGATCAGCTCGCCCGTGGCAAGCCAGCGCCCGATGGATACCTGCGGGCTGCGGAACTGCTGGGCGTGGAGCCGGGTGAGTGCATCGTGGTGGAGGACACGCCCGTTGGAGTTGCTTCGGGTCAAGCTGCCGGGATGACAACCGTCGGAGTGCGGGGAGCCGACGGCGACCTACCGCTGCGCGCGATCCCGGACTTGCACCTGTGGTTGACGGTGGTGTTGCGAAGCAACGAAGAAGGGGAGCCACCGGGGCTCCCCTTCTTCGGATGATCGTGCGGTTGGTCTCCTAGTACCCGCGGAAGTCGAACTCCTCCAGCGGCACTGCCGCACCGGAACCGACACCGAAGGCGGCGTAGTCCATCTCGTCGTAGCCGGTGAAGGACGCGTACATCGCGGCCTTGGCTTCCTCGGTCGGCTCGACCCGGATGTTGCGGTACTGCGGCATGCCGGTGCCTGCCGGGATGAGCTTGCCCAGGATGACGTTCTCCTTCAGGCCGAGCAGCGGGTCGGACTTGGCGTGGATCGCCGCGTCGGTGAGCACTCGGGTGGTCTCCTGGAAGGAGGCCGCCGACAGCCACGACTCGGTCGCCAGGCTGGCCTTGGTGATACCCATGAGCTCGGGTCGACCCGATGCCGGGGTGCCGCCTTCGGCGACAACCCGACGGTTCTGCGCTTCGAACAGCGCACGGTCGACGAGTTCGCCGGCCAAGAACGGAGCATCGGCGGAATCGATGATCGTGATGCGCTTGAGCATCTGCCGCACGATGACCTCGATGTGCTTGTCGTGGATGGACACACCCTGCGAGCGGTACACCTCCTGCACCTGGTCGACCAAGTGCCATTGCACCTGACGCGGACCAAGGATGCGCAGCACCTGCTTGGGATCGACGGCGCCGACCACCAACTGGGTTCCGACCTCGACATGCGCACCGTCCTCGACCAGCATGCGCGCGCGCTTGCTGACCTGGTGCGCGATCTCCTCGGCGCCGTCGTCGGGCACCACGATGATCTTGCGAGTCTTCTCGGTGTCCTCGACGCGAACGCGACCGGTGACTTCGGCGATGGGGGCCACACCCTTCGGGGTGCGGGCCTCGAACAGCTCGACCACACGCGGCAGACCGTGGGTGATGTCCTCGCCCGCGACGCCACCGGTGTGGAAGGTGCGCATCGTTAGCTGGGTGCCGGGTTCGCCGATGGACTGGGCGGCGATGATGCCGACCGCCTCGCCGACGTCGACGAGTTTGCCGGTGGCCATGGAACGGCCGTAGCACATCGCGCAGGTGCCTACCGGGCTCTCGCAGTTGAGCACCGTGCGGACGCGGATCTTCTCCGCGCCGTCGGCGACCAACTTCTCCAGCCGCGGCACGTCGAGTTCCTCGCCGGCGGTGCCGACGACCGTGCCGTCGACCTCGACATCGCGCGCCAGCACCCGGCTAGCAGCGGAGGTGTCCAGGTTGTCGACTGGACGAAGCACGCCGTCGACCTTCTCGCCGATGACCAGTTCGCTGCCCCGCTCGGTTCCGCAGTCGACCTCGCGGACGATGACGTCCTGGGAGACGTCGACGAGGCGACGGGTGAGGTAGCCGGAGTCGGCGGTACGCAATGCGGTGTCGGCCAATCCCTTGCGGGCACCGTGGGTGGAGATGAAGTACTCCAGCACCGAAAGTCCCTCGCGGAAGTTGGACTTGATCGGACGCGGGATGATCTCGCCCTTCGGGTTGGCCACCAAGCCGCGCATGCCGGCGATCTGACGCACCTGCATGTAGTTACCGCGGGCGCCGGAGTCGACCATCATGTGGACCGGGTTGGTCTCCGGGAAGTTGTCCTGCATCGCGCGGGCAACCTCGTCGGTGGCACGGGTCCAGATCTCGATGAGTTCTTGACGACGCTCGGAGTCGGTGATCAAACCGCGCTCGAACTGCTGTTGCACCTTGATGGCCTTCTCCTCGGCGGAAGCCAACAATTCGGCCTTGGCCGGAGGTGCGACGACATCGGAGAAGGAGATGGTCACACCCGAGCGCGATGCCCAGTGGAAACCGAGTCCCTTGAGCTGGTCCAGGGTCTCGGCGACCTCGACCTTGGAGTAGCGCTCCGCGAGCCGGTTGACGGTGGCGCCGAGCAGCTTCTTGTCCACCTGGGCGTTGACGTACGGGAAGTCAGCCGGCAGCGCCTCGTTGAACAGCGCCCGACCGAGCGTGGTGACCAGCGTGAACGGCTGACCCGGCTCCCAGCCCTCGGGGACCTGCCAACCCTGCGGCGGCTCGGTGCCTTCGATGCGAATCTTGACCTTGTCCTGCAGGTCGACCGAACCGGCATCCATCGCCATGACCGCTTCGGACACGGTGGAGAAGCTGGGCAGATCGGCTTGCTCGACCTTGGCGTTCGCACCGTTCTCGGTGGTCAGGAAGTAGATGCCGAGCACCATGTCCTGGGTGGGTGTGGCGATCGGGCGACCGTTGGCCGGGGACAAGATGTTGTTGGTCGACAGCATCAGGATCCGGGCCTCGGCCTGGGCTTCGGCGGACAGCGGCAAGTGCACGGCCATCTGATCACCGTCGAAGTCCGCGTTGAACGCGGTGCACACCAACGGGTGGATCTGGATGGCCTTGCCCTCGATGAGCTGCGGCTCGAAGGCCTGGATACCCAAGCGGTGCAGGGTGGGTGCGCGGTTGAGCAGCACCGGGTGCTCGGCGATGACCTCTTCGAGGACATCCCACACCACCGGACGCGAACGCTCCACCATGCGCTTGGCGCTCTTGATGTTCTGTGCGTGGTTCAAATCGACCAGGCGCTTCATCACGAACGGCTTGAACAGCTCCAACGCCATCTGCTTGGGCAGACCGCACTGGTGCAACTTCAACTGCGGACCGACCACGATCACCGAACGACCGGAGTAGTCCACACGCTTGCCGAGCAGGTTTTGACGGAAGCGACCCTGCTTGCCCTTGAGCATGTCCGACAGGGACTTCAGCGCACGGTTGCCCGGGCCGGTGACCGGACGTCCACGACGACCGTTGTCGAAGAGTGCATCGACCGACTCCTGCAGCATGCGCTTTTCGTTGTTGACGATGATCTCCGGCGCAC
>CAZJYN010000112.1:0-4540 GCA_964550285.1 uncultured Rubrivirga sp.
CCTTCTTGACCGGTGCGCTCTTCTTCGCGGCCTGCTTCTTCGCGGCCTGCTTCTTGACTGGCGCCTTCTTGGCCGGTGCGCTCTTCTTCGCGGTCTGCTTCTTGACGGTCTTCTTGGTAGCGGCTGGCGACATGATCGGGCGGGACACCTCTCGCTGGTTCGGCCACGAATAGAGCCCGAGTCAAGCCAGTCGGCTTGCCGGGCAAGGCCCCTAGTCTGCCACGGCCATCCGGCTAAGGCCGGATCACCCCCACGGCCGAGCCGATCGGCACGCTGAGTTCCCAGTGCTGGGTCACCTGCTCGGTGATCGGGAAGGGGCCGAGCTCATCGACCCAGAATTCACCATCCCAAGCCGCCTGCACGCTGACCTGACTTCGTCCAGCCACCGGGAAGCTGTGCTGCACACCCGGGCGGGGATAGGCACTGCCGGGATCACGCGTCCGCACCGTCACCGGCTCACCCCGCGCCGGGCCGAATCGCCAAGTCCATTGCGCTCGGGCCCGCGTCCGCACCGCGAACCCGGCCACCTGGTCGTTCCACTGCACCTGCGCGGATGGTTGCCCGCTGCGGCAATGCACGGGGATACCGACGACGGCTCCTTGTGGTGGCTCGCACACTGGTCGTAGGGCCGGGAGCTTGTGTGTGAAGCCGCCGCGCACGCTGGACGTCGCCTCGGCCACCGAGACGGCTTCCCCATCGCTCGGGCAGAACATCCCGACCGGTTCGTAGTCGCCTCCGGGGGTCGCGAGCCAGGCCCTGCGGATCTCCCGGCCCTGGGGGCAGCCAAGGATCACGCCTCGACAGACGGCGTCTTGGTGCTCGTCATCGACCAGGCACGGCATCGTCACTTTCCACCGGCATCCTGGGCATGAAGCTGCCTGATGTCGTGTCGTCGCCGAGACCGAGGTTGGCAAGATCACCGCCCCGCTGCCGCTGTAGAGGTCTTGTTCGTCGTCCCCGATGACCTCGACCCCAACTGCCGGCACCACGGCCGGTTGCAGCGCCGCGAACGTCAGGCTGGCCACCAGGCATACGAGTGCGCTCACCAGCAGGTGAGCGCCTGTCCTGTGCCGATGAAGCGTCATACCCCGACGTTAGAAAGGGTCAAGCGCCACGCACCAGCCCCGATTCGGTGCCTGTGGATTACTTACATCGGCTCCTGCGACGGTACCTCCGCAGCGACATTCGGGGGAATCGCCTCCGGCGGGACGTCTAGGCCTTGGTCCAACAGGGCCTTGGCCATCCGCTCGGTCACGGTCTGCAGGACTTTCACCCGCGCGAAACGCTTGTCATCTGCCTCCACCACCGTCCAGGGCGCGAAGGAAGTGTCGGTCCGTTCGAGCATCTCGTTGACGGCATCTTCGTACTCGGCCCACTTATGCCGGTTTCGCCAGTCCTCGTCGGTCAACTTCCAGCGCTTGAGCAGGTTCTTCTCCCGGGCGTGGAATCGACGCAACTGCTCCTGGGGACTGATGTGCATCCAGAACTTGATGAGCACCATGCCCTCATCGGTGAGCGTGCGCTCGAAGGCTTTGATCTCGTCGTAGGCGCGGCGCCACTGTTCCTCGCTAGCAAACCCTTCGACCCGCTCGACGAGGACCCTGCCGTACCAACTGCGATCCAGCACCGCCATGCCTCCCCATCCGGGAAGGACGGGCCAGAATCGGGACAAGAAGTGGTGTCGCTTCTCGTTTTCCGTCGGTGCGGCGATCGATGCGACGCGCACGTGCCGCGGGTCCATAGGCGAGACGAGCCTGCGGATCGCTCCACCTTTGCCGGAGGCATCCCAACCTTCGAAGACCACGCAGATCGGCGGGCCCAACAGCCCCGAGCCGTCGAAGATGCCTCCGTCGATGAGCCGCAGCATCACCAGGCGGCGTTGCTCGGCGCTGAGGAGTTCGCCCTCCTGATCCTTGGACAGCCGTTGGGTGAGGTCGTAGTTGCTCAGCACGCCTTGATCGTGGCACACCGACCGCCCGGGAAGCGCGTTCGACGCTACGCGGATCGGCGCCCACGGGATTGCGAACGCACCCGCTGCAGGCCGTGGGCGATGAAGGCACCGACCTGATCGTCCTCCACGAGGAAGCCATCGTGGCCGTAAGGAGAGCGCAGGACGTGCAGTTCGTCGGCCCCGGGAGTCAACTCAGCGAGTTCGGACTGCAATCGCAATGGAAAGAGGCGATCGGAGTCGATACCGACCACGGTAAGTGGCGCATGGATCGTGGCCAAAGCCGACGCGACACCGCCGCGCCCGCGGCCGAGATCGAACAAGGTCATGGCCTCGGTGAGGGCGATGTAGGTGTTCGCATCGAAGCGTCGCGCGAGTTTGTCCGCGTGGTGGTCGAGGTAGGACTCCACCGCGAAGCGCCCTCGCACGGATGCCCCTTCATCTGCAGGCGTCGGCTCCTGCGAGTAGGGATCCTCGCCACTTTGTGCTCCACGCCCGAAGCGCAGGTCGAGTTCGGTTTCGCTGCGGTAGGTCAGGTGCGCGATACGACGCGCAAGTCCCATGCCTCGGTGCGGGCCATCACCCGGTGCTGCGTCGTAGTAGTCGCCACCGCGGAACTTCGGATCCATCCGAATTGCCTCGATCTGTGCGGTGTGGGTGCCGATCTGATCGGCGGTTACCGCAGCCGTCGAACCCAATACGAGCCCGCCACGCACCCGATCGGGGTAGCGCACCATCCACTCCAACACCCGCATGCCACCGAGGGACGGTCCGAGCATGAGAGCCCATTCGTCGATGCCGAGGTGGTCGCTGAGTTCCCGCTCAACTTCGACCATGTCACCGACGGTGACGGTGGGGAAGCGTGAACCCCACGGATTCCCATCGGGCGCCGCACTGACCGGGCCGGTCGTGCCCTGGCACCCGCCAAGGACGTTGGCACAAACTACGAAGTACCGATCGGTGTCGATCGGACGCCCTGGTCCCACCAAACCGGACCACCATCCACCGGTCGCATGTCCCGGACCGTCGTCACCGCTCACGTGCGAGTCGCCGGTGAGGGCGTGTGCCACGTAGACCGCGTTGGATCCATCGGCGTCCAAAGTGCCCCATGTTTCGTAGGCAACCCGCACGGATGGGAAGACAAACCCCGATTCGATCTGCGTTTGTCCAAGGTCCAAGAACCGGCGATCACCGGGCGGATCCCCCTCCCGCCACGCGGCGGTGGCAGGAGGGGGCCCGGAGTACTCCAACGGCCCGTAGCCCAAGTGAGCTTGTGGCACGCTCAGTCCTGCTTCGCCGCTCGGAACCCGGCGTCGAGGTCCGCGAGGATGTCCTCGAGCGCCTCTAGCCCAACCGCAAGACGGATCAGCCCAGGGGTAACACCGGCAGCTAGTTGCTGCTCGGGGGTCAGTTGCGAGTGCGTGGTCGAAGCCGGATGGATGACCAGCGAGCGCACGTCACCGATATTCGCTACGTGCGAATGCAACTCCAGTCCTTCGACGAAACGCTGGCCGGCCTCCAAGCCACCGACGATCTCGAAACTCAACACACCTCCGCAGCCCAGCGGCGCGTACTTCTGCGCCAGGGAATTCCAGGGGCTAGAAGCCAGTCCGGCGTAGTTGACGGACTCGACCTCATCACGAGCCTCCAGCCATTGCGCCACGGCCTGCGCGCTATCGCTATGCCGCTGCACACGCAGGCTGAGCGTCTCGAGGCCCTGGGAGAGCAAGAACGCGTTGAACGGCGCGGCCGCGGCTCCCAGATCGCGCAGCAACTGCACGCGCGCCTTCATGATGAAGGACACGTTCACCCCGAAAAGGCCTTCGGGGCCCAGATCCCGGGCGTACACGAGGCCGTTGTAGGAATCATCGGGCGTGTTGAATCCGGGGTACTTGTCCGGATAGGCGGCGTAGTCGAAGCTGCCGCCGTCCACGATGGCCCCAGCGATCGCCGTCCCATGGCCACCGATGTACTTCGTTGCGCTGTGCACCACGATGTCCGCGCCCCACTCCAGGGGACGGATGAGGTACGGGGTAGCGACGGTGTTGTCCACTATCAGGGGCACCCCAGCCTCATGCGCGACACCGGCGATGCCTTCGATGTCCAAGATCTCGCTGAGCGGATTGGCGATCGACTCACCGAAGAAGGCCTTCGTATTCGGCCGCACGGCCGCTCGCCAGGAATCGAGGTTGTTGGCGTCGTCGACGAAGGTCACTTCGATGCCGAACTTCGGCAACGTGTGCTGGAACAGGTTGAAGGTGCCGCCGTACAGGCTCGGGCTGGCCACGATGTGCGATCCGACTTCGGCGATGTTCGCGATCGCGAGGAACTCAGCCGACTGCCCGCTGGCGACGAGCAGGCCACCTACTCCGCCCTCGAGTGCGGAGATGCGGTCCTCGACGACCGCCTGGGTGGGATTCATGATCCGCGTGTAGATGTTGCCGAGTTCCTTCAACGCGAACAGGTTCGAGGCATGCGCGGTGTCGTTGAAGGTGTAAGAGGTGGTTTGGTAAATCGGCAGCGCCCGTGCGTTGGTCGCGGCGTCCGGCGACTGTCCGGCGTGGATCTGCTTGGTTTCGAAGGACCAGCCTT
>CAZJYN010000113.1:0-4483 GCA_964550285.1 uncultured Rubrivirga sp.
CTCAGAACGATCACCGATATCCGTCCCGATGGCATGAGCCTCTACCGCGGAGATGTCGTCGGGCCCGAGTCCACCGGCGCGCCAGGCTTGCTCGATCGCGCTGGCCAATCCCTCGGGCCGGGAGGTCAACAAGCCCAGGCTGCGTCCGTCGCTGGATTGGCCGACCGCGCAGATATCGGCGTATGACTCCCCGGGGCGGATATCTGACGTGCGCTTGAGGACGAGGAAGCCGACGCCTTCACCGATGAGGGTGCCCACGGCATCGGACATGAAGGGGCGGCATTCATCATCGGCCAGCATCTCCACTGCGGCGAAGGACTCTTGAACTCCCTGGTCCAACCAGGGTCCGACGGCACCTACGAGAACGGCGTCGACCGTGCCCGCGGCCAGCATCAGCCGGCCGGTCTCCAATGCAGCCACCGCCGATGAGCACGCGGCATCCACCACCTGCTGCGGACCGTGCAGATCCAACTCCGATGCGATCCGTCCTGCCAACAAATTCGGGTGAATCGAAGTGACCAGATCGCTGTCGATCGGGTGCCCGTGCGCCCAGGCTTGTTGTGGACGGCCCAACAGGGTGGAGGTGCCCACCAGCACCGCGCACGAGTGGCGCAACTGCTCATCGAGGCCGGCGTCTCGGACTGCCCGGCGAGCCACATCCACCGCTATCAAGTGCCACGGCTCGCCCACGCGCAGCACCGACGGAGCCGGGAGTGATTCTCGGTTCATCACCAGCGGCGCGAACCCCCCGTAGCGCGGACCCGCGCTCTCGGCACGAAGGGCGGGCGCCTGGGACGTCTGCGGAATTCCCTCGACGAGCACCGACCAGAGCCGATCGAGGTCCGGCGCTCCAGGGAAGGTCGCCGCCATACCGACAACGCTCGTGGTGCTCATCCCGTTCGTCATGTTGCCCACGGCCCAGTCCCGATCACCACATCAACGAAACCGGGATTCACCGCAGCCGATGCTGCCTCGATCGCGAAGGCACGCGCTCCGGCTGCCGGGTCGATCACGTGTATGCCGCGTTCCCTGAGTAGATCGGCTACGACTTCACTGACCATGCCTTGCAGACCGGCACCGAACCAAGGTCCCCACTGGATGACACGCATTCCCAACGTGGGCCAACGCTCCGACCAGGTGGCCGCCACGATGCTCATAGCTTCGTTGGCCGCTGCATACGCCGACTGCGCAGGGTTCCCGAACGCGCCCGTCACACTGCCGAAAGCCACCATCCAGCGCGGAATACTGTCCGCTCGAACCAGGGACCGGCATATGTTGTCTAGCCCAAGCACCTTGGTCTCGATCACCGCACGAGCATCACTGAGGTCGAGTTCGGTCAGAAGGGCGTCTCGTACGATCCCGGATCCAAAGACGACGCCGTCGATTCGACCGTGCTCGGCAAGCACCGCGTCGATGACCGAGTCCACCTGCGAGATATCGCGGACATCCGCGGGCAGGGCCTGCCAACCCTCGGGCAGTTCCCATTCCGCTGCAGACCTACCGACCACGATCACAGTGCAATTCGGCAAGGCTTCCACCGCCGCCCGCGTGATGCCTCGAGCGCCGCCGAAGGCAATCACGACGTTGCCCTGCAATACCGAAAGGTCCACCAGACCACCCGTCTGCGGGTTCAGGTGCATGTCGATCGAGTGGAGCCGACCATCCTCGAGCACCCGGACTGCAATCTCTGGAACCTCGCCGCGCTCCGCGACCACGCAGCGGGCTGCAGCGGCGACGGTTCGTGCCGGCCCAACGGCTCCCTCGACAACGGACAAGCCAACCGGAGCGCTCTGCCATCGCCCGAGTGCTTCTATCGCCGATTCGATCAGCACGGCCGCGGTCTTACTGTGATCGTCGGTGTGCAGTTCGCTGGTTCGAAAGGCCTCGCCATCTACCGCCGGCACTTCGATCCACTTGCGCACTAGACGAAGCGGATCCTCGGCATCATCGTCCGGTGTTCGGACCTCGGCCTCGTCTTCCTGCAGCGCCGAGACGATCTCGCGAACCGAGCGCAGTCGACTCAAGTCGACTCCCTCGCGCCGAGCAATGCCCAACTTTTCGCGCAGCAGGGAAAGGATCTCCACTCGCTTGATGGAGTCCACCCCAAGTTCGGACTCCAGATCCATGTCTGCACCGATAACCCCTGGGTCGAAACCCGTGCGATCACTGATCAGCGACACGAGAACTTCCTGGATATCAGTGGGGCCACCCGAGTCCGGCTGGGGCGCCGCGACGACTGGTTCCTGACGATTCGATCGTGGGGGAACCTGACGCGGCGCAGTCGTCTGCACACTCGCCGGCGTGATGCGTGGCGGACGAGAAGCGGGGGGCGCCTGGCCGAGCGCCTGCTCCATCACCTGCTCATGGACTCGAAGGAAGTCTTGCATCGTGCGTTGGAACTCCACCACGGCGTCGCTGGAGCCGAGGTTGGACGTTGCCAGCACCTGACCGTCAGTCTGCGCGGTCAGCATCGGCTCCCGGCCGTCGTAGTCACCATCCATCCGACCGCGGCGCACACCTCCACCGTCAACGAACCAGGTGGTGTCGTCGGTGCCAAGCAGCGCGTCTTCACCCGGCACCGTACTTCGACCTTCGAACAGCGCCTGTACGTTGCCCACCACGCCGAGCGTCCACAGTTCCGCTATCGCATCGAGCACACCGGACAGCGGGCGTCCCGGGCGTTCCATCGGCACGACACGGACGTTCGGATCGATCTTGTTGACCAACGACGACGTAGTAGAGCCGGGCCCTACTTCGATGAAGACACTCACCCCCGCCTGGACCGCCTGCTGGACCTGCTCCACGAATCTCACCGGTTGCATCAAGTGGCCGGACATCCGTTGGCGTATCTCCTCGATGTTTGCGGGATACGCAGTGCCGTCCGCATTTCCGATGACTGTGATGACAGGTGGGGCGAGTCGATAACCGTTGATTGCTTCGGTCAGTGGTCTGATCGCGTCGGTCATCAACGCCGAATGGAAGGCACCGCCAACGGGAAGAAGCACTGCCGATGCTCCGCCATCAGATGCACGACGAACGATGTCCTCGACACTCGCGCGGGCTCCGGAGACCACCATTTGGTGTGGGGCGTTGAAACACGCCACGGTTGCTTCAGTCCCTGACACCAACTCGGCGGCCGTGTCGGCATCGATCTCAAGGGCCGCCATCGTGCCGCGGCCGTCGTCGCTCGCAGCCATTGCGGCGCCGCGCACGCGCGTGAGATCCACCAGGTCCTCGCGCCCCAGGACTCCGGCGCGGTGCAGCGCCATGAACTCGCCATAGGAGTGACCGAAGGCGACCGTTGGACGAGCACCCAAGGAGTCCAGCAGATCGGACAGACCCATTCCGAGTGCCGCGAGGGCGCTTTGCGCCATCCGGGTATCGGCGATCCTGGCGCGCTGTGCGTCGGTCTCGCGATCGGACCGCGCGCGGAACGGGTAGTTGGTCTCGACGAGGTCATGGGGCAGTTCATCACCGATCAACGCATCGACCAGCGCGAGCGTGCGGCGAAGATCCGGCAGATAAACCGAGGCCTCGCGCAGGCTGTTGATCCGTTGCGCAGCCTGCCCCGGGAAGACCTCGGCAACGTTGGGTTCGTTCGTCACTTCGATCAGGTCTGTGTGGTCCCCCGACTTCCAGCGAGTCGCGCATTCACGCAATTGCCGAGCCGCATCGAGCGGATCGACTACGACGTGTGCGAAACGCCAAGGCCCGCTGGCGGTGCGGGCTGCACCGTGCGCGACGTTTCGCGCAACGCTGCCACGGATCTCCAACTCCGCCGCTAACCGTTCGGCCTGCTGCGCTGCATCAATCGGCGTGCTGGCCCCAATCACCAGTAACTCCGCTGGCCAGCGCTTTGCACCCGCGGCCGCTCCATCACCTGATTCCAGAACCAGGTGCGTGTTCGTTCCCCCGAATCCGAAGGCGCTGACCGCGGCGTAGCGCACCGGATCGAGCCACGGCACGGATTTGTCGTACAGGACCACCGAACCGGCCTCGTCCCGAAGCGAATCGATGGGTGCCTGGACGCTCGGCTGCCCCGGTCGTACCCCGTGATGCAACGCCAGTGCCGCCTTCATAAGACCCAGCACACCGGCACCGGCCTTTGCATGGCCCATCTGCGCCTTGATTGAGCCGACAGAACACGAACTGGTCGAAGGTCCACGGACCTCGCTGATCGTGGTGATCTCCGTTCGATCACCGACGACCGTGCCAGTGCCGTGCGCTTCGTATAGCCCCACCTGCGCCGGCTCGACATCGCAACTGTCATATGCGCGGTGCAGCGCTAGTTGTTGGCCGGAACTTTGCGGTGCGGTCAGGCTCAAGCCGCGACCATCGGAACTCGAACCACTGCCGCGGATAACCGCGTATACGCGATCCCCATCTCGCTGGGCGTCCTCAAGGCGCTTCAATACGAGGATTCCCACCGCTTCACCGATCACGATGCCGTCAGCCGACTCATCGAAGACGTGGGCTCGATCCC
>CAZJYN010000114.1:0-4307 GCA_964550285.1 uncultured Rubrivirga sp.
TACATCTTCCGCCGGTTGGCGCTGGATTACCTGCCGTATGACAAGCGTGAGGCGCTGGGCATCTTCACCGCCGACGAGCGCACTGCGACGGTGGCCTCCAACTACGAGACACCGCAGGTTTCGGCTGCGCCTGCCGCGGATCTCGCGGTAGCCGAATCCGATGATCAAGTACCGGCTGCTCCGGTGGAGAGCAACGCGCACTCCAGCGCCGAGTTGCTCGAGGAGATCACCGGCACCGCGTCGGATGCCCCGCTGTGCATGACCTGCGGCATCAAGATGCGCCCGGCCGGCAGCTGCTACGTCTGCGAGGGATGCGGAAGCACCTCCGGCTGCAGCTAGACCGTCACACATGCGAAGGGCCCGGGTTTAGCCCGGGCCCTTCGCATGTCCGAGATTCAGGCGAGATTGTTCTCGTGCACGAACACGATCGCAGCGCCGCGGTCGCGCAGGTTCAACTTGGTCAACACTCGGGACAGATGGGTCTTCACGGTCGCCTCACCGATGTACAGCTCGCTGGCGACCTCCTGATTCGTCAGGCCT
Organism: uncultured Rubrivirga sp.; assembly: GCA_964550285.1. Classification (GTDB taxonomy): domain Bacteria; phylum Actinomycetota; class Actinomycetes; order S36-B12; family S36-B12; genus S36-B12. The sequence continues at coordinate 541 of CAZJYN010000114.1, forward strand.
CGACCGACCGCTTTGAGAACGTCGAGTTCACGTTCGGTGAGCATGGTCAGGTCCGGTGGCTCGGTGCCCGATCCGCTGCGGTAAGCCTCCAGAACCCGCGAGGCAACGACCGGATCGATCCATGAGTCTCCGGCGCTGACCGCTTGGATAGCTCGCAAGATGTCCTCCCCGGGCGCCGACTTCACGACGAAACCCGCTGCGCCCGCCCGCAGGGCGGCGGCCAAGGTCTCGTCGTCGTCGAAAGTCGTCAAGATAAGTACCGGGGGACCTTGCAGGTCACGGATACGTTGCGTGGCCGTCACACCATCCATCACGGGCATCCGCACATCCATTACGACGATGTCCGGCTTCGTCTCAGCGAGTGCTGCGAGCGCTTGCCCGCCGCTGGCGCATTCGCCCACGACCTGCAGTTCGGTGCTGGTGGCCAGGAGACTGCGAAGCCCTTCGCGGACTATCTGTTGATCGTCCACGAGCAGAACCCGTGTCATATCGGGATCCTCGCGAGCACTTGCCATTCCCGGTCGGTAGCACTCGGGCCCACTTCGAGTTGGCCCCCGGCCCCCTGTACTCGATCGCGCATTCCACTGAGCCCGACACTTCGGGCGGGGGCCGGTAGGCCGGAGGTGATCGGGTTGGTGATGCGTACCTGCGCGCAGTTCGCGGTGTAGGTCACCGACAGGTCGATCGGTCCGATCCCATGGCGGACCGCATTCGTTAGTCCCTCTTGGACCACGCGGAAGATGGTGAGGCTGGCGATCGCAGGTAGCTCGGGGGTGTGTTGTGGCGGCGAATAGTCGATGTGTGCTCCGGCTTCGCGAAGGCCGGTGACCAACGTGTCCAAGTCATCGGCGACGAGTATGCCGTTGGCTGGATCGCGATCATCGGAGCGCAGCAACTTCACGACACTGCGGACATCGCGCATGGAACGCCGGCCGTGCTTCTCGGCCAACTCCAGTGATGCGCAAGCGGCCTGGGGATCGGTGGGCGCAGCCAGGCGTGCAGCGGTTATGTGCAACATAGTGGCCGACAGTGTGTGCCCGACGACATCATGGACCTCGGAGGCAAGCTGCCGCCGTTGCTCACTGTGGATCAGTTCCGCGGCTTCACGTTCGGCCTTCGAGCGCTGCATCACGATGAACACGAAGGCGACGATGATGCACAGCAGGCCCAGCGTGACCAGCACAGTGCGGGTATCGATCGAGGGTTGTGCCATGCCTTGACTAAGGAACACCAGGGCCAAGGCCATGGGCACCGTCACACCGAGGATGCGACCTTTCGTTTTACGTACCGCGCTTGTCAAGGACCACACCAGCACAGCGCCGCCAATGAAAGTGATGACGATGCCCAAGACCACCGACACCCGCCACAGGGCAGTGCCCGTCGCCCAGATGAGGAAACCGGAAACGGTCAATGCCACCAGTGCGCCACCGGAGGCCCGGTTGTACCTGACCATGAGGGGAACCTTCCCAAAACCGCTCGGATTCGACATCCCACTGTAGGTGGATGCGTCTCCACCTCCGAGGTGAGCAAGTGCATCCCAAGGGGCGATGACGACGACCGTCGTGCTGGAGCAAGGTGGTGACTACCCCTGGCGGTCAGGGAGGACAGTCGGAGATTCAAGGGAGCAGCAGATGGCGGAAGCGAGCAGGAATCGTGGATGGATCGCGTTTGGTATCGGGCTGATCGGGGTAGCGGTCGGTGCAGCGATCGGTGCCGGCACGGGGATGTGGTGGATGATGGGCGTCCTCGGCGGGGTGTTCGGTGCCGTGGCTTATCCGCTCACCGCCCGTAAGGGAAAAGGCTGATGACCCACGCGGGTGGCATCGAAGCGGCTGGGGAGGGTGTCGACCAGGGCACTCCCGCCGTCCAGGTGTCGGGGCTGCGCAAGTCCTACGGCGAGCGTGAAGTCGTGCGCGGGGTGGACTTCGAGGTCCACAAGGGCGAGTGCTTCGGCTTGTTGGGCCGCAATGGTGCCGGGAAGACCACGATCATCGAGATCTGCGAAGGCTATGTGAAGCTGGACGAAGGTTCGGTACTCGTCCTCGGTGAGGACCCCGCATCGCCGTCCTCGACGTGGCGTGCGCGGCTGGGCATCGTGCCGCAGGAGATGGAGCTCTTGCCCACGTTGACGGTGAGCGAGACGATCGCGATGTTCCGGGATCTGTATCCGCGTCCGCGCGATGTCTTGGACGTCTTGCAACTCGTAGGGCTCGGTGAACGGGGCGGATCCCGGGTTAGAGGCCTGTCGGGTGGTGAGAAGCGTCGCCTCGATGTCGCGGTCGGACTCATCGGCAATCCCGAGGTGCTGTTCCTCGACGAGCCGACCACCGGTCTGGACCCGGAGGCGCGGCGCTCGACCTGGTCGATGATCGAAGGGCTCAAGGACCACGGAGTCACGATCATCTTGACCACCCACTACATGGAGGAGGCGCAGCTTTTGGCCGATCGGCTGCTCATCTTGACCGAAGGCCAGGTTGCCGCGAGTGGGACATTCGGCGAACTCCAGCACCAGCACGGGAGCGTCTCGACGATCAGCTTCCGACTGCCGGCGGGCACGGAAACGAGCGGTTTGGCACTTCCGGCACTCAAGGCGAACGTCACGGACGCAAATGCGCTGGAATTCGAATCGACGGACGTGCAATCCGATTTGTCCTCCTTGCTGGACTGGGCCCGAACAAACTCAGTCGAGGTGTCGGGCCTGCAGGTAGCTCGGGACTCGCTGGAGGATCTGTTCTTGTCCATCGGTCAGGCCACCGGATCCGGCGAATTGCAGGAGGCCACACGATGAGCACGATGACGATGGTTACAAGTCAGACCCGCTACAACCTGATCGCCAGCCTCCGCTCAGGAACGAGTATCGCCGTGGGCATCGTCATGCCCATCGTGTTCTTCGTCGGTGCAGCGGCGCTCTTCGGTTCCGCTGCACTCGGGGGAGACATACCCGTGGAAGTGCGAGGTGCGGGGGAGACGCCCGATCTGCGCACCTTCTACCTAGGTGGCTTCATGGCCTACGCGATCATTTACACCGCCTTCGTCACGCTGTTGCCGGAGATCATCGAGGCCCGCGAGAGCGGCTTCTTGAAACGACTCCATGGCACACCCTTGCGGCTAGCAACCTACGTAGCCGCGAAAACGCTCATCGTGCTGGCGATGTGTGTGATCAGCGTGGTGCTCCTAACGCTCATCGCCCGATTCGCCTTCGGTGTCGAGACTCGAGTCGCGGCTATCGGCGGTATCGCGATCTATGTGGCCCTCGGAACCGCGATGTTCGTCTGCCTCGCGTTCGGTGTCACGTCCTTCGTGCGCAATCAATCGGGCGCGCAGGGACTGTCCAACGCACTGGGGATCGGGCTCGCGCTGGTCTCCGGCGTCTTCTTCGCCCCGAGCCTGCTACCGGAAGCGGTGCAAGACGTCGCCCAGTGGCTTCCGCTCCAACCGCTGGCCAATGGCTTCCAGTCGCTCTACGTGGTTGGGGCTTCCGGACTTTCCATCGATCTGCGCGATGTGGGTGTGCTCGTGGCTTGGGCTCTGGTGGGTGTCCTAGCGGTAGCGATCCGGGGCTTTCGTTGGCAGCCGAAACAGCATCGATGACGACTCATTGGGTTCGGGGAGTCCCATAATCATGCGCCTGGTTTGTCGTCACCTTCACCAGCGTCGTGCTGTGAGTGAACGAGATTCGATGTAGATGCGTAGACTGCCGCGGCAATCGACTCTGCGCGAGAGGCACCGACAACCGATGGATGAAATCGACGTTCTCGTCGAGCTGT
>CAZJYN010000115.1:0-4284 GCA_964550285.1 uncultured Rubrivirga sp.
CTGCGCGGCACCTACTTCGCGCTCGCCACGTTCGCCTTCGCCGAGATGCTGCGCATCATCGTGCAAAGCGCCGACATCGTGAACTCCTCGGTCGGCTACAACGTCCCCCTCATCCAAGGCTCGAGCTGGTGGATGATGCAGTTCCCGGCCGGCAGCCCGAACTACTTCTGGCTGGGCCTCGGGCTCATGGCGGCTTGCCTGGTGGTCACGATCGTGTTCGTGCGATCCAAGGCCGGGCGCTTCACCGTGGCGATCCGCGAAGACGAGACCGCGGCTTCGTCCTTGGGTGTGCCGGTGCTTCGCTTCAAGCTCACCGCGATCGCACTGAGCGGCTCGATCGGTGCCGTTGCCGGTGTCTTCTACACCCAGTTCTACTTATTCATCGATCCCGAACTCGGCTTCGGCGCCTACCGATCCATCGAGGCGATCTTGATCCCCGTGGTCGGCGGCATCGGGACGATCTGGGGGCCGATCGTCGGTTCGGTCCTCCTGGCGCCATTGAATGACATCACTGCAGCCATCCTGCGTAACCCGCCGCCCTTCCTGGACTTCCTCGAAGGGCGCACCGGACTCGATGTCATGCTCTACGCCATCTTGATCATCATCGTCATCTTGTTCCTGCCCAAGGGCGTGTTCGGGACCATCAAGGAGAAGGTGACTAAGCGATGAGCCCGATCGTCACCGTCGAGCACATCGGCAAGTCCTTCAAGGGCCTGCGTGCGTTGCATGATGTCTCCTTCACCGTGGAACCCGGGGAGGTATTGGGCATCATCGGGCCCAATGGCGCCGGCAAGACCACGCTGTTCAACTGCATGGCCGGCATGTTCCCTCCCACCACGGGCACCGTGCACTACGAAGGGCAGGACGTCACCGGCTGGTCCGACGCCCGCCTAGCCCGTGCCGGCTTGGTGCGCACGTTCCAGTTGATGCGTCCGTTCGGGTCCATGACTGTCCTTGAGAACGTGGCCGTCGCCGCGGCCGCACGCGGGGAAAGCGAGAAGGAAGCCGAGGAGGAGGGCTGGGAGATCCTCCAGCGCGTCGGACTGGCCCAGTACGCAACCCGCACCTCCAAGGACCTGCCCACCGCCGGCTTGAAGCGGCTGGAACTCGCGCGCGCCCTCGCACTGCACCCGCGCGTCTTGATGCTCGATGAGGTGCTCGCCGGCCTGGTGCCAACCGAGCGGCAACCGGTGATCGATCTGCTGCTCTCGATCCGGGAGGAAGGCGCCACTTTGCTGTTCGTCGAGCACGTAATGGCTGCCGTGATGGCCTTGTCGGACCGGGTGCTGGTCCTCAACCAAGGAGAGACCCTCGCCTTCGGCACCCCCGAGGAAGTCGTTGCCAATCCCGACGTCATCGAGGCCTACCTCGGAGATGAGGTGAGCGATGCTGACGCTCACTGAGGTCACCGCTGGCTACGGAGCGCTGCAGATCCTGCAGGGCATGAGCCTGCAGGTCGACCAAGGCGAAATCGTCGCGCTGCTCGGTGCGAACGGTGCAGGCAAGACCACCACGCTGCGTGTCATCTCCGGACTCGTCCCCGCGCGCGGCGGATCGGTCACCTTCGATGGCCAAGACGTCACCAACATGCGAAGCGATAAGCGCGTTGCGATGGGCTTGGTCCAGGTGGCAGAGGGTCGCGAACTGTTCGGCACCCTGACGGTCGAGGAGAACCTCGCCATGGGCGCATGGACGGCGAATAAGTCCGAGCGTAAGGACGCACTCGACCAGGTCTACGAGCTCTTCCCGATCCTCGCCGAACGCAAATCGCAGAACGCCGAGACGATGAGCGGCGGGCAACAGCAGATGCTGGCCATCGGTCGCGGACTCATGGCTCGCCCCAAATTGCTGATGCTCGACGAGCCGAGTATCGGGCTGGCGCCCAAACTGGTGAGCCAAGTCCTCGACGCGGTAGGCAAGATCCGAGACAGCGGAGTGACCGTGCTGATCGTCGAGCAGAACGCCGCCGCCACGCTCGCCATCAGCGATCGCGCCTACGTGATCGAGAACGGTGAGATCGCATTCGAGGGCAAGGGCGTGCACTTGCTCGACGACGAGCGGGTGCGCCAGGCCTACTTGGGCATGTAGTGCACGCGCAGACTGCGGAGTCCGTCGCGCGCCTAGGTTCCTGGGTAGCCGACCTGCGCTGGAACGACGTCCCTGCGGATGTGGCCGATCGCCACCAACTCATTTGGGCCGACTACCTGACGGTGGCCAGCGCCGGCGCACAACTCCCGGAGTATCGAAGCCTGCTCGCATCCTGGCCCCTACCTGTCGGCCCGGTGCCGATTCCGGGAACGACGATCACCACCGTGGCCGAACTCGCCGCGTGGATGATCGGAACGGTCGGCGTCGCGCTCGAACAAGACGAAGGCAACAAGTTCGCCAAAGGTCACCCGGCGGCGCACGTGCTGCCCGCAGTGTTGGCGCTGGGAATCACGCGGGGAACAAGCGGTGAGGACTGCGCCCTCGCGGTCGCTGCCGGCTATGAGGTCGCCGCGCGGTTCGGACGAGCGACCACTCTCGGTGGCGGAGTGCATCCGCACGGAAACTGGGGCGTGGCTGCAGCTGCGGCCGGATGCGCGAAACTCCTCGGCCTCGATGCAGCTGGCGTGGCCGCGGCGATCGACCACGGCAGCGGCATGGGTATCGCGGGGCACTTCTCCAGCGCGCTGGACGGCAACTTGGTCCGCAACTCGTGGATGGGGGCCGCGCAGATGTCCGGCATCGCATCGGCCTATCTCGCTGCAGCGGGATCGGCGCAGAACACCGGAACCGCCGAACCCGTGCTCGGAGGGATCCTCGGCGGCTGGGATCCAAGCGCCCTCACCGAGCAGTTAGGTGAGCGATGGGATGCGCGCAGCAACTACTTCAAAGTGCACGCCGCATGCGCCTTCACCCACCCACCGATCGATGCGGTGCTCGCATTGGCCGATCGGCACCCGCATTTGCGAGATGTCCCGACAGCGGGTTTCGCGGTGATCGATGTCCACACGCACGCCCTCGCCGCTGGGCTCGTCGATGCTGAACCCACCTCCCGCCTTGCCGCCATGTTCTCCATTCCCTACGTGGTGGCCGTCGCCCTCCGCGAAGGCCAGATCACTCCGGCTCAGCACGGTCCCGAGCGTTTGAACGATCCCGATGTCAGGGCATTGGCCGCCAAGGTTCGCGTGCACGACGACGACGCCCTCACCGCGCGCCTACCGCAGGAGCGAGTAGCCCGAGTGCGCATCGAACTCACCGATGGCAGCGAATACATCGAAGAAGTGCCCAACCCGATCGGGGACAGCGACTACGCCCCACTCGATGCCGCTGCGCTGCACTCCAAAGGCGGTCGATTGATCGATCCGGTTCTGGTGGCACGCATTTGGATGTTCGCCGAGCAATTAGTGGCGTCGTCGTCGGTTCTCGAACTTTGCGACTTGCTCCGTTGGCCCGCAGCGGAGAACATGACCGAGAGCAAGGAGTGAGCATGCGCATTTTGGCGATAACACCCATCCACGTGGGCGGAGAGGAACTCAAGCGTCGGCAAGAGCGCTATACCCGGCTGGCTCCGGAGGGTGTCGAGGTGACGGTCGTCGACCTGCCCGAAGGTGCGCCCACCGCGTTGAACACCGACGACGACGTCCTCGCCAGCGATGAATACGTAGCCGAGGTGATGGCTTCCTCGCGTGCCGGCTACGACCTCGTGCTTCCCGACTGCGTCCTGGATCCGGCGTTCGCGCCGAGTAAGGGCGATGACGCTGCTCGTGGTTTGCTGCATCAGGCGGTGGCGTCGGTAACGGCCACCGGCGAGCCGTTCGGGGTGATCGTGCGCAACGAAGCGATCGCGAAGGAACTGCGGCGCCGGCTCGCCGAGTACGGAATGGATGGCTCGTTGGTGGACGTGCAGGTGATGGACCTGCCGTTCGAAGCGGTCACCAACCACGAGATGTGGAACGCGGCGATGACCGAAGCCGTTGCTGCGCTCGCAGACCGTGGTGCCCGCAGCGTGATCAATGGCTGCTCTGCGGTCGATGTCGACGAGGAAGGCCTCGGAGTTCGCGTTGTCGATCCGACCCAAGAAGCCCTCGAAGCGATGGCGGCAGAAGCACGATGAGCGACGTCGACTTGGTGGTGGCCGGGGCCGGCGGCGGACTCGCTGGTGCATTGCGGGCCGCCGAACTCGGATCACGTGTCCTACTCATAGATGCAAGCGAGCATTTCCGACGCGGGAACAACACCTCCATGTCCACCGCGATGTTCCCGGGCGCGGGAAGTCGGTGGCAGCGAGAACTCGGTATC
>CAZJYN010000116.1:0-4160 GCA_964550285.1 uncultured Rubrivirga sp.
CCGGCAAGATCGTGGTGCTGGACCTGAAACTGTTCCGCATCAAGTCCTTCGGTGCTGGCAACGCGGTTGCCGTGATCGTCAGCCTCGGCGAATTCGGGCTGCTGTTCGCAATCCCGCTGTTCTTGCAAGCCACCCGCGGCTACGACGCTCTGCAGACCGGTGTGATCTTGCTTGCCCTGGCGATGGGCTCCTTCGCTGCTTCGGGTGCCGGCGCCAGCCTGGCGCAACGCTTCGGCCCGGTGCGGGTGCTGCAACTGGGCATGGTGCTCGAGGTGATCGGCATCATCGGCTTGGGCATCATGCTCTCCACGTCGATCACCGGCTGGCAGATGGCGCCCTGGCTGTTCATCTACGGCATGGGCGTCGGCTTCGCCACCGCCCAGTTGACCGGGGTGATCTTGTCCGAGGTTCCGGTTGCCGAATCCGGCTCGGCCAGCGCCGTGCAATCCACCTCCCGCCAGGTCGGCGCCGCGATCGGCACCGCGATCATCGGCACCACCCTCATCATCGGACTGCAAACGACCACGACCGAGCTCGAAGACCGTGGCGTGCCGGCCGAACAAGCCCAGCAGATCGGCGAAGCCGTCGCCGGTTCCGCCGGGCAGGCGATCCCCGCCCTCGCCCAGCAACCCGACGGACAGGTCTTGGTCGAGGGCGCCTCACAGGGCTTCGCCAACGCGATCAAGACCGTCGCGTGGGTTGCCGGTGGTTTCGTATTCCTCGGGCTGCTGACTTCCTTCACGTTGCCCAAGAACGCCGCCCGGGTGGAGTCCGAGGGGTACGAACCGCCGAAGAAGGACGAGGAATCCGCCAGCGCCCCGTAGTGCGCCCCCTAGCCTTGCCACGTGAGCGGACGCATCCTGGTCATCGGCAAGACCTCGGTCGGTCGACGCGTTTGCGGGCTGCTGCAGTCTTCGGGCCTGGAGACCACCCACCTCGACGAACCCACCGACGCTGAACTTCGTGCGGCGCTGACGAGCGATGTCGATGGCATCGCGGTGATGCTCCACGATGACATCAAGGCCCTGCGCTACAGCCTGGCCGCCCACCACATCCGACCCGGTGCGCGACTGTTCGTCGCGATGTTCGACCGAACCGCCCGCGGGCAATTGCGCAATGCCGTTCCCACTTCGGTCGTGCTCTCCCCCGCCGCGATCAGCGTGCCGAGCCTGGTCGCTGCCGCAATCGATCCGCGAACCTCGGCTATCCGGCGCAAGGACACCCAGGACGAGAAGCGCTGGGTGTCACTCACCCCCGACGGGCACGACATCAACGTGCGGGTGGAGGACTACGAGGTTCCCGATGCCATCCGCAAACCCGGGCGCATCGGCAGACTCACCGGCCAATTACGCGCCTACGACGCCGGCACGAAGGTGCTGCTCACCGGTGTCTTCGGCCTCATCACGATCATCGCGCTGGACACGATCGTCGGCTTGCAGCACGCGCAGTTCATCCGCGCTCTGTACGACGCCACCCGCACCACCGCCACTATCTCCGCCCCCGCACTCTCCGATGACGAACCCTTCGTGCTCATCTGGGCGACCTTCGCGGCCCTAGCCGTGCTCACCTTCACCGCCATGTTCGCCGCCGGCATCGTCAACTATCTGCTCTCCGGCAGGCACGTAGCACTACTCGGCAAGCGGGTCACCCCGCGCAGCGGTCACGTGGTGGTCGTCGGCATGGGTCAAGTCGGTCTGCGCCTTGCCGAGGAACTGCAAGCGCTCGGCATTGCGGTGATCGGCATCGAGGTCAACCCGCAGGCCCGCTCCCTGCAGATCGCCCGATCCAAGGCGATTCCGGTGATCGTCGGCGATGCCGCTTCGCGCGCCACGCTCAAGGCAGCCCGCGCCGACCACGCCCAGGCCCTGATCGCCGCCGGCTCGGCCGAGTGGGACAACATCGCGGTCGCCGTTTCCTCCCTGGCTACCGCCCCCGACACCCGCCTGGTCATCCGCGCCGGCACCGGCGATGCCATCGACGAGACCCGATCGCTGTTCCATATCGGCGCGGTGGTCGATGTCAACGGCTTGACCGCATCGTTCGTCACCAGCGCCATGACCGGCCCGGCTCCCTACGCGGTCGTGTCCGATGGCGAAGCCGACCTGACTATCGACGAATCCGGCGATGTCACCAACCGGCTGTCCCGCAGCGCGGCGCGCTGCGAGTGCCACTGAAACCTTGATTTCGCTCCGCCATCTGCTACTTTCTCCGTAATGACATTCGTTTTCATTAAGGAGAGCAATGAACCGTTCCGAACTGATCGCCGCAGCTGCACAGCGCAGCGGGCTGGCAATCGACGTGGTCGATCAGGCCATGAACGCCCTGCACTCGGTGATCACCGAGTCACTCGTTTCCGGGCAGAAGGTTTCGGTCACCGGGTTCGCAACCTTCGAGACCGTCGAGCGCAGTGCGCGCGAGGGGCGTAACCCCTCCACCGGGGAGAAGATGCACATCCCTGCGCGAACCACAGTGAAGATCTCCGCGGGACAAGCACTCAAGCGCGCCGTCAGCGAGGGCTAACTATGCGGTCCGACCCGCTCGGCGTTGCCGAACTCGATCAACGCGGCATACCCACGAATCAATGCCTGCACTGCGGGAGCAACGTCTTTACGATCAAGGCGGCGTTCGAGGACTACGAGATCGTCGGCTACTACCTCGATGCGGAGTGCGCGGTTTGCCAGAGCCCGCTGACCGCGCCCTGCCCGGTGGATCGACCGCTCTAGCAGGCCGGCAGTCGCGCTCCCAGCCAAGCCACCAACGAGTCGATGCCGATGCGCTCTTGGCTCATCGAGTCACGCTCGCGCACGGTGACGGCCTGATCCTCGAGGGAATCGAAATCAACGGTCACGCAAAACGGTGTGCCGATCTCGTCCTGGCGGCGGTAGCGGCGACCGATCGCGCCGGCGTCGTCGAAGTCCACGTTCCATAGTTTGCGCAGCATCGAGGCCACATCCTTGGCCTTGGGCGTCAGATCGGCGTTCCGGGATAGTGGCAAAACGGCCGCTTTGACCGGCGCCAACCGCGGATCCAGCCGCAGCACCGTGCGCTTGTCCACCCCACCCTTGGCGTTCGGTGCTTCGTCTTCGTCGTAGGCATCGAGCATGAACGCCAAGACCGCGCGGGTGAGCCCGGCTGCCGGCTCGATCACGTAGGGAGTCCACCGCTCGTCGATCTCCTGATCGAAGTAGGACAGGTCAGTCCCCGAACTTTCCGCGTGGGTCTTGAGGTCGTAGTCGGTGCGGTTGGCGATGCCTTCGAGCTCGGCCCACTCGCTGCCGGCGAATCGGAATCGGTATTCGATGTCCACGGTGCGCTTGGAGTAGTGCGAGAGCTTCTCGGCCGGATGCTCCAAGAAGCGCATGTTCTCCGGGTTCAGCCCCAGGTCCACGTACCAATCCCAGCGGTTCTTCAACCAGTATTCGTGCCACTCCTCATCGGTGCCGGGCTTGACGAAGAACTCCATCTCCATTTGCTCGAACTCGCGGGTGCGGAAGATGAAGTTGCCCGGGGTGATCTCGTTGCGGAAACTCTTGCCCGTCTGGCCGATGCCAAACGGTGGCTTCTTGCGAGCGGAGTTCATCACGTTCAGGTAGTTCACGAAGATGCCCTGCGCGGTCTCCGGGCGCAGATAGTGCAACGCTCCTTCGTCCTCGACCGGACCGACCATCGTGCGCAGCATCCCGTTGAAGTTCTGCGGCTCGGTGAATTGGCCTTTCGTGCCGCAGTTCGTGCAGACAACATCGGCCAGCCCTTCCGGCGGCTCATGACCGTGCTTCTCGGCGAATGCCTCGATCAACTGATCGGCCCGCCAGCGCTTATGGCACTGCTTGCACTCGGTGAGCGGATCCACGAACGCATCCACGTGCCCGGATGCCACCCACACCTGCGAGGCCAAGATCACCGAGGAATCCAGACCCACCACATCGTCGCGACCGCGCACCATGTGCTGCCACCACTGCCGGCGCACGTTCTCCTTGAGTTCCACGCCGTTGGGGCCGTAGTCCCATGCGGAGCGGGTGCCGCCGTAGATCTCCGAGGATGGGAAGACGAATCCACGTCGCTTGGCGAGATTGACAACGGCATCGACACGGTCGGCCACAAGACGCTCCATTTCCGAAGCGCCCTACGCGCTTCCACTCCGGCTGGCTGTCGGCGGATCG
>CAZJYN010000117.1:0-4157 GCA_964550285.1 uncultured Rubrivirga sp.
GAAGTCGGTCGTGATGCCCAGCCGGAAGCCGTGCGGGTTGATCTTTTGTCCCACGGTCAGTCCTCTTCCTTCTTGGCGTTCTTGTCAGCGTTCTCGTCGGCGTTCTCGTCGGCGTTCGACTCGGTCTCGGTTTTTGTCTCGGTCTCGGTCTCGGTCTCTACGACGACGTCCTCCGCGGGGCTCTCCTCGACGATTACCTCCTCGGCTACCGCCTCGTCGACATGCTCGTCGACGGGCTCGTCGGCGGGAGCCGCCTTGTCGGCGGTGCCTGAATTGGCGCGCGCCTTGGGGGCGGGCACCGGCTCCACTACGGCGGTGCCGTCGGACAAGATCACCGTGATGTGACTGGTGCGCTTGCCGACCCGGAAAGCGCGCCCCTGGGCGCGGGGACGGATGCGCTTGAGGGTGGGACCTTCATCGACGAAGGCTTGGGAGACCACGAGATCACGTGCGTCCATGCCGTGGTTGTTGGTTGCGTTCGCGATAGCGCTCGCGAGCACCTTGCCCACCGGCTCGCTGGCCGCCTGCGGCGCGAACCGCAGAACGTCCTGGGCATCGCCAGCCTGCATCCCACGGATGAGGTCGATGACCCGACGTGCCTTCATGGGCGTGACGCGGACGTACCGCGCTTGGGCCCTGGCTTCCATCGTTATCCCCTTGCTCGCTTGTTATCTGGTCGTTGGCTTGGTGCGCCCTAGCGGCGCTTGGCCTTGCGGTCGTCCTTGAGGTGGCCCTTGAAGGTCCGCGTTGGTGCGAACTCGCCGAGCTTGTGGCCGACCATGTTCTCGGAGATGAACACCGGAACGTGCTTGCGGCCGTCGTGCACGGCGATCGTGTGTCCGAGCATCGCCGGGACGATCATCGACCGGCGGGACCAGGTCTTAATGACGTTCTTTGAGCCGGACTCGTTTTGGACATCGACCTTCTTCATCAGATGGCCGTCGACGAACGGGCCCTTCTTCAAACTGCGTGGCATGTCGTGATCCCTTAGCGCTTCTTGCCGGACTTGCGGCGTCGGACGATGAACTTGTCGCTGGGCTTCTTGGCCTTGCGGGTGCGGCCCTCGGGGCGACCGGCCGGGTTGACCGGGTGGCGACCGCCGGAAGTCTTGCCCTCGCCACCGCCGTGCGGGTGGTCGACCGGGTTCATGGCGACACCGCGGACAGTCGGACGCTTGCCCTTCCAGCGAGCGCGGCCGGCCTTGCCCCAGTTGATGTTGGACTGCTCGGCGTTACCGACCTCACCGACCGTGGCGCGCGAGCGCAGGTCGACGTTGCGGATCTCCCCGGAAGGCATACGCAACTGCGCGTAGGGGCCGTCCTTGGCGACGAGTTGGACGCTCGAACCGGCCGAGCGGGCGATCTTGGCGCCGCCGCCGGGCTTGATCTCCACGGCGTGGATGACGGTGCCGACAGGGATATTGCGCATGGGCAGGTTGTTACCGGGCTTGATATCCGCCGCGGGACCGGTCTCGACCCGATCGCCTTGCTTGAGCTTCTCCGGAGCGATGATGTAGCGCTTCTCGCCGTCGGCGTAGTGCAACAGCGCGATGCGAGCTGTTCGGTTGGGGTCGTACTCGATGTGAGCGACCTTCGCCGGCACGCCGTCCTTGTCGGCCCGCTTGAAGTCGATGACGCGATAGGCCCGCTTGTGGCCACCGCCCTGGTGACGCGTGGTGATCTTGCCGGAGTTATTGCGTCCACCCTTCTTGGGCAGCGGACGCAGTAGGGACTTCTCCGGCTCCGATCGCGTGACCTCGACGAAATCGGAAGCACTCGCGCCTCGACGACCGGGGGTCGTGGGCTTGTACCTACGGATTGCCATGGTGTGTCCGTTCCTTAATCTCGCTCGTCACGCCGGTCAGGAGACCGGCCCTCCGAAGATGTCGATCCGCTCCCCGGTGGCAACGGTCACGATCGCGCGCTTGCTCGCGGCGCGCCGACCCCAGCCGTAGCGGGTTCGCACCCGCTTGCCCTCGCGGTTGTTGGTGTTGACGCCGGTGACCTTGACGCCGAAGACCTCCTCGACGGCAACCTTGATCTGCGTCTTGTTCGCATCGGGTGCGACCAGGAAGGTGTACTTGTTCTCATCGAGCAACCCGTAGGCCTTCTCCGAGATGACCGGTGCGATCAGCACATCCCGCGGATCGGTGATCCTCATTCGGTGACCTCGCTCTCGCTTGCGACCGCCTTGGCGCCCTTGCCCGATGTCGGTCCGGCGAGGAAGGCCGTGAGTGCCTCCTGGCTGAACACGATGTGATCGTTGGTCAAGACGTCGTAGGTGTTGAGTTGATCGGGGGCAAGCACAAGGACCTCCGGGAGGTTGCGCAGGCTCAACCAGGACGCGTCCTCCGAGCGGGTCAGCACTGCCAGCACCGCACCCTCGATACCCATCGCCTCGAGCGCTGCCACCGCGCCCTTGGTGGAAGGGGTCTGGTCGCCGACGAAGGACGTCACCACGTGGATCCGGCCATCGCGCGCCCGGTCGGACAAGGCACCGCGCAGCGCGGCGGCCTTCATCTTCTTGGGGGTGCGCTGGGTGTAGTCGCGTGGGGTGGGGCCGTGCACGATGCCACCACCGGCGAATTGCGGTGCGCGGGTGGAACCCTGACGCGCCCGACCGGTTCCCTTTTGCTTGTAGGGCTTGCGGCCACCGCCGCGAACCTCCGAGCGAGTCTTGGTGTCGTGCGATCCCTGTCGGGCAGCGGCGAGTTGCGCCACGACCACCTGGTGGATCAGCGGGACGTTCACCTGCACATCGAAGATCTCGGCCGGCAAGTCGACCGAACCGGAGGCCTTGCCCGCCGTATCGAGTACCTCTACCGAAGTCATGCGCTGACCTCCTTCGCGGCGTCCTTCACGGCCGAAGTGATGAGCACCAGGCCACCCTTGGGTCCGGGAACGGCACCCTTGACCAGGATCAAGCCCTTATCGGTGTCGACTGCTGCCACGGTCAGGTTCTGCGTGGTCTGGACGTCTCCGCCCATCCGGCCGGCCATGCGCAGTCCCTTGAATACGCGTCCGGGGGTCGCGCAGCCACCGATGGCACCCGGTGAACGGTGCTTACGCTTGACGCCGTGCGAGGCGCGCAGGCCGTGGAATCCGTGCCGCTTCATCGCACCAGCGAATCCCTTGCCCTTGGTGGTGCCGGTGATGTCCACCCGCACACCAGCCTCGAACACATCAGCTCCGAGTTCTTGGCCGAGGGTGTACTCCGAGGCGTCGTCGGTGCGCAGTTCGACGAGGTGCCGGCGCGGGGTCACGCCCGCCTTGGCGAAGTGTCCGCTCATCGGCTTGTTCACCTTGCGTGGATCGATCGCACCGAAACCGAGTTGGACGGCGTTATAGCCGTCGGTCTCCGGGGTGCGTACCTGCGTCACGACGCACGGTCCGACCTGGACCACGGTCACCGGGATGACCTTGTTGTTCTCATCCCACATTTGGGTCATGCCGAGCTTGGAGCCCAGCACTCCCTTCATCGTCTTCGCCATGGTCGATCCCCTACAGCTTGATCTCGATGTCGACGCCGGCCGGCAGGTCGAGGCGCATGAGGGAGTCCACCGTCTTGGGCGTCGGATCGAGGATGTCGATCAGGCGCTTGTGCGTGCGCATCTCGAAGTGCTCGCGGCTGTCCTTGTACTTGTGCGGCGAACGGATGACGCAGTAGACGTTCTTCTCCGTCGGCAACGGCACGGGTCCGGCGACCTGTGCGCCGGTGCGAGTAACCGTCTCGACGATCTTCTTCGCCGAGGAATCGATCACCTCGTGGTCGTAGGCCTTGAGCCTGATGCGGATCTTCTGTGCCGCCATGGTGGCTTGCCGTCCTTCTTCTCGTTACTGCGTCTGGTTCTAGCCGGGTCGTGCGTTTCTTGCGCCGCCGGTGACACGCGGCGGGCGGTGGATTGCACCGCCCGCCGCGGAGCCGGTGGACGGGTTGCTACTTCAGGATCTTCGTGACGCGACCAGCACCGACGGTGCGGCCACCTTCACGGATCGCGAAGCGCAGACCCTCCTCCATCGCGATGGGCTGGATCAGCTCGGCGCGCATGTCGGTGTTGTCACCCGGCATGACCATGTCCTTGCCCTCGGGCAGGTGCACGACACCGGTGACGTCGGTCGTCCGGAAGTAGAACTGCGGACGGTAGTTGTTGAAGAACG
>CAZJYN010000118.1:0-3994 GCA_964550285.1 uncultured Rubrivirga sp.
TGCCGCCGCTCACGGCGTCGATGAGCGCTTGCGTGCTGGTCATGACACACCTTCCTGTGCGGTGTTTCGTTCTTGGGCGCCGTAGGAATCGGCGATTTCCAGGATGCGCTGCGCGCTCGCGGCCACTGCCGGATCTACGAAGCGGCCATCGGGTAGGACGAGTGCGGCGGAGGCGGTGTCACCGGGTGCGTGCGTGCTGTCGTTGAGAGCATCGATCAGTGCTCGCGCTTGGTCGACTTCGGCGGTGGTGGGTAGGAAAACCTCGTTGACGATCGCGACCTGACGAGGGTGGATGACGGTGCGACCGAAGAAACCGGCTGCCTTCGCGGTGAGGCTGGTCGCCCGCAGGGCATCGACGTCGTCCAGATTCGTGAAGACGCTTTGCGGTGGCGCCGGGAGTTTCGCGGCAGCAGCACTGGCAACGATGCGTCCGCGTGCGTAGGCAAGGTGCGCCTCGTCGGTGATGTTCAGGTCCGCGCGTAGGTCTGCTTCCCCGAGCGCGATGCTGGCGACGTTCGGGTGCGCGCGTGCGAGATCGTCGCTGGCCTGCAGGCCTTTGGCCGATTCGATAAGCAGATGCAGCGGAGTGTCGGGCAACTGGGCCGCGATCGCTTCGATCTGGGTCGGGTTCTCGGCCTTGGGGACCCGGACTCCTGCAAGGTGTTGGGCGCTACCGAGTGCGGCGAGGTCGGCTTGTTGCCACACGGTGCCGGATGCGTTGATGCGCACGAGGACGGGCTTGCTGGGGCTAACCGTCGTGGCGTTCAGCACGTTGGATCGGGCTTGATCCTTATGGGTGGGTGCCACCGCATCCTCGAGATCGATGATGACGCAATCGGCCTCACCGGCGATCGCCTTGTCGATGCGGTCGGGGCGGTCACCGGGCACGTAGAGCCAGCTGCGCCATGGCCGGGCGAGGTGGGCTGGTGGGTGATCGAGGTTGCTCATACGGCACCGGTTTCGCGCAGGCGCGCGATCTCCTCGTCGGTCTTGCCGAGTTCGCGAAGGACGTCGTCGGTGTCGTGACCTTGCGAAACACCCGGGTGCTTGATCTCCCCGGGAGTCTCGGAAAGACGGAACAGCACGTTTTGCATACGGATCGGGCCGAGTTCCTCATCTTCCAGCGTCTTGATCGTGCCCAACGCATTGAACTGCGGGTCCTCGAGGATGTCCTTGGCGTTGTAGATCGGCGCAACTGCGGCGTCGGCTTCCTCGAAGGCGCGCATCACCTCGTCGCGGTCGCGCTCGGCGATCCAACTGCCGACGGCCTCGTCGAGTTCGTCGGCGTGCTTGGCGCGTTCGGCGCCGCTGGTGAACCACGGCTCGTCGATGAATTCCGGTCGCCCGACCAAGCGCATCACCCGCTCGGCGATGCTGTGCGCGCTAGTGGAGATCGCGACCCAGCTGCCGTCTTTGGTGCGGTAGGTGTTGCGTGGCGCGTTGCTACTCGAGCGGTTACCCAAACGTGGCTGCAACGTGCCGAGCTGGTCGTAGGCGAGTAGTTGCGGGCCGACAACGGTGAGGATCGGTTCGATGATTGCCATGTCTATGACCTGGCCTTTGCCAGTGGTGTCGCGGGCGCGCAGCGCGACCATGATCGCGTAGGCGGTGGTGAGCGCTGCGATTCCATCGGCGAGGCCGAACGGTGGGAGCGTGGGTGGGCCGTCGGGTTCGCCGGTAACGGCTGCGAAGCCGCTCATCGCCTCGGCGAGCGTGCCGAAACCCGCCCGACTGGAATACGGGCCGAACTGACCGAAGCCGGTTACGCGCGCGATGACTAGGCCGGGGTTGATCTCATGCAGTGTTTCCGGCGAGAGCCCCCACTTTTCGAGCGTGCCGGGGCGGAAGTTCTCGATGAGGACATCTGCGTCTTTGATCAGTTCCTTGAGGATCTCCTGGCCTTCGGGAGAGCCGAGATACAGCGTCATCGCACGCTTGTTGCGGCCGATCATCTTCCACCACAGGCCGACGCCGTCCTTACTGGCGCCGTGCCAACGCACCGGATCGGCCTTGGTGGGGTGCTCGACCTTCAAGACCTCGGCGCCGAAATCACCGAGCATGGTGGCGGCCATCGGGCCGGCGAACAAGGTCGCGGCATCGATGACCTTGAGTCCGGCCAACGGGCCGGTGGTGGGCTGGTCGCTCATCGGGCCTCCTTGCCTTGCGCGGAGGAAGCCACCCGCGGCGACCATCCCATGCCGTGGGAGATGTCCTGCGCCGCTCGGATCACCTGCGGGATCAATCGAGCGACCGTGACCTCATCGAAGCGTTGCGCTGGCCCGCACACCGAGATGGCGCCCACTACATCGCCGGTGTAGCCGAAAACCGGTGCGGCGACAGCACCAGCGCCGGGCTGCCGCTCGCCGCGCGAGACGGAGTAGCCCTGCTCGCGAACATGGTCGAGTTCGGTGGCAAGTTCCATGCGATCGATGACGGTGCTCGGTGTGACCTGTTCCAAGGCTCCATCGACGATTGCCTGTCGGTGTTCGTCGTCGAGGTTCGACAAGATCACTTTGCTCGAAGAACCGGCATGCAGCGGGAAGCGGCGCCCGATCTCGACCAGCATCTTGATCTCCTGCGGGCTGGGGAACTGCGCTACGTACGTCCGTTCAGCGCCGAAGTATTGGCTCAGCGTGGTGGTCTCGTTGGTCTCGTCGCGCAATTTCCGCAGGATCGGCTCGGCGACCGAACGAAGATCGCTGTCGCGCAATGCCCGTGCACCGATAGAGACCGAAGCAGCGCCGAGTCGGTATGTCCGTCGTTCGGGGTCTTGGGACAACAGCCCGCGGGCGACCATGCTTTGCAAGACCCGGTGCACGACGGCCTTGGAAACCTGCAATTCGCGGGAGATCTGGGTGACTCCGAGTTCGTCGGCATCGCCGAGGAACAGCAGCAGGACATCGGCAACGCGCGTAGCGCCTTCCGTGCCGATCGGTGACGCCTGCCTACTCGGACTCACGTGTCTACCCCCTGCGGATCTAGGCGGCGCCGACTCTCGGTGCCGCTGTTGCGTTGCGTCTTGATGGTGCCACTTGCGAGGCTTACGAAAGCAAATCGTTCCGAGAGTTGTTTCGCTCAGCGGAATATTGGCATCCTTCCAGACCCGCAGGCGCCAGGCAATTCCAGCCATGAAAATCGTTGATAACAATCGTGTTTCACGCACAACCTTCCGATTGACAGGGTGTGGTGCCGGTGCAAGGCTTCCCCGCACTGCAAGTTGTATCGGTCACCGAAACAGTCGAATCGTCTCCGAAGGCGATCCGTCGGAGCCGTGCGAAGGCAGCGCGATGCGGCAGATGGCTGCACGATGAAAGGGGTAAGTAGATGAGGGCTTCCAAGCTCGCAGCGGGACTCGCCGGTCTCGCCCTCGTCCTTGCCGCGTGCTCCTCCGGGAGCGACGCGGATAGCGACGCAGCAACGGAAACCGCCGAGGAGACCACGGCGGAGACCACAGAAGAGGCTCCGGAAGAGACCGCCGAAGAGGCTGTCGCGGTGGACAGCATCAAGATCGGTTCGGTCCATCCGCTGACTGGCGGCCTCGCGGCCGACGGCCTGCAGATGGACGCCGGTGCAGTGCTCGCAGCTGACGACATCAATGCGGCCGGCGGCATCCAGTGCCTCGACGGCGCTCAGATCGAGATCCTCAGCGCGGACAGCACCGGCACCCCCGAGGTGGGTCAGTCCGAGGCCGAGCGGCTCATCCAAGAAGGTGCGATCGCCCTAGTTGGCCCGTACCAGTCCGCCGTGGCGTCCAACATCGCCACCGTTGCCGAGCGCAACGGCGTGCCGTTCGTGATCGACGTTGCGGTCTCCGACGAGATCCTCGACCAGGGGTACCAGAACACCTTCCGCATCCAGCCGAACGCTTCGGCCATGGGCGCCCAGGGTGCGTTGTTCCTGAATGAACTCACCCAAGCCGAGGGCATCGAGGTGTCCACCATCGCGATGCTGCACGAGCAGTCGGCTTTCGGCACCAGCGTGTACGAGGCCTTCA
>CAZJYN010000119.1:0-3975 GCA_964550285.1 uncultured Rubrivirga sp.
CGCCTGGTTGTGGATGAAACGGTTCAGCAAGGGCCCACTTGAATCGGTCATGTCCGCAATCACCGGAAAAGGCAGGACTGTCTGACATACACGCTTGCAGTGGGACTGCAACTAGTGTCGGTTCCAATTACAGATGCTAATCCTGCCCTCACGGATTTCGGGTGTGACTTGCCTGCCGGGATTTGCATTTGGATCTCCTGTTGCAGGCTGTGGGTGTCTGGGGATGCCAACGGGAAGGCCCCGCTGCTGACAGCTAAGTGTCTTCGCTGTTGGCCGGTCTAGACCAGGGTCTCTAGCGGCGATGATCAAGTCGATGACTCCACCCATCGCGTAAGCCCGAAGTTCGACGATCTGAGGAAATCGTTCGATGTCAACGAAAAGCCTGGACGTAATGAGTTGGTAGGGACCCGGGTTAGCGCATCCGTACTGCTAAAGCCCGGGCTATTGTCACTTGCACTTCACAAGTGATACGGTTACGCTGTCTCAGTCACTTGCACTATGAAAGGCATAATGAAGCCAACCACAGTCATTGGAAGCGCGGCCTTCCTGGGAGTCATGCTCGCAATCGGATTCGGACTTGTTCCCTTCTTCTTCCTGGCCGATCGGAGCGCCTTCGAGGATTGGTTCGCGGATTACTTCGTGTTCTTCTTGCCTGCGGTCTTCATCACGAGCGTCCCGGCCTTTGTCGGTTCGATCACGCTGATGAGGCGCAGTCCGAAGGAATCGCAGGAACGACGCCGCTGGCGCAACACCCTGTTGGGGCTCGTCTTCGTCTACGCAGTTACCACCGCAGTGAGCCTGCCCCTCAACATCGCCTTCTGGTCTCGCGAACTCACGGATACGGCCTTCGTCACGAGCCTCGGGTTGTGGACTGCGGCACACATCTTGAGGATTGCCGGGACAGGCTTCGCGGCTTATTCGGCATTCCAGGCATCACAACTCACAAAGGAGCCGCTCGCATGAGGGCTCTCGTCGCCCTCACGGGAGTAACCGGATTTGTTGGTATGCGTACCGCCGCGCAGGCTTTGCATGACGGTTACCGCGTGCGAGCAACTCTTCGCAATCCGAAGCAAGAGGGCACGGTTCGGGCCTGGATCTCACACGCTGCTCCAACCGACAACCTGGAGTTCGTGCAAGCGGACCTTGTGGCTGACGAAGGCTGGGATGAGGCGCTAACCGGCGCGGACTACGTCATCCATGCTGCGTCGCCGCTGATCCTTGGTGATGTGCCTGATGAAAGTGTGCTCTTCGCTCCAGCGGTCGATGGCACAGACAGGGTTCTTCGGGCTGCCAAGAAGGCAGGTGTGAAGAGAGTCGTTGTGACATCAACAGCCCTCACCGTCGCTGGACACATCACCGAGGGCCTGGCTACTCCTGCCGACTTCACTCCAGAAGAAGATCCGCGAGCGAATTTGTATACGAAGAGCAAAATCGCTGCCGAAGGGGTTGCCCGGAACTTCGCAGCGGAAAACCCTTCTGGTCCCGAGGTCGTCACGATTCACCCTGGCGTGATTATCGGACCGCCTCTTAACCCAGACGAGGACTCCGAATCGATTGCCCTGTTCCGTGGGATCTGGTCCGGAGCCCAACCGGCGATTCCGGATCTGGCGTTCCCGATGACCGACGTGCGAGACGTAGCGAACGTGCACCTGTCAGCCATGACGGCCGAGAACTTGAGCGGCTCGCGCTACTTGGTGTCCTTCACCACCGCACCCCAAAAGTTTCCCGACATCGCTCGAGTGCTGCGAAAGCACGGAAACAAGAAGGCCCCACGGCTAACCATTCCCAAGTTCGTCTTGCGGATTCTCGCGCGGTTCAACGGCGAAATCCGCTCGCTGGTCAACTCGACCGATGGCCTCTCCATGAAACTTGATATCTCGGCAACAAAGAGGGACCTCAACTGGTCTCCGATGTCCTTCGAGCAGTCGGTCCTGGATACAGCCCGAGCGCTCGAGCAGAAACAGTCGACAGGAAATGGAAGGTAATTGATATGAAGTCCGTTGTTGTGACAGGCGTTGGTGGATATATCGCGAAGTACGTCACTGCTGAATTGCTCGAGTCGGGTTACTCGGTCGTGGGCACCGTTCGCTCGCTCAACCGCGCAGATGCAATCCGAAGTTCGATCGGACTCACGTCCGACACATCGAATTTGACGTTCGCGGAAGTGGACCTGCTGACCGATGCTGGTTGGAGCGAAGTGATGGATGGTGCTGACTACGTGATGCACATCGCTTCACCGTTCACCCTCGATGAACCGAAGGATGAGAACGAACTCATCGCACCAGCTGTCGAGGGAACCCAACGCGTTCTTCGTGCCGCGGACTCCGCGGGAGTCAAACGCGTCGTCGTGACATCGTCTGTCTTGACCCTGTTCATGGGACGCGGATCTGGTCGGTATGGCCCTGACTCATGGTCCGACGTGAACGCGAAAATCGGGGCCTATCCCAAGAGCAAGACACTCGCTGAGCAAACCGCCTGGCGTCTCGCTGAAGATATGTCGACAGAGGTTGTCACCGTTCTCCCTGGCTATGTAATCGGTCCAGCCATTAGCGGACGGCCCGAGGGTGCCAGCGCGGACGCCGTATCGGACATGATCAACGGCAAGCTGCCCGGGATCCCTGACCTACACATACCCATGGTGGACGTACGAGACGTTGCCAAGCTTCACGTGGCCGCGATGCAGTCACCGGGAGCGGCCGGAAAACGGTTAATCGGATCTCAATCCGAACCCACAGCGATGGGAAGCCTCGCCGAAACCTTGACCGACGCCGGCTACACCAAAGTTCCCGCGAGAAAACTGCCGACGGGTCTAGTGAAATTCCTAGGCGTCTTCAACAAGGATGCACGCTCCATGGTTCCTTACATCGGATTTCAGCCAAGCGTGGACACCAGCCTGCCGCGAGAGGTGTGCAACTGGTCGGCCGGCGCTATCGAACCCGGACTCATCGAGATGGGTCACCAGATAGCCCAACCAACCGGCTGAATCCGGAATCGTGAGTCGCCTGCAAGGGCAGACGTGTGTCGATCAGGCATCATTGAGCCACCCGAAGTGGATCTTGGCTATGGCCGGAGAGGACGAACACGTGTCGAGAGACCTGCGTTCCGATTGCCCCATAGCCGCCTCTTTGGACATCATCGGTGACCGCTGGACCCTTTTGGTCCTTCGCGACATGCTGCTGCGCGGGAAGTCGTACTTCAGCGAATTCGCAGAAGACGAATCCATAGCCACCAATGTCCTAACAGATCGCCTGAACACTCTCGTCGACCAGGAGATCATCGAACGAGCCCCGGATCCCGACGACGGCCGAAAGTACATCTACCGACCGTTGCCCCCAGCTATCGATCTGTTGCCCGTGATAGCCGAACTCGCCGCCTGGGGTCTGAAGTACGCACCTCTAGACGCTCCCGCCGAAGTCGCACCTCTGAGGGACCCAGCAACTCGAAGAAAGCACGTTGCGCAGCTGACCCGTCAACTATCTGCAGGCACGAAGTTGCCACACGGGAATCTACGTTCGTAAGCACCTTGCCTCGCGGAGCCTTGCGGACTCTCCGAACATCCGGCACCCCCTCAGCGAACCTCTAACTGACCGGCTAGGTCCAGGGCCCTGGTGACGCTCCGCTTGCGCAGAATTTCAAGCCAATAAATGCAAATCGATTCGAGACTTGCATCTGCGATTGGAATCGACAACTAGGACTGCGCCATATCAACGAAGCGCGAGTAGTGACCCTGGAAGGCAACGGTGATCGTTGCGGTTGGGCCGTTGCGATGCTTGGCCACGATGAAGTCTGCTTCACCTGCACGCGGTGACTCGCGCTCGTAGAAATCCTCACGGTGCAACAGCACAACCATGTCCGCATCTTGTTCTAGCGAGCCCGATTCGCGAAGGTCAGCAAGCATCGGTCGCTTGTCCTGCCGCTGTTCGGGACCACGGTTCAACTGGCTGATCGCAATGACCGGAACATCGAGTTCCTTCG
>CAZJYN010000120.1:0-3886 GCA_964550285.1 uncultured Rubrivirga sp.
CTCGACTGCCGGCTCGACTGCCGACTCTGCAACGGGCACGCAGTACCGGAGTCTGATCGCGATGCACGGACAGTTGGCGACGATGTCCCCGACATTGACCCATCAATGGCCGGCCTCGGTGCCAACATTCACCTCCGGTGATTTCGTCCTCGCTACGGCACACGGATCGGGATCGGCTACCGCCTTGTGGCAGACGACGCACGTGGCCCGCACCGCTTTGCAGCTTTACCACGCTCGACTTCTCGCCCAGGGATTCGAATCCGTGGATGTGCGCGTCATCGGCGAGTACTACGTGCGTGACTACCGTGATTCGAGGAGCAAAGTGCGGGTCATCGCCCACCGGCTCGGCGACATCACCGAGTTGACCGTGACCGTTCGATCCGCATGAACCCCGCTACCCTTGTGCCCGCGCCCCGGTATCCCAACCGGTAGAGGAAGCGGTCTCAAACACCGTCCAGTGTGGGTTCGAATCCCACCCGGGGCACGAGTGAGTGAAGCCGAGCTTGCTCGAGTTTCCGAGCGAGTGTCACGGGTTGAGCGAAGCGATCACCCGGGGCACGAGTGAGTGAAGCCGAGCGCTACACGCGCTGCGAGCGCTGGACGGCGCCCAGTACTCCGTTCACGAACGCCGGAGACTCCTCGGTGGAAAGCGAGCGTGCGAGTTCGACCGCTTCGTCGATCGCCACGGCGTCGGGGACATCACCGCAAAACAAGATCTCGTAAGCACCGAGCCGCAGGACTTCGCGATCCACCGCGGGTAATCGGTCCAAAGACCAATCCGACAACGACGACGCCAAGGCAGCATCCACCGCCATCTGATTGGTCACGAGCCCTTCAATCAGGTCGACGGTATACGGATTTAAGGGCGGATCACCATCGGCGGCTCGCCGGCGCACGGTCTCCGCCAACACCGTCGGCACCGGTACTCCTTTGGCGTCGGCTTCGAAGAGCACGTCCAAGGCCCGCTTACGTGCCTTGCTTCGAGCGGGCATCTAATCGTTCACGCGGCCGAGGTACGACCCGTCGCGGGTGTCGACCTTGACCTTGGTATCCGACTCGATGAACAAGGGAACCTGGATTTCAGCACCTGTCTCGAGGGTGGCCGGCTTTGATCCACCGGTGGATCGATCCCCCTGCACGCCCGGTTCGGTGTAGGTGATCATCAGTTCCACCGATGCCGGTAGTTCCACGATGATCGGATTGCCCTCGTGGACGGAGACGTTCGCGTTTTGGTTCTCCAGCAGGAAACGTTCGCAGTCCCCAACCACCGTCGCGGGTACCGGTAACTGCTCGTAGGACGAGGTGTCCATGAAGACGAAGTCGTCGCCGTCTCGGTAAAGGTATTGCATCTCGCGTCGATCGACCGTGGCTGTATCCACTTTGACGCCGGCGTTGAACGTCTTGTCCACGACCTTGCCGGAGATGACGTTCTTCAACTTGGTGCGCACGAACGCACCGCCCTTGCCTGGCTTGACGTGCTGGAATTCCACGACCGACCACAACTGCCCGTCGATGACAAGCACAATGCCGTTCTTCAGATCGTTCGTAGTCGCCACGCTGTCGTCTCCACTCTTGCGATGCCCGTGCGGCTAGCCGACTCTAGTCAGTGCGCGATCGAGCGTGGTCAGCACCTGGGCGGGATTCGACACGACCACAGTGTCCTCGATGCGGACGCCTCCGCGGCCGGGCAGGTAGATGCCCGGCTCGACGGTGATCACGGCACCTTGGAAAAGGGTGGCACTGCTGGTGCGCGAGAGCATCGGGGCTTCATGGATCTGCAGGCCCACCCCATGGCCGGTGCCGTGGACGAAGTGCTCGGCGTAACCGGCTTCATCGATCCGCGATCGCGCTGCGTGGTCGATGGCCGCTGCGGGTGCGCCAGGGCAAACCGCCTCGATACCGGCGAGTTGGGCTTGCTCGACGTGCGCGTGGATCTCCCGCTGCCACGGCTCGCCATCGGCACCGACCACGAACGTCCGGGTCATGTCCGCGTGGTAGCCGTCGACTTTCGCACCACAGTCAATCACTAGGAGATCACCGACTTGGACTCCTCGCTCGCCTGGTCGATGATGCGGGATGGCTGAGTTCGGTCCGCTACCCACGATGCTCGGGAACGCTCGATCATCGGCTCCCAACTCGGCGAAGCGCAGTTCCAAACGACGTGCGATCTCCACTTCCCGTTGACCGACGGCGATGCTCGCTGCGATGTCCTCGAGTGCTCGCGCTGTAATCGCACACGCAGTCGTCAGCGCGCGGAGTTCATCGGCGTCTTTGACCATTCGCACCGCAGCGACCGGATCGGTGATCGTCGTGGTCGAAAATCCCCGGGATTGCAGACCGCCAACGAACGATGCACTCGAGCGGTCGTCGATTCGAAGTGAACGCTGCGTCAGTCCCGACGCCAAAGCGCCGCTGACGTCACGATCGATGCACACCTCGATGTCGGGGCACTGCTCTGCGGCCTGTTCGCGGTATCGACCGTCCGTCACCAGCAATCCATGGCCCGATCCAACGGCCAAAGTTGCGTTACTGCCGGTGAATCCGGTGAGGTACTCGATCGTTGGCAGATCGACGGTGACGAAGGCCTCATCGGCGGCAAGTTCGAGATTCTCCCGAACGGCGCGACGACGTTCCTGGTGCCTGGTCACGGGCTGGACAGCATGCCCCGCAGCGCGCGCAGGGCCAGCCGGTAGGACTCGATACCGAACCCGGCGATGGAACCGCTAGCCACTCCCCCGATGACCGAGGTGTGACGGAACTCCTCGCGGGCTAGCGGGTTGCTCAGATGTACTTCGATAAGCGGTGCAGTCAACATGGCGCACGCATCGCGGATGGCGTAGGAGTAGTGGGTGAAGGCGGCGGGATTGAGCACGACGGGGGTGCGGGCATCGGCGGCTTCGTGCAGCCAACCGATCAACTCGGCTTCGTCGTTCGTTTGGCGGACGTCGGCGCTGAAGCCAAGACCTGCCGCCGCCTCGCTCACCTGCTGCACCAGGTTCGGGTAGTCGACGGTGCCGTACACATCGGGCTCACGAGTGCCGAGCCGATCTAGGTTCGGCCCGTTGAGCACCAATACCAGTTGCTGCGTCTCAGCCATGGCAAGCAGCGTACGCGCTCAAGCTTCCGAACTCACGGCTTCGTACGCGGCTACGAGCAAAGCAGGGTCGGGTCCCTCCCAGATGACCGGGTTCTGCATGCCCTGCAATACGACGAATCGCAAGGTGGCCCCGCGGGCCTTCTTGTCCATCTGCATGGCCGACAGCAACCGCTCCCACCTGCCTGGGGCGTAGCTTGTCGGCAATCCGAGAGCCTCGAGCGCCGCGCGATGGGCAAGGACATCGGCATCGCTGAGTTTGCCGCCTAACCGCGCTAGTTCCGCGACGTAGACCATGCCGACGCTGATCGCCGCCCCGTGGCGCCACTCGTAGTTCTCCACGCGCTCGATCGCGTGGCCTAGCGTGTGGCCGTAGTTCAGCGCTTCCCGACCGATCACGCCGCCGCTGCCGGTCTCCTTGAAGTCCCGACCAACGACGTCGGCTTTGACCTGAACCGCCCTGCGCACGAGATCGGTCAGCAGCGCACCGTTCGGATCGGCGGCGCCACTTGGATCGGCCGCGATATCGGTCAGGATGCTTGCATCGCTGGTGAAGCCGACCTTCACGACTTCGGCCATGCCGGCGACGAGATCGTTGCGTGGCAGTGTCTCGAGGGCGTTGATATCGCACAGCACCCCATGCGGACTGTGGAAGGAGCCCACCAGGTTCTTGCCGGCAGCGGTATTTATCCCCGTCTTGCCGCCGACGGCTGCGTCGACCATCGCGAGCAAGGTGGTGGGGATTTGTACGACGCGAATGCCACGCAGCCAGGTAGCGGCGGCGAATCCGGC
>CAZJYN010000121.1:0-3822 GCA_964550285.1 uncultured Rubrivirga sp.
GACCGTTGTCGAAGAGTGCATCGACCGACTGCTGCTGGATGCGCTTTTCGTTGTTGACGCTGATCTCCGGCGCCACGAGATCCAGCAGCCGCTTCAACCTGTTGTTGCGGTTGATCACGCGGCGGTACAGGTCGTTGAGATCGGAGGTAGCGAACCGGCCACCATCGAGTTGCACCATCGGACGAAGGTCCGGCGGGATCACCGGCACAGCGTCGAGCACCATGCCCAACGGGGAGTTGGTGGTGTTCATGAACGCGGAGACGACCTTCAAGCGCTTGAGCGCGCGGGTCTTCTTTTGCCCCTTGCCGTTGGTGACGATCTCCTTGAGCAACTCGGCCTCGGCCTGCAGGTCGAAGGACTCCAGACGCTTTTGGATCGCCTCGGCTCCCATGCCACCGTCGAACCAGCGGCCGTAACGGTCGCGCATCTCGCGGAACAGCATTTCGTCGCCCTCGAGGTCTTGGACCTTCAAGGTGCGGAACCGATCGAAGATGCGATCTAGGCGCTCGATTTGCTGATCGGCGCGGCGACGCAGCGCTGCCATCTCGCGCTCACCGGACTCGCGCACCTTGCGACGGACATCGGACTTCGCGCCCTCGGCCTCAAGCTCGGCGAGATCGGCCTCGAGCTTTTGCTGACGGGCCTCGATGTCGGAATCCCGGCGGGTAGCGATCTGCTTCTTCTCCACCCCGAGCTGCTTCTCCAAATTCGGCAGCGCCTCGTGGCGTCCTTCCTCATCGACCCAGGTGATCATGTACGCGGCGAAGTAGATGACCTTCTCCAGGTCCTTCGGTGCGAGATCGAGCAGGTACCCCAGCCGGCTGGGCACACCCTTGAAGTACCAGATGTGGGTAACCGGAGCGGCCAACTCGATGTGACCCATCCGCTCACGTCGCACCTTGGCCCGCGTCACCTCGACGCCGCAGCGCTCGCAGATGATGCCCTTGAAGCGCACGCGCTTGTACTTGCCGCAGTAGCACTCCCAGTCGCGGGTGGGCCCGAAGATCTTCTCGCAGAAAAGACCGTCCTTCTCGGGCTTGAGCGTCCGGTAGTTGATGGTCTCCGGCTTCTTGACCTCGCCGTGCGACCAGGTGCGGATATCGTCCGCAGTTGCCAGGCCGATTCGCAGGTCATCGAAGAAGTTGACGTCCAGCACGTGGGTTTCCTTCGTTAGTTCCGGTCGTTTGGTTAGTCGGTTGGCTAGAGCTCTTCGACGCTGCTCGGCTCACGCCGGGACAGGTCGATGCCGAGTTCCTCGGCGGCGCGGAAGACGTCGTCGTCGCTGTCCTTCATTTCGATCGCGACTCCATCGCTGGAGAGCACCTCGACGTTCAAGCACAACGACTGCATCTCCTTCACGAGCACCTTGAAGGACTCGGGGATACCCGGCTCGGGGATGTTCTCGCCCTTGACGATGGCCTCGTAGACCTTCACGCGGCCAAGGACGTCGTCGGACTTGATAGTGAGCAACTCCTGCAGGGCGTATGCGGCGCCGTATGCCTCGAGCGCCCACACCTCCATCTCGCCGAACCGCTGTCCACCGAACTGCGCCTTCCCGCCCAGCGGCTGCTGGGTGATCATCGAGTACGGGCCGGTGGAACGGGCGTGGATCTTGTCGTCCACCAAGTGCAGCAGCTTCAGGATGTAGATGTAGCCGACGGCGATTTCACCGGGGATCGGCTCACCGCTACGACCATCGAACAAACTGGCCTTGCCGTTGGCGTTGACCAAGTGCAGCCCATCGGCAGTTGGACGGGTGGATTCCAAGATCGCGGAGAGTTCCTCCTCGCGAGCACCGTCGAACACCGGGGTGGCCACGCGCGAGCGCGGAGGCACCGACTGCACTTCGGCCGGCAGGTTGACGGCGCGGGCATCGGAGGAATCGACCTCCCAGCCGGTGGCCGCCGCCCAACCCAGGTGCGTTTCCAGCACCTGGCCGACGTTCATCCGGCCGGGAACGCCGAGCGGGTTCAGCACGATGTCCACGGGCGTTCCATCGACAAGGAACGGCATGTCCTCGACGGGCAGGATCTTGGCGATGACGCCCTTGTTGCCGTGCCGGCCGGCGAGCTTGTCGCCTTCGGTGATCTTGCGCTTTTGTGCGATGTACACGCGCACCAGGCGATTGACGCCCGGGGGCAGTTCATCGCCTTCGTCGATATCGAATACGCGAACGCCGATGATCTTGCCGGACTCACCGTGCGGCACCTTCAGCGAGGTGTCGCGCACCTCGCGGGCCTTTTCGCCGAAGATCGCGCGCAGCAGCCGCTCCTCGGGCGTGAGCTCGGTCTCGCCCTTGGGCGTGACCTTGCCGACGAGGATGTCGCCGGGCAGGACGTCGGCCCCGATGCGGATGATGCCGCGCTCGTCGAGGTCGGCGAGTACCTCCTCGGAGACATTCGGGATGTCCCGGGTGATCTCCTCCGGGCCCAACTTGGTGTCCCGCGCATCGATCTCATGCTCTTCGATGTGGATGCTGGACAGGACGTCGTCTTGCACCAACCGCTGGGACAAGATGATGGCGTCTTCGTAGTTGTGCCCTTCCCAGGACATGAACGCAACGAGCAGGTTCTTGCCGAGTGCGAGTTCGCCCTCATCGGTCGAGGGACCGTCGGCGAGAACCTGGCCCTCTTCGACCCGCTGCCCCTCGGTGACGATCGGGCGCTGGTTGATCGAGGTGCCCTGGTTCGAGCGGGTGAACTTCTCCAGGGCGTAGGTGGTGTACTCGCCGTCGTCGTCCGCCACCGTGATGAGCTGGGAGGAGACTTCGGTGACCACACCGGCCTTCGCCGCGAGGATCATGTCGCCGGCGTCGTAGGCGGCGCGGAACTCCATACCGGTTCCCACCAGCGGAGCCTCTGCGCGCAGCAACGGCACCGCCTGACGCTGCATGTTCGAACCCATCAGGGCCCGGTTGGCGTCGTCGTGCTCGAGGAACGGGATCATCGCGGTGGCCACAGACCACAGCTGACGCGGTGAGACGTCCATGTAGTCGACCTCGGCGGCCTTGACGAACTCGACCTCACCGCCCTTGCGGCGCACGAGCACGCGGTCCTCGTCCATCGCGCCGTTGTCGGCCAGCGGGGTGTTCGCCTGCGCGATGGTGAAGCGATCCTCCTCATCGGCCGTGAGGTAGTCGACCTGGTCGGTGACCTTGCCACCGACCGCCTTGCGGTACGGGGTCTCGACGAATCCGAACGCGTTGATCCGCCCGTAGGTTGCCAACGAACCGATCAGGCCGATGTTCGGACCCTCCGGGGTCTCGATCGGGCACATCCGGCCGTAGTGCGAGGGGTGGACGTCGCGCACCTCGAAGCCGGCGCGCTCACGGGACAGACCGCCGGGCCCGAGGGCCGAGAGCCGGCGCTTGTGCGTGAGGCCGGCGAGCGGGTTGGTCTGATCCATGAACTGCGAGAGCTGGCTGGTGCCGAAGAACTCCTTGATGGCAGCGACGACCGGGCGGATGTTGATCAGGGTCTGCGGCGTGATCGCCTCGACGTCCTGGGTGGTCATCCGCTCGCGCACCACGCGCTCCATCCGCGACAAACCGGTGCGGATCTGGTTTTGGATCAACTCGCCCACAGTGCGCAGGCGGCGGTTGCCGAAGTGGTCGATGTCGTCGGTTTCGACGACGACCTCACCGCGCGGGCCCTCCATGGTGGGGATCTCCGACTGCAGGCGCACCAGGTACTCGATGGTGGCTAGGACGTCCTCGAGGGTGAGCACGCTTTGGTCCAGCGGCAGGTCCAGACCGAGCTTGCGGTTGACCTTGTAGCGGCCGACCTTCGCGAGGTCGTAGCGCTTGGGGTTGAAGTAGAAGTT
>CAZJYN010000122.1:0-3753 GCA_964550285.1 uncultured Rubrivirga sp.
CCACCCCGTCACTGTCATCGAAGGCGACGGGGTGGGGCCGGAAGTTGTCGGCGCTGCCCTCATGCTCATGGACGCTACCGGGGTTTCCTTAGAGTGTGAATTCACCGCTGCTGGCGGGCGAGCCTTCGAGCGCGGCATCGTCAGCGGGGTACCGCGAGAGACCCTCGAATCCATCGAACGCAACCAGGTGGTCCTCAAGGGACCACTGGCCACACCCATCGCCGAGGGCGGCAAGAGCGCGAACGTCACCTTGCGCAAGATGTTCGAGACTTTCGCCAACATCCGACCCGCGCGCGAACTTCCCGGCATTCCAAGTCCCTACGCCGGACGCGGGGTGGACATGGTGATCGTCCGGGAGAACGTCGAGGATCTCTACGCCGGCATCGAGCACATGCAAACACCGAACGTCGCACAGTGCTTGAAATTGATCAGCAAGTTGGGCTCGCGTCGGATCGCACATGCAGGTCTCGCGCTAGCTGAAGCCCAAGACCGAACGCGGGTCACCGTCGCCACGAAGGCGAACATCATGAAACTCACCGAAGGTCTGTTCAAGCGGGAATTCGAATACGCGGCGCGGGACTATCCGAATCTCGACATCGACCACATGCTCATCGACAACTGCGCCCATCAGATGGTCATTCGCCCCGAGCAGTTCGATGTGATCGTCACAACCAATATGAATGGTGACATCCTCAGCGACCTCGCTAGCGGACTGGTCGGCGGACTCGGCTTCGCTCCATCGGCCAACATCGGTTACGACGTAGCAATGTTCGAGGCGGTGCATGGAACCGCACCCGACATCGCCGGCACGGATCAGGTGAACCCGACGGCGATGATCCTGTCCGCCGTGATGCTGCTTCGACACCTGTCGGAGTTCACCGCAGCCGAACGGCTCGAGCAGGCACTCTTGCGCACCCTGGAGCAAGGAGTCCACACGCCCGATGTCCAAGGGAACTCACCCGTAGGCACGCACGCATTCGCCGAAGCAGTAGCCGGCAATCTCGGCGAGACATCCTCGGTGCCCTCTCGTAGTCACCAGGACCTGAAGATGCCGGTCATAGCCAACGGCGATGTCGACGCCTCCCCGGGGTCTCGCACGAAGGTGGGAGTCGATGTATTCATCGAAGCCAGCGAACCACCAGCGCGGGTTGCCGAGCAACTTCGTGCAGCGACCGCGGGCACTTCCTTCTCACTGCAGATGCTGTCCAATCGCGGCACCCAGGTGTGGCCGGATCCGGGAAATACACCCAGTTGCGTCGATCACTACCGCTGCCGGTTCGCCTTCGATGGAACCTCGCTTTGGAACGACGACGCAGTCATCCACCTGCTCACGTGCGTGGGGTCGGTGTACCGATGGATGCACGTGGAAAAGCTCGAGGAGCATGACGGCTCCGCGACCTTCACCCGCGCCCAAGGCCAAAACTAGTTGGCATCGTGCACCATAAGGCCATGGTCGACTCTCCTGCTGGCTCCGAGGAAGACAGACATTGGACGCTGCTCACTAATCACGGCCGCGTGCTCCTCTTAATTGCGCAACGTCCCGATGCCCGCATCCGTGACCTGGCAGACAGTGCCGGCATCACCGAGCGGACCGCGCAAACGATCGTCACCGAACTCGAACACGCCGGCTACATCTCGAAGGAACGTAGCGGTCGGCGTAACGTCTATACGGTGAATCGCCGGCAGCCTTTCCGCCATCCCGCGGAATCCGACCACAAGATCGGCGAACTAATCGACCTGTTCACCGATCACGAATAGCGGTGACCGTCGACTACGCCGGTCAGGTCGTGGCCTTCGCGACTCGGCATCGCAAGGAACTAGCCGTGGCGCCGGTGTTCCGCGACAGGCTTGGCGCGACGATCGAGGTAGCAGACGTGGATACCGATGCCTTCGGAACCTTCGCCGGCGACGTGCCCCGCACGCAATCACCGCTAGACACCGCTTTGGCCAAGGCCGAGGCCGGCCTGGCGGCCACCACGCGAAAACTCGGGCTGGCCAGCGAAGGAACCATCGGCCCGGACCCCACGTTGCCACTGACCACGTCTGACATTGAGATCCTCGTGTTCCGCGATACCGAGGCAAACATCACTATCAGTCAGCAGCACCGCAGTTACGAGATCGTGGCCGTGCGAACGCAAGCAAGGCCGACCGATGATCTCGAGGAGTTCCTGGTGCGAGCGGATTTCCCGCGACACGGACTCATCGTCAAGCCTCCGACAGGATGCACTGGGCCGATCACCAAGGGCATAGTCGACGAAATCGCGCTCGATCGAGCGGTTCGCCGGACTAGCGAACTGACTGGCGTCGCCATCATCGAGAGCGATTTGCGGGCCCACTTCTCCCCTAGCCGCATGGCCAACATCGCCGAGTGCGCCCGGCAGTTGGCCGAACGCATAACTACCCCGTGCCCGGAATGCGCGAGTCCAGGCTGGGGTCCGCTAGCACCAGCGCGTGGTTTGCCCTGCTCGAATTGCCGAACCCACATCCCGACCGCGGTTCGGGCCGACGTTTCCGGCTGCGTGAGGTGTCCGGCGGTTCGCGAGTCCCCGCGACCAGACCAGACAGTCGATCCACGCTGGTGCCCTGTCTGTAACCCTTAACCGGACAGGTGAGAGATGACTCATGACCGCTTCAGCGAGTCCTCATCTTGAGCCTCCACGCTTGATGCCTGATGATCAATACCGTCCCGGAAGGAGAAAGATGCGACAACTGACTCGATTGGCAATCGCCGGCATCGCCGCTGGGGGCCTGACCATCGGCATGACCGGTCCTGCATTGGCGAATACCTCCGACGCCAACCTTCGACCCGACGACATGCTGGGCTTGCAGATCGTCGACGACGATGACGACGACTCCGATCCCCTCGACGGGGACTGCCGCTGGGTCCCGGACAACACCCGGGACAACACCCGCGACAGCAAGCGGGACATGACCCGAGATGCGACTACTGACGGCATTGATACTCGCCCGGGATTTACCCTCACTTGCACGAACAGTGAGCCGAGTGACAACACGCGAAGTGGCCCCACTCGCGGTGATGACACCCGGGACGCGACTCGAAGCGTCGACTTCACCCGTGATTTGACGAACACCAACACCAATACCCGTGGGCGCTGACATACCCGAGGGACCGGACTCCTGGGATGCGGCAGAGGGGGATGAACTCGTCCCTCACTGCCGCATCCAATCCAAACTCGGCGGTGGGCACGCCTACGAGGCCTACGCCTGCTTCGATGAGCGGCTGCTGGCATCGGTTGTGATCAAGATCGTCAGACCGAACCAAATCGACGATCCCGCCACACTTCGGATGCTTGCCCGGGAAGTGCGCATCCTCGGTTCACTGAACCACCCGGTGATCGTCCGCGGACTGCACGCCCAAGTCGATGGACCTCGGCCCTATCTCGCGATGGAACGGGTCCCTGGCCCACGCTTGTCCACTTTGATCCGCAAATACGGGCCTTTGTCGATGGAGCAGGTGTTGCCGCTAGGGATGCAGATCTCGTCGGCCTTGCACTACTTGCACGCAACACAGGTCGTGCACCTAGACGTCAAGCCAAGCAACATCATCATGGACACAGTCCCACGACTCATCGACTTCAGCATCGCCCGCTCGATCGATCAGGCCGCCGAACTAGACCATGTTGTCGGCACCGATCGGTACCTCGCCCCGGAACAGGCCGAGCCACGAGGCCCCGACAAGGTGGGCCCCGCAAGTGACATCTGGGGCCTGGGAGCAACGCTCTTCGAGGCGAT
>CAZJYN010000123.1:0-1801 GCA_964550285.1 uncultured Rubrivirga sp.
GGTGTCAGCGGGAAGTTGGCCAGGAACTGCCCCTCGTGCAGGTGCAGGTCGGTGCCGCACATCCCGGCGGCGGTCATGCGCACCAGCACCTGGCCGTCACCCACGGTCGGCACCGGAACCTCCCGGACGGTAAAGGAGCCCGGTTCGTCGTACACAACGGCGCGCATCATGGGTTTCAGTATGGAGTCCCTTGTTAGGTTGAGGTCATGAATCGGGGGATAGCAAGCGTAGGAATCGGTGCAGGTCTGATCTTGGCGATGGTGGTGGCGCCGCCGACAGCCACAGGCGAAACATTTCCTGTGGAGGTCCAGGCCACGGGCCCGCAATCGATCACGGCGAGCACGCAACGACCAACTGGGCGCATCGTGGCGACTTTCACGATCTCCGACCCAACGCTGACCGCCACGGGCGCAACCATTTGCCGGAGTTTCGGTGAGAAGACCGAAGTGGGCTGTCGATACCAGCGCTTCGATGGCCAGGATGTCTCCGATAGTTGGGATGACGACGTCTATTACGACGATGACGACGAATACGTGGGCTGGACGATCGATGGCCAGCCAGGTTCGTGGATCGTTAGCTACCCGATCGGCTTCGAGGAAATTTCGCGGGAAGAGTGCGTTGCGGCAACTTGGGGTGAGGATGGACCCTTCTCTGCTGCCATCGATGTGCAAAACGATGCCGGAACGTTGATCGGGGCGGCGCAGTGGGATTACCAAGTCAATTGCACGGGCATCGTGGGAGGCGCGCTAGGGCCGGAGAAGACCCGTGTCTTCGCGGGTCGGGGGACCGAGTCCAAGTCGTTCGATTTCCTTGTCGTGGACAAGGAGCGGATCTTGGATTCGTATCGAATCTGTAATTACAACGCAATCTCCGGGCGCTACTTCGGATGCGACCGGGAAGATCTCAAGAAGCGCGACAGAACGGACGATGGGTGGGCGGTTAGCTACAGCATCACCTGGAATGCGGTGGGCTCGGCCACCTGTCGCTACATCGACCGGCAGTGGCCACAGGCAGGATTGCGCGTTCAGTTCTACGACGACGATCTACGGAAACAGCTGCAGATATTCAAGGGCACGCAGCTCAGATGCTGAAAGGTCTCTTCCAAGGCAGGGGTCCGAAACGGATCTCGGTCTTGCTGGTGGCGAGCGGTCTTGCCTGGTCCCTCACCGCGTGCGGTTCGGAACCGGACTTCGAAGCGAAAGCCGCCGAACCTGACCCGGCCGCCACGATGCCCGCCGCCGCGGAAGGGCCCTTCCCGGTCACCCGGGTGGTCGATGGCGACACCGTGCGCGTATTGATAGACGGCCAGGACACCTCGGTGCGGCTGATCGGTATCGACACCCCCGAGACGGTGGCTCCCAATCGGCCGGTGGAGTGCGCAGGGCCGGAGGCCAGCGTGTACGCCGAGCAACTCATGTCCGGGCAAGAGGTGTTCCTGGAACTCGATGCAACGCAAGGTGCCTACGACAACTACGGCCGCGTGCTCGCCTATGTCTGGGTAGCCGACTCCCGGCAGGACGCCGGCGCGGTGATGGTCAACCTCGCGCAAGTGCAAGCCGGGTTGGCGGAGGAATACACCTACGACGACCCCTATAAGTACCAGCAACTATTCCAAGACGCCGAGCAGCAGGCGCAAGATGA
Organism: uncultured Rubrivirga sp.; assembly: GCA_964550285.1. GTDB lineage: Bacteria > Actinomycetota > Actinomycetes > S36-B12 > S36-B12 > S36-B12. The sequence goes on from CAZJYN010000123.1 coordinate 1,642, forward strand.
CCTACTCGGCCAGTGGGGCCAGATCTGCTGACCGATTAACCCCGTCCACAGGACGCGTGTTTGCTTTCCCCAGCCGCAACTGCAAGGCGGTTCCGCGCTTCGTTTCTGCGTAGCGTCCTTCGCAAATCTCGCCAAGCGTAGGAATACCATGGATGATATA
>CAZJYN010000123.1:1901-3742 GCA_964550285.1 uncultured Rubrivirga sp.
GCGGCGCGATGCAGCCCAGGTAATGCGCGCCCGGCGCGCCCTCTGGGATTGTCGAGAGAACCATGTGCACGGAGGACGCGACTAATGGATTACGCGAACGAGGGAGTCACCCATGAATGACGTGACCTGGGAAGACGTGAAAAGGCAGCGCGGACTGAGCTCGCAAGGAAGTGCCGAGTACGCAGCAGCTGAGTACGCCTTCCAATTGGGCCTACGGGTTCGGCAGTTGCGCAAAGAGCGGAAATGGAGCCAGAAGGAATTGGCCGAGCGCACCGGCATGAGCCAACCGTCCGTTGCTCGATTCGAGGCGGGTGGGACGACTCCCACGCTCGCTGTGCTGGATCGGATGGCACGCGCTTTCGGTATGAAGTTGTTTATCGACATCACGCCTCACTCGGTGGCCTAGCCCAACTCCAGATCGCCTTCCACTCCCCGAACCCTGCGGTCGCGTGCACGATCCATTTCCGTCTTCATGTAATCCAGCGCGTGGGTGGCGAGATCCATCCCGTCGCTCCATAGGTTGCGCCAGATCGCCAGGGTGTTCGACATGTTCGGATCGACCACGGCCGAGGAGAAGGACTCGAAGGTGATGACACCCCGATAGTTCATGTCCACCAGCGCGCCGAAGACCTCCTCGAAGTCGATCGTCCCGGCGCCGAGGTATCCGCGGTTCGATTCGCCGATGTGTACGTAGCCGAGTCGATCACCGCAGCGCATCAGCGGCTCTCGGAAGCCGTCTTCCTCGATGTTCATGTGGTAGACGTCGGCGTGGACGACAACGTTGTCCTCGCCGACGAGATCCATGTAGTCGAGGGTTTCTTGCACGGTGTTGAGCAGGTTGCTCTCGTAGCGGTTGACGAACTCCAGGCCGATTGTGATCCCATCACCGGCGGCTTCCTGAGCGAGTTCCTTGATGACGGCAACGCTGTTCGCGCGCGCCGCCGATGTGGTGGGCCCGGGGTACTTGTCCATTGCACCGAAGATCACGCCGCCTAAGTACTCACCACCCACGCCACGCGTGATGTCCAGCGCGGACATCAGCGTCGATCGGCCAGCGGCCACGAGTGCTAGGTCCTCGGAGTTGATGTCGTTGTCGAAGGTCAGGCCCAGGGTCAAGCTCGTGCGCAGACCGTGGGCCGCCAAACGATCACGAGTATCGGCGATGTCGATGCGTGAGGGATCCAGCGCGGGGATCTCGATGAGGTCGTAGCCGGCCGCGGCGGTGGAGGAGATCGCGTGCTCTGCTTCCTCGGGCGACCATCCGCCCGTCCACACCAGAGCATGGACACCGAATGGGTTGGACACGGGGAGCCACCTTCCTGCCGCGGACGAAGAGGTCTCATCCAAGCCCATGGCAGGTGAGTAGTCGATGCTTACCCGGATCCGGGGCGCGCCCACTCCCAAACGAACCTCCAGCCCGCGTATCCGAGCGCGGCAAGCATCGCCGCTCCCATGAACACGAAATATCGGCTCACCGTCCCGCCTGGAGCACCGGGCCCGCCGAAGATCGCATCGAGGGGGCCGCCGGTTCCACCCGGTGATTGCAGGCCCACGATCACCGCCGGATTGAGGAACGACGTCCACGACGCCTGCGACAGATCCACGAATCCGGCGAGTAGTTGCTGCAGGATCGATAGCGCAGCGACCAGCCCGAAATATCCGATCCATAGCGCCAGCGGCACCGATGCGATTACCGCGGCCACCTTGCGTCCCGCCGCGACGTTGTCAACACTCATTTCAACCCCCGTTCCCGACACAGTAGTTCGCGCCGGGGAAGTCACCCCCGCAATACCTCCCCGGCACGAACAGGTGGGACCCGCGAAAACCGCGTGCCTCGACCC
>CAZJYN010000124.1:0-2301 GCA_964550285.1 uncultured Rubrivirga sp.
GTCCACGGCTGCTCCGGCACCGCGATGCCCGGTGGGAATTGCGGACCCGGGGCGCGCAGTTCCCCGACTCGCTCGCACGCCAGCACTTCCACGGTGAAGGCCGGAGCCACCGTCCGCAACGAGTAGTCGATCGTCACGGCGTCATCCCCCGGTGGGACCACGATCTCCGCGTACCCCACATCGATGCGCTTGGAGTCCTGCGCCCGCAGCACGCAGATCACCTCATCGGCCCCATCCCGTTCCACCGTGAAGGTCGCATCCGCCCGGTCGGGCGCCACCACCGTCCACACCACCAACTCGTGTCGGACGTTGTCGCGCACCAGCATCAGGCCGGCGAAGGCAACCGCGGCGAGGAATGCCACCGCCACGACGAGCGTGATCACCACACCGGATACGCGCCGCTGATTGAGTCCGTAGCGCTCTTGCATCTCCGGTGCGAGTTGGTCCCGCGAGAAGGGTGAGCCCATGGATGGGAGACTAGGCCCGTGCCCGATTCCCTGCGCCTGATGGCTGTGCATGCCCATCCCGATGATGAGGCCAGTAAGGGTGCTGCCACCACCGCGAAGTACGTGGACGAGGGCGTCGAGGTGATGGTTGTCACCTGCACCGGGGGTGAACGCGGCGACATCTTGAACCCCGCCATGCAGGCAGCGGTCGACACCGAGGGCATCCACGCGGTTCGCGAGCGCGAGATGGCCAAGGCAGCACAGATCCTCGGGATCCGGCACGCCTGGCTCGGCTTCGAGGACTCCGGCTTTCCCGAAGGTGATCCCAAGCCCCCGCTGCCGGAGAACTCCTTCGCCGCGCGACCTCTCGATGAACTCACCCCGGCTCTGGTACGCCATATCCGCGAGTTCCGCCCGCAGGTCATCACCACCTACGACGAAAACGGCGGCTACCCGCACCCCGACCACATCCGCACCCACGAGATCACCATGGCCGCGGTGAAGGACGCAGCGGACATCGGCCAGCATCAAGACCTCGGCGAACCGCACCAGGTCGCGAAGGTCTACTTCAACCACCAGTTCTCCAAGGCCCGAGTGCAGGCCCTGCACGATGCGATGCTCGATGCCGGCCTCGAGTCCCCCTACGCGGAGTGGATCGAAAATTGGAAGGACCGCGACGACAACTTCCGCCGGGTCACCACCCGGGTCCACGCCGCGGACTACTTCCCCATCCGCGATCAGGCTCTGTTGGCCCACGCCACCCAGATCGACCCGAACGGCATGTGGTTCGCCGTTCCCTTGGAGATGCAACAACGCTTATGGCCCACCGAGGATTTCGAACTCGCGTGGTCGGCCTTCGAGGTGGAGACTCCCGAAGACGATCTATTCGCCGGACTAAGGGGCTAGGGCAAGCATGAACAGCAACGTGAGCCTGGTTATCGACGGCGGACTCCAGATCGTCGGCATCATCGTCCTGATCTTGGGGATTGCCATCTTCTTGCTGTGGAAGTCCATGAACCGGCAGATCAAGAAGATCAGCACCGACCTTCCCGAAGGCCCGCAGGACGAACGGATCGCCGAGGATGAGCACTTCACCGAGGAAGCCGTGATCCATGGTGAGGAAGAACGCGACGAGGATGAGCAGCGCACCTGAAGCGCAGGTGCGCCCGTCGGCCCACGAAATCTGGCGCACGGCGATCACCCCTCGTTGGCTGGTTGCCCTCGTTGCCTTGATCGCATTCATTGCCGTTTGCATCGTCCTTGGCCGGTGGCAATGGGATCGAACGCAAGACATCCTCGCGGCCGAGCGCGCGGCTGCATCCGAACCGATCGAGCTCGCCGAATTGATCAACGACGACGGCACCTGGAGCAACGCCGACATCGGTAGGACCGTCATCCTCGATGGTGCGTTCACCAGCGACGAACTATCGATCCCGAACCGCGAATATGACGGACAAGCAGGAACCTGGACCATCACCCGCTTCGAACTCGCTAGCCAAGGCAGCGTGGCTGTTGTCCGGGGCTGGTTGCCTAACGAAACGACCAGCCCACCCATCCGCCGCGAGCCAACCCGGATCGAAGGTGTGCTGCATCCCAACGAGGCGTTCTACGAAGGCGCTAACCAAGAACAGATCATCACCGTCGACGCATCAGCGCTGGCCAGCGCATGGGGCATCCCGCTCATCGATGGTTTCGTGATGCTGCAAGAGCAAGACCCCATCCTGCTCGCCGCCGATGCGCCTGCTCCGGTGATCGTCCCGCCCACCGTCCAGGTGGGGGATGCGCCTTTCCCCTTGCAGAACTTCTTCTATGCGATCCAATGGTGGATCTTCGCCGCCTTCGCGATCGTCGTCTA
>CAZJYN010000124.1:2401-3712 GCA_964550285.1 uncultured Rubrivirga sp.
CTTCCTTGAGTCCATCGGCGGAGGAAAGCCCACTGGTCGAGGAAAGTGCATCGCCGGAGCCGGAGGCGGAGGCATCTGCTTCGTTGTCACCGCGCACGGGTTCGCTGGAGGACATCGAGCCATCGACTGACGCGGAACCCTCGGCTGCTGTCGAAACGCCGACCGCATCCCCTGAGCCGGAGCCATCGGTCACGGAGTCCGCGTCACCTTCGGCTAGCCCGTCATCAACCCCGTCGTCACCTGCGTCGGTAAGTCCATCGGCGAGCCCGTCAGCGAGTGCGTCCGCATCGCCCACTTCCAGTGCATCGCCAACTCCTAGTGCATCGCCGAGTGCGACTGCTGAGCTCGTGGTGTGTCCGCAGCCGGTGTCGGGGGTGCAAGCCGAGGGTGCACCGAACGCGGCGTCCATCACCTGGGCGGTGAACAGCGACGGTGCTGCGCCGGAGGGCTTCTATATCGAGGTGGCGGGCCCGGAGGGGTTCGCCAAGACGGTCGCGGTGCCGGCTCCGGCGAGCGGCACCGACGTGGCTGGTTTGAAGAACGGTGTCGAGTACTCCTTCCGGGTGACCGCGGCGACGCGTGATGGCTCCGCTGCCGCGAGCGATTGGGTTACCGCGACCCCCAGCACCGGTATGGAGGGTGTGGTTGCGGGTGTGATCGTGGAGTTCGAGCCGGGGGCTGAGAAGGCCAAGGGCGCGACGGACGTCCCGGGTAAGGAGCGCGTGCCCGATGTCGACTTGACGGTGGGGGACAAGGTCGCCGACGACGCCGTCTTGGTGGAGTTGTCGGAGCCGGTGGATGTGGACACCGCCACGCGGATCGCCGACGAACTCGAAGCCGACCCGCAGGTGCAGTGGGCCGAGCCGGATCAGTTCTTCTTCACGTCGACTGGCCCGGCCGTGACCACCGATGCCGATACGAATGCGGAGGCTTGGAATCTCACCGGCGCCTTCGGTGTGGACGCGTTCGCGGTGGATGGCCAGTCCCGCGATGGTGAGGGCGCCGGAGTGCAGGTTGCGGTCATCGACACCGGCATCACCCCCCACCCGGACCTAGATGCCCAACTCGTCGATGGGTACGACTTCGTGTCGAATCCCGACAAGCTCGCTGCGGTTCGGCAGGCGAACGCCCCACCGGTGGCCTTCGATGGTGACTACGTCGACGAAGCCACTTACGGGGCGCTCGGTCGTGATGCGAACCCTGCTGATCCGGGGGACTGGCGTGGTGTGACCCCGGTGCGGGACTCCAGTTGGCACGGCACGCAGATGGCCGGAATGATCAACGACGTCGCCCCCGGCGCAAGCATCCAAC
>CAZJYN010000125.1:0-3552 GCA_964550285.1 uncultured Rubrivirga sp.
CCCGAGTGCATGGTCTCGCACAGCAGCACATCCGAATACGGTGCGACGGCATCGACGATGTCCCGATAGGTGGCCGCTAGTTCCGCATAGTCCGCTACTCGATCGGGCCGATACGTCTCATGCAACGGAGGCAGACAGCCCGCGACCAACACTGGCGTGGCCGTCGTATTGCCCGCCGCGGCGATCTCCTTCGCCTGCTGGGCGATGCGGCCCCCGGCCTCGATCAGTTCCACCATGAGTTGGTCCGCGTCGCTAGTGCGTGATGAGACAGCCGCGGGCACGCAGGCGTAGGTGTTGGTAGTGATCACATCGGCACCGGCTCGCAGGAACTGTAGGTGCGATTCGAGAACCAGCTCGGGTTGATCACGGTTCGCCAGCGCCACTCCGAGGAAGCGCTCCATCGTTCCGATCGGGCCAGAGATCTGCACACCGTTGCGGCGTAGTAGATGGCCCATGCCACCGTCAAGGATCACAGTGCGACCTCTCCTTGGATAACCGTCACGCTCGTTCCCCCGACCCATATGTCCGAGCCGTTGCGCTCGACGGAAACTAGTCCACGACGCCCCAGCATCAGACCTTGGAGTGCGGTGTAGGAGTTGGGTGCAAGCCCGGCCCCGATCAGCCACTGGCCGAGCGCGGCATTCAGCGAGCCGGTAACCGGATCCTCGGTGATGCCTTGATTGCCCGGGAAGAACGCTCGCACCTCGAAATCGGCGTCACCATCGCTTGGTGCAACCAGTCCGATGTCCATCCCCGCCAAGGCAGCGGGATCGACACTCAGCGAGTACAGATCCTCAGTCGAGCGCAGGAGCACCCCACGCCAGCCCGGCCCGTTATCGCACCACTGGTGATCTACGACGGCACCGGGATCGAGCCCCAGTCCCGTCACGATCCGATGCAGTTCGGATTCCTCCAAAGGCCCGAAGCGAGCAAGCGGCGGTGCCGCGAAGGCGAGAGAATCCGCTTCGGTCCTGCGGATGCGAACTAGGCCCACGCCGCACTCTTGAACGACGCCCTCGCCGGCAGGCACGCCGCCTGCCGCCAACCAGGCATGACAGGTCCCCAACGTTGGGTGCCCCGCAAACGGCAACTCACGACCCGGACAGAAGATCCGCACTCGGTAGTCCGCTTCCGGTGAAGTCGGTGGCAGCACGAAGGTCGCCTCCGACAGGTTGGTCCAGTCGGTGAACGCCTGCATGTCCGCTGTCGACAGACCAGCCCCATCGAGGACCACGGCGACGGGGTTGCCCAGTGTCGCGGTATCGGTGAAGACGTCCACTTGCGCGAATGCGCGGCTTCGACTCACGCCGAGCTCACTCGTAAGACCACTAGCGAAGGACGCTGACGCGGAAGGTGTGGGTCCAGCCTTCGGGACCGTAGTTGCGCGAGATCACTTGACCCCGCGCACCGTCGTACTTGCCCGAGCCGCCGACAACGGGACGAACTGTCTTGGTCCCGGGTGCCAAGGTCGCACCTGCTGGTGGATACAGCGAGACTCCACCGACAACGATCTGATCTTCCTCCGCGCCGAAGACGAAGATCAGGTTCGAGGCCCGCAACTCTTGACCGCCGAGCATGTTCGTCGCCAGCGTGGTCAATGTCCCGGACAGGTACTGACCATCGCCTGCTACTCCATCTACCGCCATGGGGATGAGGAAGGTCCGCACCTCGCCGATCCCGGATCCGCTGACCGCAATGGGAGAAACCGGCTCGTGGTAGACGCGGATCGTCTCGCGCTTGGTGTTGTCCGCCGCCTGAGTAGGTGAAGCGAGCGCGCCCACGAGCAGCGGGCCGAGGAACAGGGCAGCGAGCAAAGCGCGGATATTCATGCGAGGAGACTAGGCAAGGGAGGCGATCGGGCGCGCTTCAGGTTCCGATGTCGGGGGAAGCGCCGGCCGAACTCGCCTTGGTGGCCAGGGGCGGGGTCGAACGGCCGACCTTCCGAGTCCTAGTCGGATGAGTTTGGCCGGATCGGGAGTACGGTCACGCGAAAGTTGCTGGGAGTGAGCGTTACCAGCGAACGTGCGGAGCCAACCTCAATCCAATGCTTGGTGGCTGGCCTGTCGCTGTCTTCCCGCCGGGTTGCGGTGCTGCGCGGTACACACGTTGTTGTGAGAGTGAATGGCAGTCGGCCAACGGTTAGTCTGAAGTTCGTCGAAATGTTAAATAAATATCCGTCCATATGTTAAATTGAAACGTGACCTATCGCCGTCGCATCGTCGATGACGCGCTGGATGAATTCTTGCCCGAGCTCGCGGCCATAGCCCTCGAAGGAGCCAAGGCGGTGGGCAAAACGGCCACTGCCGCACAGCGGGCCCGCACCGTCATCGATCTATCCGATCCCACGATGCGTCAGGTCATTGAGGCCAACCCAGACCTCGTGGTGCAGGGCCCGACACCGGTCCTGTTGGACGAGTGGCAACTCGAGCCTCCAGTCTGGGATCGCGTGCGACGGGCGGTGGACGCCGATCGGACAGGGGGCCGATTCCTCCTGACGGGTTCAGCTGGGATCGGACGAGAGGTGCCGGTCCATTCGGGCGCCGGGCGCATCGTGAGCCTGCGGATGCGTCCACTGTCGTTCGCTGAACGCGGGATCAGTGACCCAACGGTCTCCTTGCGTGCGCTGCTCACCGGTGCACACCAGCCAATCGTCGGTCAGTCGTCGGTCACTTTGGCCCGCTACGTCGATGAGATCCTTCGTTCCGGGTTCCCGGGCATTCGAGAGATCGCGACTCGCGCACGTGACCTGCAGCTCGACAGTTATCTATCCCGCGTCGTCGAACACGAACTGGCCGAGAACGGGATGACTGTCCGCCGCCCCGCCGCCTTGCGTGCGTGGCTGGCAGGCTATGCAGCGGCAACATCCACCGATGCTTCGTATACCGCGATCCTCAACGCCGCCACGGCCGGAGCCTCGGACAAGCCGGTTCGGCAGACGGCCGACACTTACCGAGAGCACTTGGAACGTCTATTCCTACTCGACCCGCTTCCGGCTTGGATACCTTCATTCTCGCCGCTTCGGCGCTTAACCCACACTCCAAAGCACCATCTCGTAGACCCTGCCCTGGCCGCCCGACTCGTCGGTGTTCAAGCGGAGGGTCTGCTGAGCGGGCAAGGGGTGCATATCCGGAATCGAGACGACACTGGAACGTGGCTCGGTGCACTATTCGAATCGCTCGTCGTTCAGTCCGTGCGTATTTATGCCGAGGCCGCTGGCGCAACTGTCGGGCATCTGCGCACCAAGTCCACCGAACGAGAGATCGACCTGATCGTTGAACGGGCGGATCGATCAATCGTCGCAATCGAGATCAAGCTCAGTGCGAACATCGATGACAAGGACGTACGCCACCTCAAATGGTTGCGGGGGCTCCTACCCGACCGCGTCGTGGACACGGTCGTCATCAATACCGGCGAGCACGCCTACCGGCGCGCCGATGGTGTCTCGGTGATACCCCTTGCACTGCTTGGCCCGTAGCGGGACTTCGGTCGCGTTTCAATGTGGCCAGGGGCGGGGTCGAACCGCCGACCTTCCGATTTTCAGTCGGACGCTCG
>CAZJYN010000126.1:0-3533 GCA_964550285.1 uncultured Rubrivirga sp.
CCCACTGAACCGGACCCCACTGAACTCGTGCCGGAACCAGGCGAGCGTCCATGAGTGGGTCGGGCGCGCCGAACCTGGAGGTCGAAGCCACCGGCCTATCCGTCGCACTGATCTCGGCGTCGTGGCATGCGGACATCATGGAAGGGCTGCGTGCCGGCGCTCGGGCGGTAGCGAACGCAAGTGGCGCGCAGGTCAGCGAATTCCAGGTCCCGGGAACCTTCGAGTTGTCCGTAGTGGCTGCCGAATGCGCGGCAGCTGGTCGCTTCGATGCGATCGTCGCGCTCGGCGTGGTGATCCGCGGCGGTACCCCGCACTTCGAGTACGTCTGCTCGGCTGCCACCCAGGGCTTGACCGAGGTGAGTGTCCAACACCGGGTGCCCGTCGGATTCGGGGTACTCACCTGCGATACCGAAGCCCAAGCGAGGGATAGGGCGGGCCTTCCCGGTTCCATCGAAGACAAGGGCGGTGAGGCGATGGCCTCCGCGCTGCGCACCGCCACGGTCCTTGCATCGCTTCATCGGTAGTCGCACCTAGGCTTCGGCCCATGAAGACCTTCGATGATCTCTATACCGAGTTGCGCAGTAAGGCTGACGCGCAAGACCCCGAGTCCGGCACAGTGCGCCTACTGTCCGGCGGCGTGCACGCGGTGGGCAAGAAGGTCGTCGAGGAAGCCGCGGAGGTCTGGATGGCCGCCGAGCACGAGGGCCGTGACCGCGCGGCCGATGAGATCGCGCAGTTGATCTACCACGTGCAAGTGATGATGCTGGCGTGCGATGTCGGCATCGACGACGTCTACCGGAGGTTGTGATGAGCCCGCTGCGGGTCGCCGTACCGAACAAGGGCCAACTTGCCGAACCGGCGCGCGCGATGCTGCACGAAGCCGGCTACTTGAAGAACGCCGGCCAGCGCGACTTGGTCGTCCACGATCCGGACAACGATGTCGAGTTCTTCTTCCTGCGCCCGCGCGATGTCGCGATCTACGTGGGGGAGGGCACGTTGGACCTGGGCATCACCGGGCGGGACATGCTGCTGGACTCAGGTGCAACCGCCACCGAGCGCATAGCCCTCGGTTTTGCTCCCAGCACCTTCCGCCTGGCTGCCCCGAAGGGCACCGCCAGCTCACCGCAGGATCTGGCCGGGCTACGCATCGCTACGTCCTACTCCGGCCTGCTGCGCGCCTGGCTCGATGAACAAGGCATCGAAGCCCGCGTAGTCGAACTCGACGGCGCGGTGGAGAACGCCGTCGCGCTCGGCGTGGCCGATGCCGTGGCCGATGTCGTGGCAACGGGAACCACGTTGCGCCAAGCCGGCTTGGAGGTCATCGGCGAGCCGATCTTGCAGTCCGAAGCGCTGCTGGTGTGCTGCGGGGACCCCAACAAGGACGATTCGCCCGCCGTGGAGACCTTCTTGCGCCGCCTGCACGGGGTGATGGTCGCTCGGTCCTACGTTCTGGTGGATTACGACATCTCGAACGAGCACCTCGACCGAGCCTGCGCGATCACGCCCGGCATCGAATCGCCCACCGTTGCCCCGTTGCACGATAAGGCGTGGTCGGCCGTGCGCGCGATGGTGCCGGCCGCCGACGTCCACCAGGTGATGGACGAGTTGTACTCCCTCGGCGCCCGCGGCATCCTCGTAACCGACATCCACGCCTGTCGCCTGTAGCACTGCTCGAGCGTTACTCGACCGTCACGCCCTTGCGCAGCCTGATCGCGGCCACTGCCTGCAGCAGCGCAACGCCGGCGAGCAGCGAGAACACCAGCGGCCATGAATCGGCTGTGTCCATGATGGCACCGGCGATGAAGGGTCCGAATGCTGCCGCGGTGTAGGTCACGAAGAAGGCCATCGCGGTCAATCGCGCTGAGGCAGCTGCATCAACCGAATACTCACTGAGCAGTCCGAGTGCCATCGCGAAGCTACCGCTCAAGGTGAACCCGACGAGGGCCAGCACCACCGGCGGCAGCAGATCGGGAAACAGCCCGATGGACGCGATCGCCGTCGCGCACACCAGCACGCTGGCCACGAACAGCGTGCGCCGGTAGGGCAGTCGGTGCGATAGCGAGGGAAGGACGAGCGCGCCGACGATCTGCGCCCCGGTGAAGACCCCGAAGAACACTCCCGCCACCGCCGGCGAGTAACCCCGCTCGGCGTAGGACGGGGCTATCCAGGCCAGTGCGCTGTAGAACACGATCGAGTTCAACGTCATGAAGCCGGTCAAGGACCACGCCACCGGGCTGCGCCACGGCAGATCAGCGAGCCTGGGCAATGCGGCCGGTCGATCATCGAAAGACGCGCCCCTTTCCAACACGGTCCATGCCACGAGTGCGATGACGGCCGGGATCGCCCACAAGGCCAGCGCCCGGTTCCATCCACCGAGCACCTCGGCAAGCGGCAATGTCGCCGCCGCCCCCAGCGCCGCCCCACCCATCATTGCGGCGGTCCATAGCGCCGTGGCGGTGCCCAACGACGAAGACAGTTGCGCGCGCACGATCCCGGGCACCAGTCCACCGAGGATCGCGATGGATATTCCGGCCAGCAGCGCCGAGGCGAACAACGTGATCCCTACAGCGCCGATCAGCCGCAGGCTCAGCCCGATGGCCATCGCTACCAGGCCCAGCGCCACCGCCAATCGGCGTCCGATCACCGCCGCCAACCTCGGGACCAACAGCGCGAACAGCCCCATGCACAGCACCGGCACGGTCGTCAGCGTCCCGATCGCGGCATCGTTCCACCCGGTCTCGGCCTTGATCTCGGTCGCGACCGCCGGCAGGCTCGAAAGCGCCAGCCGCAGGTTGAGCGCGACGAGCACCACCACCGACAACACCGCCGCACTCGAGCGCACGGTCCCGCCGGTGCTCGCTTCGCGGACGGGTGGGCTCACCCGCGGATTGTCGCGCCTACGCTGACCCGGTGCGCGAGCAGCCTGGCCGGTTCGATAACGACGACGGATCCGCGGACCTAGCGATCCGCTCGGCGCGCACCCCCGAGCAATTGCTGCAAGCCCTGAACGCCGGTCGAGTGCTCGTGGCGATCGTCGCCACCGCCGATGAAATCGACCACGACGGCTCCGATAAGTCCAGCAACATGTCGGTGGTGTCGATGGTGTCTGCCGACGGCCGGCGTGGCCTACTGGCCTTCACCGGCCTCGATGCCCTCCAAGCGTGGGATCCCACCGCCCGGCCGGTCCCGGTCTCCGGGCCCGATGCCGCCCGCGCGGCCTTGGACGACGGTTGCGAGGCGATGGTCATCGATGTGGCCGGGCCCAGCAATCGGGTCGTGATTGAAGCGGACCTGATCTCGCTGGCCGGTATCGACCGGCTGGAGTACGTAACTGAGCTCGCCCAACGAGCGCTCGATGAGCAGTTCGGTGCCGGGGAAGCCCGCGTCAGCGGCCAGGCGGATCGGCTCCAGGTGGCCTCCGATCGGATCGGGCAGGGTGAACTCACCCAGGCGTTGCAGCGAATGCCCCGGGTCCTCGCCCTGGTGCCCGCCGGCATCGAGGTGCTCGCTGGGGCGTAGACGGGCTTCAGTAA
>CAZJYN010000127.1:0-2069 GCA_964550285.1 uncultured Rubrivirga sp.
CAAGAGAACGAGGCTTTGCCCACCGGTGGCCGTGATGCCGACGATCCCTATCGCTATCTGCACCACGAAACCGGAGGCGAATAGCGAGCCGATCGCGATCGCATACGAGACCAAGGCCGCACGAGGCGATAGTCGCGGAGCGAGGCGGTTGGCGATGATCGAGACGACAAGCACGTAGGCGAAGGTCGGGACGATGACGGCAAGCACCACCGCGACCGACCACGTTCTGGTGTGACTGGGGATCGAGAAGAGGAACATCAATAGCAAGACCCAGTAGTTGAAGGGTTGGGTCATCGCGCTGGAGCGGATGACCGACCAGGGGTTCACCCTCGATGAGCGCCTGGCCTGCTGCCACAGGTTGGACGACAACTCCCGACCGGCTTCCTGCGACAGGGAGTCCAGCGCCTGGATGCCGCGGACCGGGGCGGAGGCGTCCTCACTGTCCGGCCAGTGCACGGCTTCTTTGCTCGTGGCGACCCGTTGCTGGACACGCTCCACGATGCCCTGCCGCATTACCTCCACGTAGGTGGCCAGGCGTTGGGTCTTCATTTCCTCGCGCACGAGTTCGTCCACGAGTTGGCGCCGTCGCTGAGCGAAGAAGCCGAATGAAGCCACCATCCAAGCGGTGATCGGGACCGTGACCGCGCCCAAGAAGAAACCGAAGACGAGCCGCTCCTCCAGGGGTGCCATAGACGGCAATTCCTGGCTCTCCAGATAGAACTTCAACACCGCGCTGCGCGCCATCCAGGCAACGCCGCCGATTGCAGCAACGAGAACGATGGGCGCAGGGTGCTGGGCTCGGTTGCGAAGGATCGTGACACTGAACAGCCACAAGACGGCGCCGGTGGCCGCGTAGGCCACGGTGCTCACCAGCACCCCTTCCATCCACCGATCCGGCGGTGTGAACGCCGGCGCGGTGGTCATGATCAGCAGCACCGAGAACGGCCACACGATCAGGTAGCCCTGCCAAGAGAGCGCGTAAGGGCCACCGATGAGTTGGCGCACCGATGGGCGTGTGGTGATCGGGTCGTGGCCCGCTTGCCTCGTGACCAACATTTGACTTCAGGCTAGTTCAGGGCCGCCGCCAGCGGTAGGTCCACGGTGAGAGTCGACCCACCGTGGTGGTTGACGGTGCGCGACCACGAATTCGGCGCGAGGGCATCGAGTAGTCGCGTACCGGTGCCGCGGCGCCCGGACGGCGGGCCTGCGGTGCCGTTGTCCGCGATGGTGATCTCGATACTCGAATGCTTCTCGTCGATGGTGATGTCGATGCGGTCGGCATCCCCGTGACGCACAGCATTGTTGATGCCTTCGGTCACCACATCCTCGATGAGCTTGAGCACGCGCGGGGGTGCTGCCGGTGGATCATCGATGCTGGCGGTGATGGTGACGAGCCCCTCCCACGAGGAAATGAGGGTGTCGAGGATCGACGAAAGATCCTTCGTCTGTTGCCTAGCGACACTTGCTATGTCGACATCGACGATTTGCCGCGCTTCGAACAGGGCCTGGGTTGCTGCCTCGCGGTCGCCGTCGTCGATGGCTTGCTGAAGCCGCATGCTCGCGGCGGTCAGATTCGCGCTCCACGAACCGTGCAAGGCGGTGGCGATCTCGCGGCGAACGCGCTGCTCCTCACGGCGCAGAACACCGTTGGTTACCTCCTGCTGGGAGATCGATGTCCGCAATCGATCCAAGGTCTCCTTGCGCAAGATCCCGATCCTGGTCAACGGTCCACCTAGCGGGTAGAAGAGCCCGAAACCTAGGGAGGCCAACAAGGCGATGCCCTGCACACCAGTCTCGCCGTTGCCGACAGCCGTAGCCGCGAACTGCACTACCGAGCCCGAAGCAAGAAGGAAACCGATCGCGACCACATACGAGACCACGGCCGCGGTGGGTGACAGCCGTGGCGCGAGGCGGTTTGCTACGAACGCGACAAGGAGCATGTACACGGCGGTGGGGACGATCAACGCCAGTGTGTCCGACAGCGGCAAGGTCCTCGCCATGATCGGTATCGAGAAAGCGAACATCGAGACCAGCGGCCAGTACGTGAAGGGTTTCGTCATTGCCCCGGA
>CAZJYN010000127.1:2169-3459 GCA_964550285.1 uncultured Rubrivirga sp.
CTGCTGTGTCTTGATCTCCTCACGCACGAGTTCGTCCACGAGTTGACGTCGTCGTTCGGAGAAGTCGGCAAACGATGCAACCATCCACGCGGTGATAGGCACCGCGACCATGCCGAGCAGGAAACCGAAGATGAGTCGTTCATGTAGTGGTGCCAGCGACGGCAATCCTTGAGATTCCAGGTAGAACTTCAACACCGCGCTGCGCGCCATCCAGGCAACACCACCAACGAGACCAACCAGGACGATCGGCACCGCATGCTCGCGCCTGTTACGCAAGACGGTGATATTCGCCAGCCACAAGACCGCACCAACCGCCAAGTAGGCCGCGGTGCTCACCAACACTCCCTCCAGCCACCGATTCGGCGACGAGAACGCAGGTGTTGTCGTCACGATGAAGATCACCGAGAACGGCCACATGACCAGGTAGCCCTGCCAGGACACGGCCCAGCGGCCACCGATCAGTTGCCGGAGTTGCTTCTTCTCAGCGACCACCGGGGCCACCGGCGAAGGAGTAGTAGGCCTGGATCAACAGGGCCCGTGGATTCTCGTTCTCCCCCGGTTCGATATCCAGCTTGCGCAAGATGCGCGCCAACGCGGTTTCCACCGAGCGTTCGGTGACGGTGCGCCGACGTGCGATCTCGGCGTTGGTCAAACCATCGGTAACCATGCGCAGCAGTTCCACCTGGGTGTCGGTGAGCGGGATACGCCCCACACCGGCGCCGGCTGGCCGATCGATCTCACCGATGGCCATATCCACCTTCTCGCGCAACTGCGAGGTGGAGCGCACCTCGTCCTTCACCGCGTACACCGATCCTGAGGGCAACGGCCGCTGGTGGCTAGGCAACAAACGAGGATCCTGGTAGGAGGTGAGCAGCACGACTCCCAGATCGGGGTCCTGCTTGCGCAGGCCGTGCGCCACATCGATCCCCGAGGGACCGGGGCCTAGGTGCAGGTCGATCACCGCGCAGTCGATGTCGTGCTCGCTGGCCGCATCCACCGCTTCCTTGGCCGTGGACACCGATGCCACGACGTAGCACTCCTCGGCCCGCAGCGAGGCGGCCACCGTCGAGCGGGTGAAATCGTTGTCCTCTACGAGCAGGACCTTCAACCGGCGCACAGAGACATTCTGCTTGGGGACGTTCCAGGCCGCTGCTCCGGCTAGGGAATCGACCGGGATGCGAACGAGGTGCTTGCATTGTGATGCACTTCTATACGCATCATGATGCATAATGTCCCCATGCGAACCACCATCGACCTACAGCCGGATGTGGAGAAGGCGATCGACCAGGT
>CAZJYN010000128.1:0-3454 GCA_964550285.1 uncultured Rubrivirga sp.
CGGCTCTCGCAGCGGTGGTCTACATCGTTGCGACCGTGGCGCTGGCGCGGGGGAACAGGACGTCTCGTCGAGTGGCCTACGTTGCAGTGGCCATCGAATTGGCCGGCGTCTTGATTATCGGTGCAGTCAGCGTGATCTTCCCCAGCGCATTCCCGGACGCGACCGTGTGGTCGAACTTCGGCAGCGGATATTTGTTTATCCCGCTCGTGTTGCCGGTGGTCGGGCTGTGGTGGCTGCGGCGCACAGGCCGCGACCAGGCTTGGCGGCGGCCTACGAGGTAGGTCGCGAAATCGGCTCGCGTGCCGTCTTGGCCCACGCAGATCGTCCGGTGAGCTCCCGGAACATCGCCCGTACATACACCGGCATCATGAACCAGCTGTAGAGGGCGTAGGGGATCGACCACGCCAAGCCGCGCCAAAGGCCGCCCGACTGGGTGCGAACCCAAGCCACAACGCATCCCAAGGTCGTTCCGCCAAGCGATAGGAAGAGGACGACGGCTACCTCCCACGGTTCATCGAAGGGGAGCGCGGTGATGCCATAGACGACCACCAGGGCGACGGACAGCAACAGCATCAGCCCTACGTAGAACTGGATGATCGGTTGCAAAAGCCACTGCACGTACTCGGCCTTCGCAAGCAATCGGATGCGCGCCACCAGCGGTACCCGAATGCGGCGGGATGCCTGCAGACATCCTTGCGCCCAGCGCGTCCGCTGACGCAGCAATCGCCGCGGATTAGCGAGCCCCTGCTGGTGCACGCCTGCACGCAATTCCTGTCCGGCGCGCCAATTGCACGCGAGCAGGGAGATGCCGAGGTCCTGGTCCTCGGTCAATCGGTCGCGCCATGGCACGGCCTCGCCGACTTCCCCGTTGAACCGGGCAACGTCATCCAGCGCGGAGAGCCGATTGATCTGTCCGTTGCCACCCATTCCCGATGTGCCCCAGGCGGCCCGACCCATTTGGTACAGCGCGCCGTAGACCCGAAACTCGACGTCCTGCAAGCGCGCGAGAACGCTCCAGGTGTTGTAAATCTCCACCCGCAATTGCACGCCGCCGATGGACGGGTCCTGGAAGTGACCGGCAACCGCGTCGGCGAAATCGCCATCGAGGCGTCCGTCGGCATCCACGACCGTTACCAACACGCGGTCCGGTGAGAAGGTCGACCAACGAGGATCGGTTGATAGCCGTTCGTGCAGCACCGCCCAGGCGTTGTTCAGTGCTGCACCTTTGCCCTGTTGGGCGTTGGGGGGATCCCGGCGCAGGACGGACAGATCGGGATGGTCGATTTGGCTCAGCATCCGGGGTGTGTCATCGGTTGAGCCGTCGTCGATGATCATCATCACCTTGTTGGTGACCGTCAGGTCCACGAGACGTTGAACTGTGTCGGCGATCGTCACCTCTTCGTTGAGGGCAGGCACGAAGAAGACCCACAGGTATTCCGACTCACCTCCGATCGGCGGCTCATGTCGCATAGCGGAGCGACCCTCGACGGCGAGGACACCGGCGAGGAAAAGCTGGGCCACGCTCATCAACAACGCGATGAATAGTGCAATCGCGATCGGTGTCGGCAGGCCAGCCAGCCACGGGATCACGGACATCGGTTCAGGAGTCGTCGCTTCGCTGCTGGTGCGGTAATCGCGCGTAGTCCAGGCCGGTTTTCGACAGCACGAACGATCGGGAGAATCCGGGGCCGAAGGAGTGCGGCGGATCCTGTCCGGTCAGAACGAAGTTGAACGCTTGAACGATCCGCTCGGATGCCTTGCCATCGCCGTAGGGATTGTCGGCAGTCGACATCCGCTCGTACTCATCCGGATCTTGCAGCAATGCCAAGGTGCTTGAGACGATGGTGTCGGGATCGGTTCCCACCAGCTTGAGCGTGCCTGCTAGTACGCCCTCGGGACGTTCGGTCTGCTCGCGCATCACGAGAACCGGGGTGCGAAGCGACGGCGCCTCTTCTTGGATTCCTCCGGAATCGGTCAGGGCGACAGTGGCCCGCTTCAGTAGATGGGCGAACTCGACGTATTCAAGGGGCTCGGTCAAGATGATCTGGGTCTGGTCGGCCAAATGCCCACGTAGGGCGTCTCGCACTTTCGGGTTCGGGTGCAGCGGAAGCACGATGCGTACCTCAGGTCGCGCCGAGCAGATGCGCAGGAGTGCGTTCGCGATGTCGTCGAGATGATCCCAGTTCTCGCGCCGGTGTGCGGTCACTACCAGGACGGGACCTTCGCTCGCTACGACATCCGCCACTCGTTCATCGGAGAAACGCACCGGTTGCGCGGTTGCCCACAAGAGCGCATCGATCCCGGTATTGCCGGCCACCATGATCTGCTCGCTGGAGATGGATTCGCGGATCAAGTTGGCCTCGGATGGCATCGTCGGGGCGATGGAGAAGATCGCGATGCGTGCGATCAGTTGCCTGTTCAGTTCCTCGGGGAAAGGGCCGTGCAGATCGTAGGTGCGTAAGCCCGCCTCGACGTGCACTACGGGAACGTCAGCGAAGGCCGAGACGAGTGCCGCCGCCAGTGCGGTGCTGGTATCGCCGTGGACGAAAGTGCCGGGAAGGCGAGGCAAGTAGCCCTCCGGGTTGTACGTAGCCACCAGTTCCTCGAATACCCCGGACAGTTGCGAAACCAGACCGGAGACGAGTTCGTTCAAGGACCCCGTCTCGCGGGTCAGGGAGAGCGAGATGTCCGGCTCGATACCGGCCATGCGCAGCACCTGCGAGCACATGTCCGGATGCTGCCCGGACGCGATGACGATGGGATCGAGCCGGGGATCCGCGCGCATCGCGAGGACCACCGGAAAGATCTTGATGGCTTCGGGCCGGGTGCCGACTACGAAAATCGGGCGCAGCGTGTTCACCGGGTCGAATCCGGCGGTGAAGGCTGGTCCCTGGTTCACTCGCCGATCATGGCAGCATCGTGGACTCGCTATCTAGTTATCGAGTCATCTAGACGAGGGATCGAGCAGTCGCCTCGATGTGCTCGGGGAACACCCCACAACATCCTCCGATGATGCTCGCACCGTGTCGCTGCCAATCCTCGGCGAGACGGGCGTACGCGGCAGGTGTGAGGCTGTCGTCGTATTCGGAATAGTCGCCATCTGAGCGAGGATCACCGACGCTCGCTCGGAACTCTTCACTGAAGCCGTTGGCGTAGACGCCGATACGAAGGTGGGATGCGGATTGCGTCAGTAGTGGTAGTGCTGCCGTGATCGCGGGCGCGCTCGAGCAGTTCAGCAATACGGCTTCGACGTTCTCGAACTCCGAGAGCTCGGCTAGCGCGCCGGCGATGTCCTCGCCGCTGCGTAGTCGCCCGCTGCCGTCCTCGTCCACTGTGTAGGAGACCCACACAGGCAGTCCGGCGCGATCGGCCGCTTCGGTTGCCGCGTAGCCCTCGGCTCCCGAGTGCATGGTCTCGCACAGCAGCACATCCGAATACGGTGCGACGGCATCGA
>CAZJYN010000129.1:0-3431 GCA_964550285.1 uncultured Rubrivirga sp.
CTTGCCGCGGACATCTCCGCGCCTTGGTCGGCTCTGATGGACATCGAAGTAGATGTCGACGAAGGAATGATCCCCGCTGATCGAGTGCGGGATGTGGGGGACGTTCTCGAGGAGTGCTTGTCGAACGCGTTTCGGCACGGTGGTGCCACCCGAGTGGAAGTCGAACTCCACCGTCAGGCCAACGCCTGGCTCCTATGTGTTTCCGATGACGGCAGTGGGCTCGATGAAGCACAGCGATCAGGGTTGGGTACGAGCCTGTTCGAAGCGGTCAGCGTCGGCGATTGGTCGCGAAAGGAGATCCCCGGTGGTGGTTGCCAGGTGACGGTTCGGATCCCTACGGATTAGGCAGGGTTCCAGCGACCGGAGGAATTGCTGTAGACGAGGGTGCGTGTGCAAACGCCTCCGCCTGTGCCATCGTTCATCCATCGCGCCCACGAATCGCCCCAACCGCCACTTGCTGACCCACCCCAGTTCAGGTCTGCAGGCGCTGCTTCATCGCAGGTTCCGGTGCTGGGTTTACCGAATTGTTGGAGCACCGGTGGCGGAGTAGCTCCGCTCACAGGGGCGGCGCTGTTGATGATGAAGGCGCCACCCGCTACAAAGTTAAATACGTTGCTCGGGTCCTCACGGTAGAAGGTGATTGCTGCAGCGCCTGTGATGTCGACGCTGGTTGTCACTCCGTTGGGAAAACTTGGCAAAGCTAGGAGTACTCCGCGCGAGTCCTCGATTCGAGCTACAAGCGGGACAGGACAGTTGTTTCTCACGGCGAGACTCCTGCCGGCGGCAGCGTCGACGGTTGTGACAACACCGCCTCCGCTTGCTTGATCGCGAACTGTTCCACGTTGCGTCCCGTCAGCACCTGTGCAACCAGATCCTGTGTCAGGGACGACGAAGATGGGATTTGGTGATGGTGCTGCGGAAGCGGCGGGCGCTGTGACGGCCGATGCAGCAGTAACGGCCAACGCACTCAGGACCGCCAGGGACCATGGTCTGCGATCACCCATGCATGAATATTGCCAGAGGTTACGCGAGCGCGCGGCTTCGAGCGCGTGAATGCAACTGCCTGCGATAGGCAGTGAGCCCCTCGCCAGCGTTGATGCCGATCACCCCGGTGAGGCCATCGGCATCCCAGTACGCCGCGATCAAGCGGGTGATCTGGCCGGTGGCGTCGTCGTAAGTCTCGGTGATGATCTGGACGTCGTTGTCCGCCCCCGGCGCTCCCCAGCCCTCGATGAACGCGCCGAATTGGGTGGAACTCCACGCGGCAACCGGCTCGTCGGAATCAGCGGGCGAGAGTTCCTCGAGCAGGCTGGCAAGCACGTTCTGGGTGGGTTCGAACTCATCGAGCACCGCCACGGGGATGGTGCCGGAGGCCTGCACGATCACATCCGCGTCGATGTGGGTGCCATCGTCGAGCATCACGCCGGTGGCGATGCCGTTCTCGTTGCCGAGGAACTCCGCGGGGATGCGCTCGCGGATCACCCGTACACCGTGGAACTCGTGCAGGCGGGAAGTGATGCCACCGATCACACGGCCGAGTGCTTTGGTCATGACGTCGTCGTCCTTCGTCACGATGGTCACGTGCGCGCCGAGTTGGCGAGCGCGCGAGGCCAACTCGCTGCCCATCACCGTTCCGCCGATCACCAGGATGCGCGCATCGCTGGTGACATCGCGCAGCACGGTGTCGATGTCGCGGGGGCGGTAGACGCCACGCAGGCCACCGCGGGGGCCGGGGATCTCGACCTCCCATGGCGGTGTGCCGGAGGGGGTGATGATGCCGCGGGTGGTCAGGCTGCGGCCATCGGAAAGCAAGATGGTGCCGCCGGTGACGTCCACCTTGGTTGCGAACACCGCCGGTTCCCAGGTGACCGCGGGGATCTCCTCGGTGACCGGCTCGCTGCCGATGATGGTGACCGGTGTGGTGATGCCGTTGCGGCGCAGTTCGTGCACTGCGTGCAGGCCCGCTGCATCGCCACCGAGGACGACGATCGGGATCTCCGGCTCCAGGCTCGGCGCGAGACGACGACGCCGCGGAACCAGTGGCTTGCCGGCGCGGGAGCGTTCGGCGATCGCGATACCGATGAGCACGCCGAAGGCGCCGAGGATCTGGAACGGTCCGAGCCGCTCATCGAGCGCGAGCCAGGCGAGTGCGCCGGCGAGGATCGGTTCGCTCATTCCGATCATCGAGGCTTGCGAGGCATCGACGAAGCGCAGCGCCAGCGGGATGATCGGTGCGGTGGCGACCGTGCCGATGATCACTACATATCCGACGAGCACCAGCATCGAGACAGTCGGTCCCTGCACGCCGAAGGGCTGGGCCGGCGCGACGAGATCGGCGAACGGGAAGTTCCACCAGGGCTTGGCGATCGCCCAGAAGGCCGCGGCGAAGACGAAGGTCCACATCGCCAGGGAAAGCGGGTCGCGGCGATCCTCGCGACGCATGAGCGCATCGCCCTTGATGTAGTAGATGCTCATGGTGACGGCCGAGCCGAGCGCGAAGGCGATGCCCACGATGCTCAGCGTGAAGCCGTCCCACACTTGGCCGACGAGCGCGAGCGATCCGATGGAGATCGCCAGTCCGACCCACACCAAGTTCTTCACCACTTCGCGATGACGCACCCGGAACCAGACGGCGATGAACATCGGTGCGGTGAACTGCAGCAAGATCGCAACGCCAACGGGAAGATCGCGCACGGCGAGCAGGAACAGCAGTTGCGGCATGGCGATGCCGGCGATGCCCATGAAGGCGAAGGTCAGTACTTCGTGCCGGCGCAGCCGCAGTGCGCTCGGCTTGGTGATGGCGACGATCCCGAACAGCAGGATCGCGGCACCGGTGACGCGCAGTTGCGCGAGGGCGGTGACCTCGAAACCGGTGTCCAGGATGCCCTTGGCGAGCACGGATGTGGAGGACCACAGGAGTGCTCCGAGAGTGAGGAGGGCGTAGCCAACTGCTGCCGGGCGGGCCTGAGCAGAAGGCGCCGCAAGGCGCGTGCTCATGGGCTACTCGTGACCCCCGCTGTGGACATGGACGGAACGGTACGCGTATCGCAGAAATTCCGCATCCTGGTAGCAGGTATGTCGCAGAAATATCTCATGAACAGCGGATAGCCGCTAGGAAACCGGACATTTCGGGTGGTCGGCTACCCGAACCTATGTCACGGGTTCAGGTGAGGGACTCAGGTGACGTACGACGACGTTCGTGCGTGCCGTGCCCCTTGATTCGCTGCCGATCGGCCGACCCCCGCCGGCAAGGTGCCCAGCGCGTAGACCAGACCGCCGAGGGCATAGGGCCCGGTCATGATCGCCACGGCCGCCAGCACCCCGCGGGTTACGTCCTCCGGGCTCGCCGCCACCCCCAGGATCGGGGCGATCGCCACGATGATGAGCGCAACGCCCGCGCGGCGGGTCATCATCCAGTCGCGTCGGCCCCA
>CAZJYN010000130.1:0-3379 GCA_964550285.1 uncultured Rubrivirga sp.
CTGTCGGGGGTGCGCGGGAGGTAACGGAGGCGATGCTCTCGACCGGGGACCGCAAAAAGAAGGTCCGTGGGCTGATCATCTACTCGATACTGCTGCTCGGTCTCACCACCGCACTGGTCTCGATCGCCGCGATGATCACCTGGGCGTTCATCGCCGGTGGGCCTCGGCTCAGTCTGGAACTGTTCACGAACGTCCCGTCCGTGGTGACACCGGAGAATGCCGGCTATCGCACGGCGATCCTGGGCACCTTGTACGTGATCGGTGGCGTGATCGTGCTGATCGTCCCGCTGGGTGTTGGTGCTGCCATCTACTTGGAGGAGTTCGCGAACCCGAGGAATCCCTTCAACCGGTTCGTGGACCTGAACATCCAAAACCTGGCTGGTGTCCCCTCGATCGTCTTCGGCATCCTAGGCCTGGCCTTCATCGTTCGAGGGCCACTGAGTTGGGGATTCGTGGCCGCTGCAGGTTCCTTGACGCTGGCCCTGTTGGTTCTGCCGACCGTGATCTTGGCCTCCCGAGAGGCGATCAGGGCAGTTCCGTCATCGATTCGCGACGGCTCCCTCGCACTAGGTGCCACCGTGTGGCAAGCAGTGGCAAAGCAAGTGCTGCCGGCGGCGTTCCCGGGGGTGCTCACCGGGGTCATCCTGGCGGTGGCTCGCGCCATCGGTGAGGCTGCACCGCTGCTACTCGTCGGCGCGGTCACCTTCGTGACGTTCGACCCGCAATTCTTCGAAGGCGGCTACAGCACCCTGCCGACGATGATCTACAGCTACGCCAAGCGACCCCAGGAGGAATTACAGGTCCTGGCGGCAGCCGGCGTGGTGATCATGTTGGTGCTTTTGATTCTCATCAACTCGGTGGCCATATATCTTCGTAACCGTTTCGAGAGGACCTGGTAATGCCCAAAGCAACGACGGGAGACACCGTGACCACCGACGAAGAGGCAAGCAGTACACCGTCTCTGGGAGTCAGCGACGCGCTCGGTGGGGAGCGGACGCGCCAGGTCTCGGGTGTCAACACCTTCGAACTGCGCAACGTGAACGTCTACTACGGCGACATGCTCGCCGTCAGTGACGTCTCACTGGACATCCCGCACAACGAGATCACTGCGTTCATTGGTCCGTCCGGATGCGGCAAGTCCACGCTGCTGCGGTCCCTGAACCGGATGAACGACCTCATCCCCACGGCGCGCGTTACCGGCGATGTTCTCTACCACGGGGTGAACATGTACGGCCCCACCGTCGATCCGGTTCAAGTTCGCACGGTCATCGGGATGGTGTTCCAGAAGCCGAACCCCTTCCCCAAGTCGATCTACGACAACATCGCCTTCGGCCCGCGGATCCTGGGAATGAAGGGTGACCTCGATGAGATCGTCGAGTCCTCGCTGCGCCGCGCAGCACTGTGGGATGAAGTGAAGGATCGCCTCAAGGACAACGCCTTCGGGATGTCCGGCGGACAACAGCAGCGTCTGTGCATCGCTCGCGCGATCGCCGTGCAGCCCGATGTGATCCTCATGGATGAGCCGTGCTCGGCCCTCGATCCGGTTTCCACCGGCAAGGTCGAGGATCTGATGCTCGAGCTCAAGGAGGACTACACGATCGTCATCGTCACCCACAACATGCAACAGGCGGCACGCGTCTCGGACTTAACAGCCTTCTTCACAGTGGCGGCGATGGACGAGACCAGCAACCGCACCGGCGTGCTCGTCGAAATCGATGAGACACGCACGGTCTTCTCCAACCCGAAGGACGAGCGCACCGCGAACTACGTGACAGGAAAGTTCGGCTAGACCCCATCGGCAGACGGCCTTACCTGTTCTCACTTTCCGGGGGCACAATGGGGACGTTTACAGTGGTGCTACGAACCATCAAGGAGTCCCAATGAAGAAGTTGCTGCTGCTCGTGATCCTCGGCGGCGTCGGATACCTCGTCTACCGCCAGTACATGGCCAGCCAGGCCGAGCAGGACCTGTGGGCCGAGGCGACGGCCGCGCCCGACCTCCGCTAACGGCTCGACCACCCTTTCGCCGAGACCGATCCCGCGTCTCGGCTATCCTTCGACGTCCCTCGATCACGGGGGACGTCCCACCGGGGGCTTAGCTCAGCTGGTAGAGCGCTGCCTTTGCAAGGCAGAAGTCAGGGGTTCGAGTCCCCTAGCCTCCACCCTTGTCTCGCGCTTGCGACGACTACGACGACGTCCTAGGAACCCACGTACCCGTCGAGGGCTGATACATCACCTGACGCGTGCATACGAAGCCCCCGGCACCCTCGTTCGGCCATTGGGCCCAACTCTTCGACCAACCTCCGGCGCGAGGGACATCGAAGACCTCGATCGGTGCAGGCAGCGAAGTGCAGTCGCCGCCTGGATCAATAGCGAACTGCTGGATCAGGTCAGCTGGAATGTCTCCAACCTCTACAGCTGTAACGCGAATCGTAGAAAAAGTGTTGAATCCCGAATTCAGATCGTAAACGTAGACGTCGAGGCTGACGGAGCCTGCTTGAAGGACCCGAGTAAAAGGGGTGCTCGTGTCGCTAGTTGCTGCATACGGTGAACTCGAAGAAAGATCTATGGGATTCCCGGAATTCGGACCCAGGATCCAGCCTGTGAGACGGGGCCCGCCAGATGACGGCTGGATAGCGAATCCGCATCGAACGGGCCCACTGTTATCCACGTTATTCGTCACGGTGAAAGTAACGAGATCGTCTGGAGCGACCACGAGGTTCGACGGGGTCACGTCCACGACCGTGTCTGCGTCACAGGTTGTTCCGGACAGCTCGATGGCCATGCTGTGATTGGTTGTCGCCGACGCGGCCGGAACAGTGCCGACAAGTGGGAGAGTCGCTCCGAGGACGGCAACGGTGCACGCAACAGCCGCGGATCGAACCCGAGCTCTACCCCTTGATTGTGGAAGGACGTCAACCACGTGAACCACGTCAAGGAACCTACGCGAAGGAGAACCTTCCGGAGAACATAGTGGACGGAATCCGAGAAACCTGAGGGGATAACCCCTCACTTAGCGTGCTACAGCGTGCCACAGTAAAGCTATGGCTGCCAAGGTAATCACCCATCGCGAACTGCGTAATGAGAGCGGGCGCATTCTGCGCGAGGTACAGGAGGGTCAGACCTTCATCATCACGAACAACGGCGAGCCGGTCGCCGCCATCCAACCGATCCAGTCGAACCCGTTGGCCGGCCTTCGCCACGAGCCAGCGAAGCAAGGGGCTCGCTTCGCCGACGTCGCCCCTGAGGAAGGGAACTCGATGGAATCGGCACTCGAGGCCCTGATGTTCCTTCGGGGTGAACGTTAATCGTCTATCTCGATGCTTCCGTTGCTGTTTCGGTCATCAAGCACGAATCAGGCTCGGCCGAAGTACGCGAAC
>CAZJYN010000131.1:0-3361 GCA_964550285.1 uncultured Rubrivirga sp.
TGCGGAAAGGTCACCTGGAGTGGCTGCGGCGCGCACGTGGACGAGGTCATGGCCAATGTCCCCGAACCACAGCGCTGCACCTGTCGCTAACTAGGTCGCGCCTTCGCGCGCAACACCCGAAATTCGTCGGCGCCGTCGCCGCGGCTCTCGCGAGCGTTCTCCTCCTATCGCTCGCGGGGCCGTCGGTAGCGGCGCCTTCGTCTGCCACCGACTCCTCCGTTTCGAAAACGACGACGACGCCACTGACACCGAGCGCCACTTCGGAAAGCCCAGCCCTTCGCACCCCGCGGCTGATGGCCGCGGGCGATGCAACCGGAACGCCGTACGCAACCGCGTTGATCTCGGTTCGGGGTCGCTCCTACGGGATCTGCACCGCCGGGATGTGGAAGCCCACCGTCTTGATGACCGCCGCGCACTGCGTGGTCGATGAACGCGGCCGCCCTATCGATCCGTCGACCTTCGCGGTCGTTACTCCCGGCAGCCCGTTCCGCGTGACCAGCGCCGGAGTGGAGGGCGCAACGCCAGCACGCGTGGTGCGCACTTTCGTGGTCGATGGCTTCCGGTTGCGTGGCACATCGGTGCCGGCGGACGACATCGCCTTCGTAGTCCTCGACCAGCCGCTCGCCGAGGTCACTTTCTCGCGCCTTGCCACCACCGTGGAACTCGCGCGCTGGTTCACCGACGACACCCCGGTCTCCGCACTGGGCTACGGCTTCCCCTCCCCTGACAACCGCACGACCGACATCCCCCGCGGAGCCGCGCTGCCGCTCATTCGGGTGCTCGATGACTTCCGCGACTCCAGCGGCCTAGCGATCCTGTCGGCCAAGAACGACGGCATCGACGCGTGTTCCGGCGATAGCGGCGGCCCGCGCTTCGTGATCGAGAACGACGCACCGCTGCTACTCGGCAACATCGCGGGTGGCTCGTGCGATGGCCGCTCCGGTGCGGGAGTGATCGGTTTCACCGGGATGAGCTACCGGCCACTGGCCAACCAGGCCTTGGAAACCGCAGGATTGCCGACGATTCCCAGTCAGCCGCGTGAACTCAACGCAACGCGGGTCGAAGCCTCGACAACGGTGTGGTGGCAGGCACCTCGCGATTCCGCGCAGACCGTGGTGGGCTACGACGTCCTCGATCGAAGCGGTGCGTTGCTGTGCACCACTGCGGAGACGGTATGCACGTTCCCCACCGGCGCTACCGGCGTGGAAGACATCTCAGTGCGCGCCCGCAATGTGCAAGGTGAAGGCGATGCGAACCTCGCCGACGACGCCGACATGCTGCGCATGGAAGCGCCGAAGGCCAAGGTGCTGAAGGCGAAGACGAAGAAGAAGCCGGTACGCATTCGGTTCTCCCCGGCCAACTATCCGACGGTGCTCGAATATTTGGTGACCACACCGAAGGGCGAACCGTTGTGCTCGGTTGATCCGAGCGCATCACCCTTGCAGTGCAAGGTGAGACTCGGAGTAGGCAAACACCGGTTCCGCGTGATCGCGGTCACGCCCGAAGGCGCATCCGTGCCTTCGAAGATGTCGAAGGCCGTGCGCATCCGCTGATCGCGACTTGGCCGATCATGAACGATTTGGCAATATGCAGGTATGCGTCGAATCCTCACCCGCTCGTCCGTTGCACTCATCTCGGCCATCGCGCTCGCGGGAGCCGCACTGGCCCCCGCGTCGGCCCAGGAGCCGGCCCCCAATCTGATCAGCGGCGGCAATCCGCCGGCTGGGTGGATCGTGAGCCCAGAGGCTTTCAAGAACTCCTTCGGTTCGCTGGCCCAAGGCGCCCCGCAAGGAACGGTCATCGCCGATAGCGGATTCCGCCCCTACCCACACGGTTTCCCCATCCCAAACTGGGGGGCACCTGAAAGTTTCATCCAGTCCCAGTTGGTGTACGGAACACCGTCGCGCTTGAGCTTCGATGACTACGAGGCCGGCAAGGTTGCGCCGCCGCAGGGACTCAATGCCCTCAGCCTGCGCCGCACCTTCGGTGACGGTGTGTGTCGTGACCCGAAGTCGATCGATCCCAAGACCGGTGACTGCGAGCTGATCTTCGGCGCCGAATTGCTGGCGCAGTCGATCGAAACGGGCGCCCTGGGTGGTCATTGCTTCGGCTTCGCTACCGCAGCAGCGGGCCTGTACAACGGCCAGATCCCCGCGAATCAGGTTGGAGCCTCGGGTTTGGGGATCAACGCGGCCAACCCAATGGGCAACCGGGCGGTGCAGACAATTACCCGGCTCTTTGGGACCCAGTACTTCAATAAGACCGTCCCGCCGGCTCTTGATGGGTTTTCACCCACCGAGGTCGTCAACACCCTCATCGACGGATTGCAAGGTGGTACCACCCCCTACATCATGACCGTGATTAGCAGTGCGGGTGGCCACGCAATCACCCCGTTCGCCGTCTTGGATCGCGGTCAAGGGATCTACGACATCGCGGTCTACGACAACAACTTCCCGATGCGCGCTCGCGCAGTGACCGTCGACACGAACGACGACACCTTCACCTACACCTCCGCGATCAACCCCAGTGCTCCGGGAATCGAGTGGAGCACCGAAACCCAAGGCCGGATCGGCCTGGTTTCCGTTGCCGACATGTTGCAAGAGCAGACCTGCCCGGTGTGTGTAGGTCCCGATCAAGGCACCCTGGTAACGATCTCACCTCTGAACAAGGACAACGCCGACGACGTCGCATTCGCACTAATGGACGCTGACGGTGAGCCTCTTGACAAGTCCACCTACCGGCAACTCTCGCCGCTGAACCCGCCAACCCAGGAGCAGATCACGCAGCCGGTCATCAACGTCGATCCGAGCGTGGAGGAGTTCCTCATTGTTGTACAAACCGATGACCTGGCGAGCAAGCAGGAGTTGGAGTTGTACGCCATCTCCAACGGTGAAGCTCAGTACGTGCTGCTGGACGAATTGGCGAGTAACAGTACGACGTACTTCGGGGTGGGTGGCTCAGACGGCACTGCCTTCTTCTCCGATGCGCCGTCTTCACCGCGGATCTTGCAATTGTCAGATCAGCCAGGCGTGAGTTTCGACGTCAACGGCCACCCCCTTGACCTGCCCGCAGAGGTCACGGTCGAACAAAAGTGGAATACCGAGCGCGAACGCGTCGTGTACAGCTCCGATGCCAAGAAGACCCTGCGCTGGAATGTCCAGATCGGTGGTCTCGATGACAGTGGCGGGCGCGAGTACGTGGGACTGAACGTCCGGGTACCGGCCGGCGCGAAGATCGTCGTCGATTACACGAATGCCTCGGCAACGGTGCCGCCGAAGGCCTGGGTGCGCGATGCCGATGGCAACCGCAAGCCGATCACGCTGCAGCCGATTACCGAGCAGTTGGTGAACGAGTACCGCGA
>CAZJYN010000132.1:0-3263 GCA_964550285.1 uncultured Rubrivirga sp.
ACGCCGTCGCCCGGCTCATCGAGGGTGATCAGATTGGCCTGCGCCTGGATCTCCGGCACCGCGTGACCCATGGCTACTCCCAGGCCGGCCCAGTTCAACATCTGGACGTCGTTCCAGTTGTCTCCGATCGCGACCACACGCTCGGCCGGGATGTCCTTGCGCGCGCAAACCTCGTGCAGCATCGAGGCCTTGCTGACGTCGTGCGGACCGACATCCATCCAGGCGACATCGGCAACCCCGTACACCACCTGATGGAAGCCGAGCTGCGCCGCCGCCGCACCGAAGACCTCCTCGGTATGCCGGTTGCTGCGCATGACCAGGCGCACCACCGGTTCCCTCGTCAGTTCCTCCAGCGTGACTTCCTCGATACGCAGGCCCAGCGGGCCGGTGGAGAACATGTGCGTGGTGTAGAAGACGCCGTGCATGTCCTCTACGGCGAAGACCGCACCGGGCACGAGTTCGTTGAGTTGCTCGATCACGGGGGTGGCATCGAAGGTGATCGCTTCGACGATCTTGTCCTTCGCAACATCACCGAGGATCGCGCCGTTGCTGCACACCACATGGCCGTCGATGCCGGCGTCCCTGGCGACGGGCGTGGTGGTGTCGAAGGAACGCCCGGTGGCGAGGACAACGTCGATGCCCTTCTCGCGCACACCGGCGATCGCTTCGATCACGCGTGGCTTCATGTCGCCGAGGTGGACGGTGAGGGTGTCGTCGATGTCCAGGGCGATCAACTGCGGAGTCCAATCGATCGGGAGTCCGTCGTTGATGTGGGGAATGTTGCTATCGGGCATGTTGGTGGTCACAGGGTGACTCGACCTCCGAGGTAGGGGCGTAGCGCAACGGGGATTTCGACGCTGCCGTCTTGTTGCTGGTGATTTTCCAGCAGGGCGACGATGATGCGGGGCATCGCGCACAGCGTTCCATTGAGCGTGGCTAGCGGTGCGGTGTTGCCGTCCTTGCGCCTGCGGATCTTCAAGCGCCGGGCCTGGAACTGCGTGGTGTTGGAGGTGCTCGTCACTTCGCGATAGGCATCCTGGGTGGGAATCCACGCTTCGATGTCGAACTTGCGGGCGGCGCTGGATCCGAGATCTCCGGTCGCGACATCGATCACCCGGTAGGGGATCTCCAGGGCGTCGATGAACTCCTTCTCCCATGCCAGCAGGTTCGCGTGCTCTTCCTCGGCCTTTTCTGGATCGCAGAACACGAACATCTCGACTTTGTCGAACTGGTGCACGCGGATGATGCCGCGGGTGTCCTTGCCGTGCGAGCCGGCTTCCCGGCGGAAGCAACTCGACCAGCCGGCATAGCGCAACGGCAACTGCTCGGCGTCGATGATCTCGTCGGAATGGAACGCTGCGAGCGGGACTTCGCTGGTGCCCACGAGATACATGTCATCGGACTCGATGCGGTAGACGTTCTCCGCGGCCTGACCGAGGAAACCGGTGCCCTCCATCGCGCTGGGCAGCACCAATGCCGGGGTGATCACCGGAGTGAGCCCGTGCCGGCGTGCGTGCTCCATGGCGAGATTGAGCAGTGCGAACTCCAGTTCCGCGCCGGGGCCGGTGAGGTAATAAAAACGCGACCCGGAAACCTTCGCGCCGCGCTCCACATCGATCGCTGCCAGTGCTTCACCGATCTCCAGATGGTCCTTGGGTTCGAACCCCTCCGCGGCGAAATCCCGGGGGGTGCCCACATGTTCCAGGACGCGGTAGTCCTCTTCCCCACCAACGGGTGAATCCAGGTTGACCAGGTTGGAAACCTCCAACCACAACGCCGCTGTCGCATCCGCAGCCTCGTGCGCGGCCGCATCGGCGGCCTTCACCTGATCGGCCAGTGTCTGCGCCTTGGCCATCAGTTCGTCCACCTGCGCTTGGAGTTCGGGCTTGGTGGCGTCGTCGGCGTTCTTGAGTTTTCCTTGCATGGGACCGATCTGCTTGCCGAGCGCCTTTTGCTCGGCGCGCAACTCATCGAATCGCTGGCGCTCATCGCGGGCTTGCTGGTCGGCGGCGATGAGCCGGTCGACAACGGTTGGGTCCTCGCCGCGACGGCGCTGGGATTCGCGGATCCGCTCGGGATCGTTGCGCAACACGATGGGGTCGATCACCGGCTAAACCTATCCGCGCGCGTGCCGTCGGATCAGAGGTAGTGCCCCACGCCGCCTTGCTGCTCGGGTGAACCATCCGGTGAAGGCGCACCGGCTCCCACTTGCCCGCCGGCCATCAACTGGGGTTGTCCGCGCATCTGCTCGAGTTGGGCCTTCGCCGCCATCTGCTGGGCGAACACCGCGGCTTGGATGCCGTGGAACAGGCCCTCGAGCCAACCCACGAGTTGCGCCTGCGCTATGCGTAGCTCCGCCTCGCTGGGTGCTGCTTCCTCGGTGAACGGCAGGGAAAGGCGCTGGAGCTCATCGACCAGTTCGGGAGCTAGGCCGTCCTTGAGTTCGGCGATCGATTGGGAGTAGATGTCGCTCAGCCTCGCGCGGGCGGCCTCGTCCAGGGGCGCGGACTTCACCTCCTCGAGCAGTTGCTTGATCATCGACCCGATGCGCATCACCTTGGCCGGTTGTTGCACCAGGCTGGCGGGGTCGGTGGGGGCTTGATCGATGGTGTCGGCGCTGGTGTCGTCGTCGTTGGTTTCTGCTTGCACGGGCGTGCCGTCTGGGCCGATCACGGGTTGCTGCTCGCTCATAGGGTCATCGTGGCAGCAAGCGCTCCGCGGCGCCGGGTCCGGCGCTCTGGGTGCGCACCTGCCCGGTCAGGGCTCGGTCATCTTGCTGTGTCAGACTCCTGCGTTCTTGTCTGCTTTCCCCGGGAGCCGGGGCCGAGAAAGGTGGCCTTGTTGGACTACAACTGGTTGACGCCGAAGGCCGAAGCGCGTCCAGCCGGCGGCAAGGGTTGGGGCTCGTACGCGACCGAACCGATCGCCGCGGGAGAGACCGTGGCCGGCTTCGGAGGCTGGGTGGTCGATCGGGCCACCATGTCCACGATGACTGAGGACCGACAAAGCCGGTCGATCCAAGTCGACCACGACCTTTACCTCGTCTCCGGCGACGTTCCCGAGCCGGGCGACATGCTCAACCACTCGTGTGAACCCAACTGCGGGGTGATCGGCTCGGCCGTGCTGATCGCGATGCGCGATATCGAGGTAGGCGAGGAACTGACCTTCGACTACGCCATGACCGACGCTTCGGACTACGACGAATTCCCGTGCCTGTGCGCGGAGGCGACCTGTCGGGGTGTGGTGACCGGTGCCGATTGGCG
>CAZJYN010000133.1:0-3244 GCA_964550285.1 uncultured Rubrivirga sp.
ATTCCTCGAGCGGGGTGATGCGCCTATCGCTGTGGGCTTCTCCAGCGTGGTAGCTCCCGACCCGCGTGCACTGGCGCACACCGTGGTCCAAGCCGCCCGGCGGGCAGGGCAACGAGTGCTGCTGTTGAGCGGCTGGGGTGCCTTCGACCCGGATTCGGTCCGTGGTGATGACGTCTTGGTAGTGGATCGACTCCCGCATGACTGGCTGCTGCCGCGGGTAGGGGCTTTCGTGCACCACGGAGGAGTGGGATCGAGCGCTGCTGCCTACCGGGCCGGGGTTCCACAGGTCGTGGTGCCATTCTGCCTGGATCAGCCGTTCTGGGGGTATCGCGCACTCGCATTGGGTGTGGCTCCGGCATCGATCCCGATCCAGGATCTGAAGGTCGAATCACTTGCGCGTGCGATGGGTAGCGCTGTGGAAGACTCCCGCTACCGCATTCGCGCGCAAGAACTCGCTGCCTCCATTGCCAACGACGACGGAATCCGCGATGGTGCCGACTTCCTTATCGAGCATCTTCTGGGAAGCAGGGCCGCGGCATGATCACCATCGCCCTGCGTGTTCCGGACTCTCCACCGGGTGATGTCATCCGAATCCAGCAATGGGTTCGTTCCTGCGTCGCGGCAGACGTGACCCCGGGTTTGGATTTGGCCGATGCTTCAATCCGCGATCGCCTGCTCGATATCCACTTGATGAGCAGGCAATGCGATCGCTTCGTGCTTCGAGTCTCGCCATCGCAATGCGAGCAGATCCAACCCGATTCCTATTCGGGTGCGATCGTGATCATCAGTGATTCGTGGGCGGATCCCGTTGTCGATTGGACATCGATCCGTGTTCGATTGGCCGAGGCTGGGGCGCAGGCTTGGCTCGAAGTCACCGATGCGCAACGGATCGTCGAGTTGTCCGCTACCGAAGATCCTGTGGTTGTGCGTGGATCGGAATCCGGTGGCGCGATCGGATCAATGTCCACCTCGATCCTCTTGCAGCATGCCTGCAAGGTGGGTGCCCGCGAGGTGCTCGGCTTCGGCGCGATCAGTCCGTCGATAGCTGCGGCGCTTCGAACCGCCGGTGCTGCGGGGGTGGTGCTGCGTGACGAACTTGTCTTGACGAGCCAGACACGCATCACCGGACTGCGCAACGCGGTACGTGACCTTGACGGAACCGAGGCGGTGGCGCTCGGACCGGCTGACAAGCAGGTGCGTTTCCTCCTGCGCGGAAACCTTCCCGTTGCCCAACAGGTCCAGGCAATGCTCGTGGCCGATGTCGATCGTTGCGGTGACGACCTGCCGTGGGGTTGGCGCAACGTCTTCACCGACCTCATTCCCCTGGGTCAGGGGTTGGCGATCGCGTGGCAGAACATCGATCAACCGTTGTCCGCAGTGCTGTCGGGCTACCGCATCGATGATGAAGCGGTTCTTGGTGCGCGCGCCGAAGGACTGCTTGGCGGCGGTTCGCGGGTGTGCGAGGAGTTGGGCCTTGGTGCGCCACTCATTCAAGGGCCGATGACCCGGGTTAGCGATGTCCCCGGATTCGCCGCCGCTGTAGCGGCCGAAGGTGCGTTGCCTCTCGTAGCCCTTGCACTCAAGCGCGGGCCCGCAGCCGGTGACGTACTTACCCACACCAGCACGGAATTGGCCGACCGGGCCTGGGGTGTGGGCATGCTGGGCTTTGCGCCGCCGGAGATCTGGCAGCCACAGCACGATGCGGTCTTGCGTACTCGACCGTCGGTAGCGGTGGTCGCAGGCGCCCGCCCGGATCAGGTGCTCGATCTCGAGAACCACGGGATCATCACCTATGCGCACGCACCAACGGCACGGATCGTGTCCTTGCTGTGGAAGGCGGGGGTTCGACGCTTCGTCCTCGAAGGCTACGAGTGTGGCGGTCATGTCGGCCCACTCTCGAGCGCAGTCTTGTGGCAATCGGCGCTACACGAGATCGCGGGCTTACTCAAGGCAGATGATTCCGCGCGCGCCTCGGTCTTCCTGGCCGGGGGGATACACGATTCGGTGAGCTCGGCGGCGGCCGCCGCGCTCGCAGCCAGAGAACTCGGTGACCTCACAGATCGGGTTTCCATCGGGTTCCTAATGGGAACCGCGTACCTGTTCACGGTGGAAGCAGTAGCCAGCGGCGCGATTCCACAACAGTTCCAAGATGTTGCGGTGTCTTGCGATCGCACGAGCACGGTCACCACCGCGGTAGGTCACTCGACGAGGGTCGCGAGGAGCGGATTCGTTTCGGAGTTCGAGGCACGCGCCCGGGAACTGACCGGTGCGGACCCGGAAACCAGGTCGAGCGAACTCGAGGCCCTCACCCTGGGAAGGCTGCGTATGGCGAGCCGAGCGGAGATCCGCGAGGGGGATGCGGTTGTCTCGGTTGACCCGGAGCGTCAGCTGCGCGAGGGGATGTACATGCTCGGCGATATCGCGACGATGCACGCGCACGCGACCACCATCGCCGCACTGCACGAAGATGTCTTGGCAGGTGGCCAGCACGTGGTCGAGGCGACCTGGGACTCGCGCTCGCCCACTCCCGCCGACACGGTGAAGTCGGTCCCGGTTGCCATCGTCGGGATGTCCGTCGTAGCTCCCGATTCCAGCGATCTCGCCGGCTTCTGGGACACCGTGGTCCAGCAACGGGTGGCCACGCGTCCTATTCCGCTCGAGCGATTCGATCCAGCGCGGGTGCTCGATCCCGATCCCGCGGCGCCGGATCCGACCATTGCGGTGCACGGTGGTTTCCTCGATCCGATTCCCTTCGACCCCATGCGCTTTGGAACCCCGCCCACGGCCCTTGCGCACATCGAACCGGCGCAACTTCTCGCCCTGGAGGTAACGCGTCGGGCTCTGGCCGATGCTGGTTTCGATGCCAGTCGTATCGATCGGTCACGAGTCGGGGTGATCGTCGGGATGTCCTCGAGCAGTGGCGACATCGGCGAGGGCTATGCGGCTCGGGCGATGCTCTCCAGTGTCAGCGCGGCGGTAGAGGAGCAAGCGTGGAGCAGGCTGCCGAGTTGGACTGAGGAGTCTTTCCCCGGCTTCTTGAACAACGTAACCACCGGACGCATCGCTAACCGTTTCGACTTCAAGGGCCCGAACCACACTGTCGATTCGGCGTGCGCTTCGTCCTTAGCGGCGGTCGAGGCTGCAATCCGCGAGCTGGAGACCGGTCGAACCGACATAGTGATCACCGGCGGCGCCGATACCGCGATGGCACGCGCCCGACGAAGGGTGGAGGTGACGGTGGGAG
>CAZJYN010000134.1:0-3122 GCA_964550285.1 uncultured Rubrivirga sp.
GGGGGGGGGGGGGGGGGGGGGGGGGGGGGGGGGGGGGGGGGGGGGGGGGGGGGCTTGGTTGCTTGTTGCGGAAAGTCAGGAGCAGGGTGGGAGTTGATGAAGGAAAGAAAAGGGAAGGGGAAGAGGCAACGGGCGGAGGGGCTGGAGGATCCATTATCCCCTTGAGGCACTAGGCTTCGGGCACGGGCAGCTTAGGCTCGCGCTCCCTCCCGCCCTCCCTCCCGCCCTCCCTCCCACAGGCGCTTGATCAACAATGCGGACTTTGCGGACGTGGTTTTCCTGGTGGAGGGTCAGCGGGTCCATGCTCATCGTGCCGTGCTCGCCATGCGATGCCAGCATTTCCGGTAGGGAGGGAGGGAGGGAGGGAGGGAGGAGGGAGGGAGGAGGGCCCCGATGTCCACCACAACCTGCCGCTTCTTTCTCCTTTCCTGTTTTTCCTCCTCTTTTCGCTCATTTTCGGGGAGTCTCTTGTCGCTGTCTCGCTGTTGCCTGTCTCTCCAAATCGTCGACGCCCCCTGAGGAACCGTATCAAAAGGCCGAGTTTAAGGTCACCTCCCTAGAACCCCGTCTTTCCCCCTCCCTCCCCCCCGCCCTTCCCCCTCCTTCCCATCCTGAGCCCCCCTCCTTGTTTTTGCCTTCTTCGGAAGGGGGAGGGAGGGATCGGGGGAAGGAGGGAGGGAGGGAGGGAGGGAGGGAGGAGGGGAAACGGGGGGAGAGCCGATGACATGCCAAACGAAGAGTTAACTGAGGGCCACACCCAGGCGTTGAATTGAGTCTTCCCGCCCACATTCCGCCTCTGACCAGAGGGCTTCCCCTATTTTCCTTCCCTCCCTCCCTCCCTTCCTCCCTCCCTCCCGCCCTCAGGGCCATGTTCAAGAGCGGGATGCGCGAGTCCTGGGAGGAGGAGGTGGCCATCCCCGGCACTCGCCAAGTCATCTTCCTCCTCCTGCTTGAATACCTCTACACGGACCTGGTGCCGTCCGACACTATGCTTCCCGAGACGGTACCCTCCCTGGCTCCCTCCTTCCTCCTTCCCTCCCTCCTTCCTTCCCCCCCGCCCTCCCTCCCTCCCTCCCCCCGTTTCTGTTTCCTCTCTCACTCCATGCTGGAACCGGCGAATGCAAGCTCAGCCTCCTCCTGCCCTCCTCCCCTCCTTGTTCCCGACAGGCCATCGAGCTCTTCATCGCCGCGGACATGTACGGGGTGGAACGGCTCAAGCGGGCCTGCGAAAACGTCTTTCAAACCGGGCTCAATATCGAGAACGCGGCCACGCTCCTCCAAACCGCGGAGAATTTCAAGTAAGAATGCATACATATTTGTGTTTATCACATGTCCACACACACACATATACATATATAATGATACACCCTTGTTTTTTTGTCGACTTTGCTTTTGATGCGTCACGGGTGGAGTGAGGATCTCGGTCGGGACGAGGGCAGGGACGGGATGCTGGCTTTTCCGACGCTTTCAAGTTCAACGCGTCACTTATTTCGGGGGAGGGGCGTATGGATGATTCGCATGGCACTGAATGGAAGGCCTCTGTTACCTCGACCTGTCCTCCCATTCATGTGCCACCGCCCCCCTCCCCTGCCTCCTTCCCTCCCTTCTTCCCTCCCTCCCTCCCTGTCTTCCAGCGCCAGGGCACTGAAAGACATCTGCCTGTCCTTCATCGTCCGGCATTTCGATCAGGCCACAAAGACGGAGGCCTTTGCCGGCTTGTCCCGGGAGCTCATCCTCGAGGTGCTCCAGAGCAGGTAGTCCCTGCCTGTCTAACCTCCTTTCGCCCTCCCCCCTCCCGCCCATGTCGAGAAAAGACGGGACCTTTGGAAATGCCAAGACAGCATTCAGGGTGCAAGGGCGGTGTCTAGTGATGGCTTGCTGGCGATGCCCCATCATATCAAGGGGGGGAAGGCGGAGAGGAGGGGCAAGGGGTTGAAGGAAGGAAGGGATCGGGGGCTATCCGGTTTAATGCCGGGAAGGAATAGGGTTTGTCCACGACACTCATGTTCATAACGGTCTATTTCAAAGCAATAATGCATATGTCTTTCTGGGAGGGACGAGAAAGAGGGCGCATCCAGGCGAGTACATCCTTGTGGCTCTTCTCCCCTGGGTGCCGACCTCGTATAACTCGCACAGCATGGGAAATCGTCCGCGTTCACGGCTTCCTTTTGTCTTTCCTCACTTTGTTATATAGCTATGTATCACGTATATGTGCATCTGAGTTCCAAGGAGCACTCTTCCCCGCAAAATGGAACGGCAGATCCGAGCATCCTCCCCTCCTACCCTCCCTCCCCCCGCCCCTCTTTCCTTTCCCCCCTGCTTCCTCGTCACCGCTTTTGCCACAAGTGCCGCTCCCACTCTCTCCGCCTCACCGCAAAGAAGACACCCACCATCAAGGTCATCCCTATCAGCACCCCTACCTGCATTCCCCCCGTCCACACGTTCTCTTCGTCCTCCCTCCTCCTCAGCTCCCTCCCGACCCTCCACTTTGTCTTTCTCCCACCTTTTCCTCGACTTTCCGCGAGCAGCTTTCGCCCAATCGCCTCCAACTGCCTTTGGAAGGCCTCGACAGAGCGAGGGAGAAAGGGAGAGAGGGGCACCCACGACGCCCATGGATTTCCTCCGTCCTCCACCGCCACCCGAATACTCTCGACATGACACCCCGCCTCCGCCGCTACCTCCCCCCCGCCCTCCTCCCCCTCCTCCCCGACTTGGAAGCGCACCTCGACGAAGAGGCGCGGCAAGGCATCAGGGATCCGGCGGCAGAGGGTGAGCGCGTCTTCAATGGAGGAGGGGAAGGAGGGGAGGTAGGGGAGGAGGACCATATCAACGGCCGAGCTAACCTGAAGAAGGGAAAAAGATGGTGAGTAGGCGGGTGAGAAGGGACGCACCGAGGGAAACACAGCCGTGGAGGAGGCTCGAGACGGAGGAGGAGGAGGGAAAGCTGCCGGTGAGGGTCGCCGTTCTTGGATCATACCAGACGCACTCATGCGACCAGGGCACGACCGAGTGGGCTTCAGGAGGCATCCTGACCAAGGCACAGAGAGAGAGAGAGAGAGAGAGAGGGGGAGAGAGAGAGAGAGAGAGAGAGAGAGAGAGAGAGAGAGAGAGAGAGAGAGAGA
>CAZJYN010000135.1:0-3101 GCA_964550285.1 uncultured Rubrivirga sp.
CAGCTGCGCTACGTCCGCATTCCCTTTCGGGAGGGCCCAACCTTAGCCGACACGAGTGTCCGAAGTGTCGGGGCCTAGGCGGAATCGCCCGGTGCCCGGCAGGATGGCGCAATGCGCACCTCCGCCATTGCCCACCTGGGCGGGCTGTGGGCATCCGAGCCCGATGTGATCACCAGCGATCTGGAGGATCTGCGGGCGGGCGGACGCTGGGCGGTGGTACTGCCCTACCGCGGTGAACCCGTCCTGGTGCGCTTCACCCGCTGGTCGGTGAACCCGCCCAACCACTCGGCTGGCCCGTGGGGCGGCGTTGCGGCGGATCGCTGGCGGACCTCGTTGAGCGAGGACGACTACGTCGACGCGGTACGCCGGATCCAAGGTCACATCGGCCGCGGCGAGGTCTACCAAGCGAACCTGTGCCGGGTGCTGTCCGCTCCGGTAGATCCAAGCGATGACATCGTCTCCTTGCACCAGGTGCTATCCCGA
This sequence comes from uncultured Rubrivirga sp., assembly GCA_964550285.1. GTDB lineage: Bacteria > Actinomycetota > Actinomycetes > S36-B12 > S36-B12 > S36-B12. The sequence continues at coordinate 484 of CAZJYN010000135.1, forward strand.
GGTAACCCCGCACCGTTCCAGTCGGTGATCAGCGTCCCCGAAAGGGACCTGCATGTCGCGTGCGCGTCCCCGGAATTGTTCCTGCGGCGTGATGGCGAGTACCTGGTAAGTGGGCCGATCAAGGGAACCGCGCCCTCTCCGGCCCTGCTACTGGACAAGGACCTCGCGGAGAACGTGATGATCGTCGACCTCGTGCGCAACGACCTTTCCCGTGTTGCCCGCATCGGTTCGGTACGGGTGCCCGATTTGCTCAGGGTTGAAGAGCACCCCGGCCTGGTGCACCTGGTGTCCGATGTCGAGTGCCGGTTGCGTTCAGGAGCCGGCTGGTCGGACATCTTCGAGGCGACGTTCCCACCGGGATCGGTCACGGGTGCACCCAAGCAATCGGCGCTAGCCATCATCGACAATCTGGAACGGGCATCGCGGGATGTGTACTGCGGTGCCGTCGGCTGGATCGACGCCGATCGCGATGCCGCGGAATTGGCTGTTGCCATTCGCACCTTCTGGATACGCGCCAACACCTTGTCCTTCGGCACCGGTGCAGGCATCACCTGGGGCTCGGACCCCTACGGCGAATGGCAGGAAACGGAGCTGAAGGCCCGCCGCCTTTGCGCGCTGGCAGCCGAAACGGTGTCCGCCGAGATCGAAACCCGAGTCTCTCGATGAGCGTCTGGCTGAGCGCGCAGGGGCGCGCGGGCCTACTGGAGCACGACGATGCCCGGGTGTCGGTCTTCGATCACGGGCTCACGGTCGGTGATGGGGTCTTCGAGACCCTCAAGGTGATCGAAGGAGTGCCGCTGGCGCTCACGCGCCACCTGCGTCGGCTCGTGCGGTCCTGCGCTGTCCTCGGGCTCGTCCCACCCGACCTCGACGCCCTGCGGGCGGCGATCGCCGACGTGATTGCCAGCGAACCCGAGGGCTCTCGGCTGGGCCGGTTGCGCATCACCTGCACCGGCGGGGCAGGGCCGCTGGCCAGTGATCGGGGCGAGGGCGATGGCACCGTGATCGTGGCGCTGTCACCCATGCAACCGTGGCCGGCTACTACCAGTGCCGTCGTCGTTCCCTGGGTGCGCAACGAGCGGTCCGCGGTTACGGGGGCAAAGTGCACGTCCTACGCGGAGAACGTGGCTGCGCTGGCGTGGGCCCACGAGCGTGGCTACGCGGAAGGGCTGTTCGCGAACACTGTCGGGGAACTGTGCGAAGGAACCGGCACGAATGTGTTCATCGTGCGCGGGGAATCGGTGCTGACCCCGCCAGCGGCCAGCGGATGCCTCGAAGGGATCACCCGCGAACTGCTCCTGGAATGGGGGCTAGCTGCGGAATCGCCGCTCACGATCGAGGACCTGCGTACGGCCGACGAGGTGTTCGTGACCTCGAGCACCCGGGACGTGCACCCGGTCACCTCGCTGGATGAACGTATCTGGGAGAGCGCGGGTGCAGTGACCAGGCATGTTGCAGCGCAGTACGTTCGCCGCATCGCCCAGGACATCGACCCGTAGGTCAGCGGCATCATCGACATGCGAAAGGGCCCCCACCGAAGTGAGGGCCCTTTCGATAGATGTGCTTAGCGTCCGCGGTACTTGCGTACGGTGCGGAACTTCTGCCACTCGCCGGCGACCGCGGGCGCGGTACCGACAACCGTGCACTCTCCCTTACTGCGAATGCGGAGGGTTACCGAGCCGTTGTCCGGGTACAACAACTTGCAGTGCTTGCGGCCCTGGTTCCTCTTGAGGATCTTCCAGCGGATGTTCTGGCCGGCGTTGGTGTCGACTTGGCCGGGGCTCTCCAACACCAGAACACGGCCGACCTTGAAGCGACCGGACGGAGGGGCGGCCACATTGGCCGATTGGATGCCCGGGATCAGGTTGACGGTGTAGCCGTAGGTGACCGGGGCATACCCGTTACCGCCTGGCGAACTCGCCTGCAGGTTGCACGCACCCGAACCCGTCGGCACGTTGATCGTCAGACCCGCCACCTGGCATGGACCGGTCTCGCTCAACGTCACCGCTGCACCGGACAAAGTGGTTGCCTGGAAGGTGAAGTTCGAGCCGTTGCCGAGGGTGTAGGTGCCGTTAGGTGCCCACGGGCCCCAACCCGGCTGGACCAGGGTGATGGCGTCGGTCTGCGCGGGGGCACCGGAGATGGTCACGACGTCCGTCGTCGAGCCGGAACCACCGGCGTTGGTGGTGTAGCTAGCTCCCAGGGTGACCTGGCCAGCCACGTTCGGGGTCCACTGGAACGTGGACACGCCGTTGACGATCGGGATGGCGGCGCTGATCGGTGCACCGTTGAGGGTGAAGCCCACCGTGCCTTGCGTCGTCTTCGGCGCCAAGGTTGCGGTGAGGGTGACCGGTACGCCCTGGGTCATCGTCGGCGGGGCCTTCAGCGAGATGGTGCCGCCGCTGTCGGTTGCCTGGATGATGTCCTGGGCGGAGGTCGAACCACCGGCAAGGGCGCTAGCCGGCTGGTAGGTCGCCTGGATGATGTATTGACCGGTGGCGGTCGGGGTCCACCAGTAATAGGCGTAGGACTGTCCCGATCCCGGCCCTGGGGTCAGGCCCATGGTCTGCAAGGTGGCGCCGTTGGCGTCCTTGACCAGGACCGTTCCGGTCGGCTGG
>CAZJYN010000136.1:0-3056 GCA_964550285.1 uncultured Rubrivirga sp.
CTGCGGCGTTGAAGCGCAAAGCCCGAGCGCCACGGTCGTCCGGCCGGGTCTCGGGCTCACTTCCCGGATCTCAGCGAACCGGGCACTCCTATTCTGCCGCAGTCAACTGATGGCTGCCAAGTGCGGTGGAGGGCCTGTCGAAAAGCCAGGTATTCCATCGATGGCCATAATGGAGTCGTGAGTATCGGTCTTGGAATGCCCTCCGCCCCGCCGCCCGTCGTAGCTCCCCGTCGCAAGACCCGCCAGATCCTGCTGCGGCACGACAAGCACCCGGTGTACGTAGGTGGGGACGCTCCGGTGAGCGTGCAGTCCATGACCACCACGGTCACCGCCGATGTGAATGCGACCTTGCAGCAGATCGCCGAGTTGACCGCGGCGGGTTGCCAGGTGGTGCGGGTGGCGGTGCCCAGCCAGGACGACGCGGAGGCGCTGCCGGCGATCGCCAAGAAGTCCGGTATCCCGGTGGTGGCCGACATCCATTTCCAGCCCAAGTACGTCTTCGCCGCGCTCGATGCCGGCTGCGCGGGCGTACGGGTGAACCCCGGGAATATCAAGGCGTTCGATGATCGGGTGGGCGAGATCGCCCGCGCTGCGGCCGACTGCGGAACTCCCATCCGGATCGGCGTCAACGCCGGCTCGCTGGACAAGAGGTTGATGGAGAAGTACGGCAAGGCAACCCCGGAGGCGCTCGTGGAATCGGCGCTTTGGGAGGCGTCGTTGTTCGAGGAGCATGACTTCCGGGACATCAAGATCTCGGTCAAGCACCACGATCCCGTGGTGATGATGCAGGCCTACATGCAATTGGCCGAGCAGTGCGACTACCCGCTGCACCTAGGCGTAACCGAGGCGGGACCGACCTTCCAGGGCACCATCAAGTCCTCGGTCGCCTTCGGTGGTCTGCTCTCCCGCGGCATCGGAGACACCATCCGGGTTTCGCTGTCCGCCCCGCCGATCGAGGAAGTGCGGGTGGGACTGCAGATCCTGGAGTCCTTGAACCTGCGCGAGCGTGGTCTGGAGATCGTGTCCTGTCCGTCCTGCGGACGCGCGCAGGTGGATGTGTACACCCTCGCCGAGCAGGTGACCGCCGGGCTCGAGGGCATGGAGGTTCCGCTTCGGGTGGCGGTCATGGGTTGCGTGGTCAACGGTCCAGGCGAGGCGCGCGATGCCGACCTGGGCGTGGCGTCCGGCAACGGCAAGGGTCAGATCTTCGTCAAGGGTGAGGTCATCAAGACGGTGCCCGAATCCCAGATCGTGGAGACCTTGATCGAGGAAGCGATGCGCTTGGCCGAACAGATGGAAGGCGAAACCGGCCAGCCGGTAGTCGAAACGGTTTAGATTCTGCTGCGTGACCACATTCGCCGGCGAAGGCAAGTCCGTTGTCGGGTATGTCCGGCAACTGAACGCAGGTGACCTCGGCGCGGCCGATGCCCTGCTGCGCCGCGATCCGGTGGTGAACTGCTTCATCGACGCCCGGGTGCGTTGGGCAGGCCTGGATCCCTGGCGGCTCGGCGGGGATATGTGGGGGTACTTCGACGGTGATGAGTTGGCCTCGTTCGTTTACATCGGAGCGAACCTCGTGCCGGTGGCTACCACGCCGGCATCGCGCGCGGCGATCGCGGATCGGTTGCGGGTGCAGCCGCGGCGGTGCTCGTCCTTCGTTGGATCCTCCACCGAAGTGCTGGATCTGTGGCGGTTACTGGAGCCGGCATGGGGCCCGGCGCGCGAGGTGCGCGATGACCAGCCCTTGCTGGTGATGGATGCCGATCCGCTCGTGCCGATCGATCCACTGGTGCGACCGGCGCGTTCTTCGGACCTGGATCTGCTGGTGCCCGCGTGCATCGCGATGTTCACCGAGGAGGTGGGGGTCTCACCGGTGCGCGGGGGAGCCGGGCACGCCTATCGGGCGCGGATCGCCGAACTGGTGGACTCGGGGCGGGCATTCGTGCGGATCGTCGATGGGCGCGTGGAATTCAAGGCCGAAGTCGGTGCGGCATCGCCGGAGGCGTGCCAGGTGCAGGGCGTGTGGGTGGCACCGCAGTTGCGGGGCAAGGGTCTGTCCGAGCCCGCGATGGCCTCGGTGGTCCAGCAGGCCCGCGAGTCGATCGCACCGGTGGTCTCGCTGTACGTGAACTCCTACAACCACGCGGCGATCAAGTCCTACCGCGCCGTGGGGTTCGGCGAATACGGGCACTTCGCAACCGTGTTGTTCTAGCGCGCGTCCTGATCTTGCGCGCGCACTAGGCTGTCGCGGTGATCTTGCGCATGTCGACGCTGCTGTTGCGCACGCTGCGCGACGACCCCGCCGATGCCGAAGTGCCCAGCCATCGACTGCTAGTGCGAGCTGGGTACGTGCGGCGGGTGGCACCGGGCGTGTTCTCCTGGCTGCCGCTGGGTTACCTGACCTTCCGCAACGTGGAGAACGTGGTGCGCGAGGAAATGGACGCCGCGGGCTTCCAGGAAGTGCACTTCCCGGCGTTGATCCCCAAGGAGCCGTACGAGGCGACGAATCGATGGGTCGAGTACGGCGACAACCTGTTTCGACTCCAAGATCGCCGGGGTGGTGACTACCTGCTCGGGCCCACCCACGAGGAACTGTTCACCCTCATGGTCAAAGGCGAGTACTCCTCCTACAAGGACCTGCCGCTGGTGATCTACCAAATCCAAACCAAGTACCGCGACGAAGCCCGACCGCGGGCGGGAATCTTGCGCGGTCGGGAGTTCGTGATGAAGGACTCCTATTCCTTCGATGTCGATGATGCCGGCCTCGAGCATTCGTATCAGCGTCATCGCGATGCCTACATCTCGACTTTCGATCGGCTGGGCCTGGAGTACGTGATCGTCTCGGCGATGTCCGGCGCGATGGGGGGCTCGGCGAGTGAGGAGTTCCTCGCACCCACCGAGGTGGGCGAGGACACCTTCGTTCGGTGCGCTTCTTGCGGGTTCGCGGCGAATGTCGAAGCGGTCTCGGTGCCACCGGCCGGTGAAGTGGCCGTCGCGGCTGGGCCCGCGCGATCTCTTTATCCGCGCCACCGCCTCGGCCGACGCCGCCTATCAGA
>CAZJYN010000137.1:0-3039 GCA_964550285.1 uncultured Rubrivirga sp.
AGAGCAACCGGTTTCTACCCGGTCGGTTGAGGGTTCGAGTCCTTCCGGGCGCGCTCGACGCTGCTACTTTCACGCCGTGGAACCTGATTACTCCGTGCGCATGCAGGCTCGCCTTCGAGATCTACTGGCGAAACACGATTCCCTTACCCCCGACTACCAGGTCAGATATGAGCGCCTCCTCGCGCATAGCGATGGTCTTACCGCGCACTCGGCGTATGCGATGACCATGCTCTTGGGCAAGGACTCGTCCCGTGGCTATCGCGAGCTCCCTCACCACCCGACTTTCGACTTTCCGGACGCGCACCTTCCCGATCTCGAATACCAAGTTGGTTGGCACTTCTTCGTTGGGACGGCGCTCGGATCCGACGGACGGCACTACGGCATTCAGTTCATGCTGTGGACATACGCCCTGTTGCCCGCACCGGTACGCGATGCTCTCGGTCTTGATCCGATTGCGAACCAGGTCATGGAAGTGCACGTAGCGGTGAGCCGTGAGGGTGATCGCCACTATCGCGGAGCACCAGTAGTAGTCGTCGACGACATCGAAGTAGAAGCAAATCCATTTCGCTACCGCGCCGGAGACAACTTGGCGGAAGCACTGCAAAGTGGCGAATTCATTCCCCTGCGAATCCGCGGTAGATCATTCGACGGCAGCACTCAGCCACCGACAGAGGTCACCCTTGATCTCACCTTCGTAGCCTCCAAGCCGCCGTTCCTACAAGGAAACAAAGGCGCGTCGCCAAGTGTCGGCGGAGTTGGCACTCTCTACTACTCGATACCGAGGTTGACACTCGCAGAGACCGGAAACAGTGTCCGTATCGGCGCCGAAACCATCGCACTCACCCAGGGACGATTCTGGTTCGATCATCAATGGGGTACGGGTTTCATGCCGAATGGCAATCCTCGGCAAGTGGACGTTCGGGCCATGAGCGACATCCCGAAGCCCGGCCCGGGTGGCTGGGACTGGTTCATGATGGACTTCGACCATGATCTCCAATTGACCCTGGCCGCGATGCACGACAACTCGCACCGCAAGCACTTTTACGATCAAACCGGGGAGAAGCCCGGAACTATGACGGTCTCGGCTTCCGGAAAGTGGATTGACGATGACGGGAACGCGCATCCTGTCGACGGCACCATGCGCGTGACCGACTGGGTGCGCGCCGACCGCTCACCGGATCCGAATCTCTACCCGATCACACATGTTTGGTACCCCAATCACTGGATATTCGACCTCAAGGGAGAGGTTCCCGCTGTCATGCGACACGTCGAGCTGACTCCGATCGTCGCGGATGGTCAAGCAGGCTACTTCGCACCCGGCATGCAGTACTCGGAAGGTGCTGTCGTCGTCACCGGTCCAGATGGCAGCGTGGGCCGCGGATTTGCCGAGTCGGTCGGATACGTGACCAAGTACGACACCACGCTTACACTCGCCGGGATTCCCGACGACTCCGTACTCACCGAACAACTCGATGCATCGATTCCTCTCGGCCTGAGAATGCGAGCGATAAGTCACCTGGCCCACCCCTCAGCGATCAAGGCGTTGCTCTCCGAGCTCAGCTAATTGCAGGCCCAATGGTGGTGGACTCTCGGGTCGTTCCGGGCAGTTAGCTTTGTCATCCGAGCTCCGATGCCGGCAGCCTAGATGCCGATGGTCTCCAGCCAGTCGAACATCCGCTGCGCCCTGAGTTGTGGGGCCATCGGCTCGCAGTGCCAGTTCGCTCCCTCGGCCGCTGTGAAGGTAGCCAGTTCCTTAGTCTGAGACCCGACCAGATCGAAGAGCTGCTGCGACTGTCCCGGCCAAAACTGCTCGTCTTCGGGATCGGTGATGAGGATCGGGCATTCGATCTGGCCCGCGACGTCGGTCAGATCCCACTTCTCCAACTCCCGCAGCAGTGCAGCCATCGAAGAAGTGCCGTAAGGCTCCATGCGCTTGGGCAGGGTCCGCCGCACATCCGGTTCTTGCTTCATCGCCTCCGTGAAGTAGCCATCGAACTCCTCGTCCTGCCCTGCATCCAGCAGGTCGATCATCACCTGGGGCAAATGAGATCGCCAGGACGTATCCACCCGCACCACACCCGGATCGGCGACCGCTGCAGCGATCCGCTTCTCGAACGCCACTGCCCGCGGCACCCAGTAGCCACCCTGGCTGTATCCGGACAGGACGATGCCGTTCGAATCGACATCCTTACGGGTGAGCAGGTAATCCACGACCGGGGTGATGACGTTCTCCCAGTCGTATCGGAAGTAGAGCCCTTCCTCGTACAGCGCATACCCCTGACCGGGACCATCGAAGGTGATCGCATTCCATCCGCGGGCCACCGCATCCTCGGCGCCCATGAAGAGCATGTCGGTCGCCGGGCCATCGGAACCGTTGTTCAAGATGATCGTTCGGCGGGCTTCCGGCCCACCGGACCAGAAGTAGCCGTGCAGATGGGTACCTTCGTAGGGAATCTCGATCTTTTCCACCGGGGTGGGCCACAACTTCATCGCCCGATCGAAGTCACGACGATGCCCCCGCCACGTCGTGAGCGACCTCGACGGATCCTTCGTCGCGAGGACGTAGAAGAAAGCGGCAGCTGCGTAGTTGGCCGCCCGCAAGAAGGCATCGCGGGCACTGACGAGATCGCCTCTGGACTCAGCACCCTCGGCGATCCGGCGCACCCGTGCCGACGTGGCCATCCATTGGTCGAACCAGGAATCCGGATCCGCATCCGTGATCCGATCGATCGTCGCCAGCACTTCACCGACTTCGGCGACTCGATACGGCGCACTTCCCAACGTGATGAGCGCGAGAAACTCGAAACCCTCGTCTTGGAAGAAGCGATGTCGTGGCACGGCTGTTGCCTCCCTTTATCGTCATCTTCCCATTCCCCAGCCCGGAAACTGATCTGATCGAGGAAACCAGCGCTCGACTTCGCACCGTTAGAGTCCCTCGACGGGAGGTTGCATGTCCGCTGCGCAGTTCTTACTACTAGCCACGGGTGTGCACCTGGGTTTCCAGGCCGTCGTGACCATCGTCGTGTATCCGGCCCTTGC
>CAZJYN010000138.1:0-2992 GCA_964550285.1 uncultured Rubrivirga sp.
TCTTGCGGTTCGAGCGTTCGGCGCGACGCCGCTCGGCGCGGGGCGCGTCATCGTCCACCTCGACGATGCCATCGGCCTCGGCGTCCATCTCCCCGTGCACCACGCCACCGCTTTCGTCGGGAGCGGAGAACTCCATGTGCTCGGGCCGTGAGGGGCCAAGGCCCTTGGCCTCGATGGTCGGATGGCTCTGCTCGGCTGCTTGCTGCCCACTACCCGCGCTGACCGCGGCAGCGATCGAGGCGCCCACGGCCGAACCCGACAGATCCTCGAGTTCCTCGATCTCCTCGGCCACCTCGGCGGCGATCTGCGGCTTGACTTCGACCTCCACGTTGAAGGCGTAACCGACGGTCTCTTCCTTGATCGCATCCATCATCGCCGTGAACAGGTCGAAGCCCTCGCGCTGGTACTCCACGAGCGGGTCGCGCTGTGCCATCGCCCGCAGCCCGATGCCATCGCGCAGGTAGTCCATCTCGTAGAGGTGCTCGCGCCACTTGCGATCTAGGACGGTCAAGATCACCTTGCGTTCGAGTTCGCGGGTGACCTCCTCACCGAGTTCCTCTTCGCGCTTGTCGTATGCGCGCTGGGCGTCGTCGATGAGCGTCTCGGCCAGGAAGTCGGCGGACAGGCCCGCACGGCCCCCGCCGGATTCCTCCTCGACCTGCTCGACCGTGACCTCGACCGGGTACAACTGCTGCAATGCGGTCCACAGCTTGTCTAGATCCCAGTCCTCGGGGTAACCATCGGCAGTCGCTTGGTCCACATAGCTTTGGATCGTCTCGGTGATGAAGGCCCGCAACTGCTCTTCGATGTCCTCGCCCTTGAGCACTCGGCGCCGCTCGTCGTAGATGACCAAGCGCTGACGGTTCAAGACGTCGTCGTACTTCAAGACGTCCTTGCGGATCTCGAAGTTCTGCGCCTCCACCTGGGTCTGCGCGGAACGAATCGCGTTCGTGACCATCTTCGCTTCGATGGGGACGTCGTCGGGAACGTTGAACCGACGAAGGAAGGAATCGACCATCTCGGCTTTGAACAGCCGCATCAGGTCGTCCTCGAGCGATAGGTAGAACTGCGATTCGCCGGGATCGCCCTGGCGGCCGGAGCGGCCACGCAACTGGTTGTCGATGCGCCGGGACTCGTGGCGCTCGGTGGCCAGTACGTACAACCCGCCGAGTTCGACCACCTCGTCGTGCTCGGCCTTGACCGCATCCTGGGCGTCCATCAAGGCCGCCGGCCACGCGGCTTCGTAGCCCTCGGGATCCTCGATCGGCGAAAGCCCCTTTTGGGTAAGCGCCGCGGCGGCCATGAACTCCGGGTTGCCGCCGAGCATGATGTCGGTACCGCGACCGGCCATATTGGTAGCGACGGTCACCGCCCCGCGACGACCAGCCTGAGCGACGATCGCTGCCTCACGCTCGTGGTTCTTGGCGTTGAGGACCTCGTGCGGCACTCCGTTCTTCTTCAACTGCGCCGAGAGATACTCGGACTTCTCCACACTGGTGGTTCCGATCAAGACCGGCTGGCCCTTCTCATGGCGCTCGACGACGTCCTCGACGACCTGATCGAACTTCGCCGAGGCCGTGCGGTAGACCAGATCCGCCTGGTCGATGCGCACCATCGGACGGTTCGTGGGGATCGGCACCACTCCGAGGTCGTAGATCTGGTTGAACTCCGCGGCTTCGGTCATCGCCGTACCGGTCATGCCCGAGAGCTTGTTGTACAGCCGGAAGAAGTTCTGCAAGGTAACGGTGGCCAGCGTTTGGTTCTCGGCCTTGATCTCCACGCCTTCCTTGGCCTCGATCGCCTGGTGCAGACCCTCGTTGTAGCGCCGACCCTTAAGGATGCGACCGGTGTGCTCGTCGACGATCACGATCTGACCGTCGAGGATCACGTAGTCGCGATCGTTCTTGAACAATTCCTTGGCGCGGATGGCGTTGTTCAAGAATCCGACGAGCGGGGTGTTGACGGTGTCGTAGAGGTTCTCGATGCCGAGCTGGTCCTCGACCTTGTCGATCGCGCTTTCCAGCACACCGATGGTTCGCTTCTTCTCATCGACCTCGTAGTCCTCGTCCTTCACCAGCGTCTTCGCGATGCGGGCGAACTCGCCGTACCAGGCAGTGGGCTGGTCGGCCGGACCGGAGATGATCAACGGCGTGCGAGCCTCATCGACCAAAATGGAGTCGACTTCGTCGACGACCGCGAAGTTGTGGCCGCGTTGCACCATCTCCGCCTGGGACCACGCCATGTTGTCGCGTAGGTAGTCGAAGCCGAATTCGTTGTTGGTGCCGTAGGTGATATCGGCGTTGTAGGCCACCCGGCGCTGGGCGGGGGTCATCGCCGAGACGATCACACCGACCTCCAAGCCCAAGAAGCGGTGGATGCGTCCCATCCATTCGGAGTCGCGCTCGGCGAGGTAATCGTTGACCGTGACGACGTGCACGCCATCCCCGGAAAGCGCATTGAGGTAGGACGGCAGCGTGGCTACCAAGGTCTTGCCCTCACCGGTCTTCATCTCGGCGATGTTGCCCAGATGCAGCGCCGCCCCGCCCATGATCTGGGCGTCGTAGTGGCGTTGCCCCAGGGTGCGGCGGGCGGCTTCCCGAACCGTTGCGAACGCCTCGGGCATCAGGTCATCGAGGCTCTCGCCGGCGGCGTAACGCTCCTTGAACTCGTCCGTGAGGGCCCGCAGTTCGTCGTCGGTCAACCCGGTGTAGTCGTCCTCGATCGCGTTGACAGCACGGGTGATGGACTCCAGCTTGCGCAGGGTCTTGCCCTCACCAGCGCGCAGGATCTTGTCGAGCACTCCCACGTTGCGACCTTTCGACGCTCCCGCACTCTTGCGGGCCGGATGGCGAAGCGGCGCCCTTACGAGGCGCCGTCCGCCTGGACGTGCCGGCACACGCCGACCTTGCCCAATCATCCTAAGCCGCGCTGGGAGACTAGGTGCTATGGCATCCGATGTCCCGGTGTTGCTCAGCGACGCCCAGGTACGCCT
>CAZJYN010000139.1:0-2943 GCA_964550285.1 uncultured Rubrivirga sp.
AGTCCAATGCCGCCTGGTGGTGGAACGAGAACGAGATCGGCGACGTAGTGATCGTGGAGAACACCGGCCGCCCGCAAAGCAACGACGGCAACGGCCTGACCATTTGGAACGACGAATGGCACCAGTGGCTCGAGCGCTCAGCGGCCGGAGCAGTATTCACCCAGCCGCTGGAGCCTGCGCCCGCTGCGACGACGGGGGAGTCGTCAACCCAGCAGGTGTCGGCGCGATAGCAGCGATCAGCGCTCCGCTAGTGCCAGATCTACCCCGAGACCACTGAGCACGGCTGTTCCCGCGAGGGAGTCGATGGCTTCCACATCGACCAGCGCATTGACATTCGCGTCCTTCCACCCATGCGGAACGCATACGCAACCGGGTGAGACATCATCGCGAACCGACGCAGGCAGTGTGATGGAGCCCGTCGGGCTGGTAAGGACGACCTCGACACCGTCGCCGATGCCCAGCTCGGCAGCGTCGTCGGGATGGATCATCGCGGTGGGGGTGTTCGAACCGCCGGTGAGGGTCGGCAGGCCCTTCATCCAGGAATTGTTGCTGCGCAGATGACGCCGGCCCACCAGCGTGAAGCGAGGCGGGCGGCTGACCACACCGAGCAGATCCGCGGCGTCGCCTAGTGCTTCGAGCAAGGCGCGCGGTGCGACATCGATCCGACCCGAGGGAGTGCGCAACACCTCGGGCAACCGGGGCTCGAGTGGACCGAGATCGATTCCGTGCGGGTTATCCATCAGGTGCTGCAGCGTCAGACCGTTTGCGTTCGCACCGAAACCATCGCCGTACGGACCCGATCGGATGCGCAGGTCCAAGACTCGGTCCACGCCCGTGCGATGGGAAACGGCCTCGAGTAGTTCCTCGGGCGTGCGGCCGTGCGCCCGCGATGCTTCGTCGTTGCAGGCTTGGGTAGCCACGGTGAGGGCGATCAGATCCTCGATCTGCGCGACCGTGGGCTCGTGGCCGGAAGTAATCCCCGCTGCGATCGCGGCCAACTGGGCGAGGACCTCGGTCTCGTCCTTCTCACCATCGGGAACCTCGAAGACGGGCGGGGAGTATCGAGCTTGGTTGCGCACGGCGAGGTTGTTGAAGACCACATCATGCTGGGGGCGGGTCAGGGGCGAGGCCACGGGAAGGATCACATCGGCCAGGGAACTGGTGGCGGTGAGGTACGGATCCACGCTGACCAGCAGGTCGAGTTCACCGAAGGCCCTCGTGAGCCTTTCCTGGTTGGGGGTGGACACGATCGGGTTGCCGCCGATCACGAACACCGCGCGAATGTGCTCGCCGGTCTGCGGATCGGGGGTATCGATCTCCTCTGCGAGCGTCGATGCGGGGAATTCCCCGAGTGCGCTGGGCAGCCCACGAACCCGGGTACGCCGTCTTCCTGGAATCTGTACTCCATGGCCGGAGCCCGAGGTTCCCTCGGTGGAGGGACCGCCGGCGACCGGCAGCGGGAACATCACTCCGCCGGGGCGGTCGAGGGATCCCAGGGACAGATTGATGATGTCGATCAGCCAGGAGGCAACGGTCGCCAGCGGGGTGACCTCGGTTCCGTTGGTCATGCCGGAGGTCGTGGTGCCCATCCGGCCGTAGACCGCGGCACCACCTGAACCACTGGCCGCCCGCAACTCCCCGGCGATACGACGGGTGGTCTCGGCGTCGATACCGGTAAGCGGTGCGGTGGCTTCGGGTGCGAACACTGCGAGCGATTCGACCACGCTGCGCCACTCGCCTTCATCGATCCACGGCTCGGCGGCTGCCAGGGCCGCCTCGGCGGTCAGCAAGTGCGCCAGGGAGGCCAACCACAGCGCGTCGGAACCGGGCCGGATAGGAAGGTGCTCATCGGCCACCGATGCGGTTCGCGTGCGCACCGGATCGACGACGACTAGGTGTCCGCCACGCTTGCGGAGCCGTCGAAGGCGCCCAGGGAAGTCGGCAGCTGTCATCATCGAACCGTTCGAGATCACCGGGTTCGCGCCGAGCATCAGGAAGTACTGGGTCCGGTCGATGTCCGGCACTGGGACCGAGAGCGCGGTGCCGTACATCAATGCGCAGGCGACCTGCTTGGGCATCTGGTCGACCGTGCTCGCGGAGAACCGTTGGGTGGTGCCCAGGGCTCGGATGAACGCCGGGAGGTAGAAGGCACCGGAGAGGTTATGGACGTTCGGGTTGCCGAGGAAGAGCCCCACCGACTGCGGGCCGTGTTCGGCCACAATCGGGGTAAGCCGGTCGCGGATCACCCCGAATGCCTCGCCCCACGTTGCCGGCGCGAACGTGCCGTCAGCCTGGCGCAGCATCGGGGTGGTTAACCGATTGGGGTCGGCGTGCAATTCACCGAGCGCCACGCCTTTTGGGCAGATGTATCCACGGCTGAATACATCCTCCGGATCGCCGCGGACCTCGATTACGTCCCCTGCCTGCGAACCGCCGATCGTCAGCGTCAAGCCGCAAGTCGCCTCGCAAAGCGGGCAGATCCGCTGGGCCGTCGCCATGGTGCCACTGTGCCAGGAGGCGACAGGCGAGCGCAGGGGAAAGACAAAGCCCCCGCCTAGACGGGGGCTTTGCATCGGGGCAGGGAAAGGGCTGCGCCCTGGTTGCTTAGGTGCGGGGCTGTTCCTCGGCCACCTGCTCGGCGTTGGTCATAGCCATACCGGGGTGGTGCAGGACACCCCCGTGTGCGTTGTTGATGACGTCCTGGTCCTCGTAGGCCTCCAGTGGTGCCTCGAGGGCAGCCTGCTCAGCCGCGTGATGCTGTCCGGCTTCGATCTCCGCATCGGTGGGCCGCGCGATGTTGTCGCCGTAGAAGAACGAACTCAACTTGTGACGCAGCAACTGGACGCGGTAACCGGGATTGCGCACCCCGTCGATATCGGCCTTGTGAGGCAGCGGCAGCACCGGGGTGTCGTCCTTGGCGCTGATGACGGCCAATTCCTTCTC
>CAZJYN010000140.1:0-2908 GCA_964550285.1 uncultured Rubrivirga sp.
GGGCTGGTGAGCCGGCCGAGCGGGCTCGCTGCGGTTGCTGCGCTGCGCACCTGCGCGATCTCGATACCGCGCTTGTCCGCTTCGGCCTGCGCGAGTTGCTCCCAACGCTCGGTGGCAACGGGGCCGGGCGCGACTATGTGGATGCGCCAGGGGCTGTTGCTGTGTTCGAGTTGACGTACTGCGTTGGCCTGCGCGGCGTTGGCGATGCCGCTCGTGGCGGCGTGCGGTATCGGATCGAAGGCGAGGTTGCCGCCGATCACGATGGCTGCCGGGCGATCGGTGCTCGCGGTCTGCGCAGCCGGTTGCATCGCACGAAGGACGCGCAGCAGGCCGCCGACCTTGACGTTCACCGCGGTGAGGATCGCTTCGATCGGCGCCTGCTCGATGCCGCCGGCGGTGGGCGCTGCGGGTAGGTAGACCAGCATGCGCGTGGGTCCGACCTGCGCGGCGAGTTCGTTGACGTCGCGGTCGTTCGTGACGTCGCAGGCCAGCGCGCGGGCGCTGGGCAGTTGCTGCGCGAGATCGTCGAGGGGCTGCTGGGTGCGCCCCACGAGGACGAGATCGTGACCCTCGCCGGAGAGTCGCTGCGCGATAGCGCGACCGAGCGAGCCGGCGGCACCGATGATCACCGTGGCGCTCACGGGTTCCTCCGCTGCAGCATCGCTGCGACCTGGCGGGGATTGGTAGTGCCGGTCGCCAAGTCGGTGATCGCGTTATGCAGTGTGCGCGCTTGGGTGGTGTCCATCGTTTCGGCGGCATTGAGTTCGAACTTGGTGCCGAGTTCGTCTTCGCTGAGCGGGTTACCCGGGCCACCGCGGTTAACCAAAACCTTCTCGGTGATCTCGGTGCCGTCGTCAATCGTTGCCGTGAGCACCGCGGGAAATTGATACGGGAAGATCGCATCGCACTCAGCATTCGGTTCGCAGGTGACCTTCGCGGCCAGGGCGAGCTTCTTTGGATCCTCGGCGGCCGCATCGGTGAAGTCTTCGTGGAAAAGGCCGAGGCCGTGCTCGGAATAGAAAGCGCTCGCCACCGTGAACGGTCCGCTGAACGCGGCGTGGTAACCGGACTTCGGGTGCGCTTTGTCCTCGCGCGGTTCGGCGATGGTGCGCAACACCGGCGTGGGTGCACCCAGAGTCAGTGCGGTGATCCGATCGGGATCGATTCCCTTTGCCTTCATGGCGCGCGCGGCGTCGATGCCGGCGTGGGTGAAGTGGTTGCACGGGTAGGGCTTGAAGAACAGTGTGGGGATCACCCATTCGGAGCCGAGTTCGTTGGTGATCGCATCGAGGTCAGCGCGATCGGCGAGATAGGCCTGCAGGAAACCGAACCGGCCCTCGAGCACGGTGGGTGGACCGGTCACGCCAGCGGCGGCGGCTTGCGCTGCGGTGACTCCGCCGTGCGCGGCCCATCCGCAGTGGATGCGCTTGACCGTTCCGCCAGTGCGGTTGGCTTCGAGGAGTCCGGCGCCCATGCTGGCGGAGATACCGATCGCGGAAGCGATCACCTCCTCGCGCGGATCGAGCAGCATCGCCGCGGCGACCGCCGAGCCGATGGTGCCGGTGATGGATGTTGCGTGCAGTCCGTTCTCGAAGAAGACCGAGTTGCCGAGTTCGGTGTCGTAGCCGGCCATGCCGAGGCGGCAGGTCACTTCGACACCCATCGCGATCGCATCGAGCAACTGCGGGCCGGTGGAATCGGCGAGTTCGGCGGCGGCGAGTGCAGCCGGAACGACCGAAGCGCTGGGGTGCAGCACGCTCGGTAGATGGGTGTCATCGAAATCGAGGGCGTGCGCCATCGTGCCGTTGAGGAGCGCAGCGTTCGGGGCGCTGGTGGCTGCGCCGTCGACTATCGAAGACTGCGGGTGACCACCCCAACCGTCGATGAGCGTTCGCATCTGATCGACCACGGGAAGGTGCGCGGCTCCGAGGGCGTTGCCGAGCGCATCGGTGACCCGCTGCGCGGTCTGCGCGCGAAGTTCGGCATCAAGACCCGCGTGGGCGGTGTTCGCGGCGGTTGCGGCGAGGCGGTGGGCCAAAGTGGCGTCGTCGTTCATGTTCTCGCTGTTCGCCTAGTCGGTTCCGATGACGGCGATCGGACGGGTGGGTGAACCGGTGCCACCGAGGATGTTCAGCGGCGCGAGCACGAAGGCGAACTCGGTGAGGCCTTCTTCGCTGGCCTTCTCCAGGCCCATGTGCTCGATGATGTTGATGCCGTACTCGACGAGCAGGACGTTGTGCGCGGGCAGGACGCTGTGCCCCTTGCCAGCGGAGATGTGCTCGTAGGCGGTGGAATCCGCACCGGTAACTGCGATGCCTCGCTCAGCGAGCCACGTGGCGGCAGCTGCCGTGGGACCGGGAACGCCGTGGGTTTGACCGAGGTAGGCCTCGTGATCGTCGTGGAAGTGCCGGCCCCAGCCGGTGCGGATGATCACGGCGTCGCGTTCGCGTGGCTCGGTGCCGATCGCCGCGCAGGCCTTCTCCAGGTCCGCGACCTCGATCGGGTAGCCAGCGGGCAGGATCTCCACGCCCTGGGTTGCCGGGATGTCCAAGAAGATGCCGCGGGTGACCAGCGGGGTGAACTGGTCGATGCCGTGCGAGACGAAGCGGCCGCCTTGGAAGGCTTCCTCGATCGGCACGTTCCCGTGCAGCATGCCGTTGTAGGAAACGTGCGCGAGGGCGTCGGTGTGCGTGCCGACATGACCACCGGTGACGATGAGCTCGTTGGCGGCCGAGGCGCCGTCGGGGCGAACCATGTCCCCATGACGGCGTAGGTAGGACAGCCGGAAACCCGGGTGATTGGGCGAGGTGGGCATCTGCGCGTGCATGGGCTGCGCGAGATCGACCACTCGCGTGCCGCCGCTCACGGCGTCGATGAGCGCTTGCGTGCTGGTCATGACACACCTTCC
>CAZJYN010000141.1:0-2892 GCA_964550285.1 uncultured Rubrivirga sp.
TTCCTAGGATCGAATGGTGGGCATGTGGTGGCGGGGATCTGCTGGCTCGGCGGCGGGGGTGGCAGACGGACACGGACATCATCACGCGCACGAGGGTCCACCAGCTTCCGGCGCAGGCGATAAGGCCGGTGTCGCGCGCATTGAGCCATTGGCCCGGCTGGTCGATTCCGAGCGCTTCCAGATCTTCATCGGCTCGATCATCGTGGCCAACGCGATCGTGCTGGGTATGGAGACCTATCCGGGGCTGATGGACAGCTACGGCGCCACGCTGCGGTTCTTGAACACATTCTTCTACGGAATCTTCTTAATCGAACTGCTCACCCGAATCGCGTCCTACGGTCTGCGCCCGTGGAACTTCTTCCGCAGTGGCTGGAACGTCTTCGATTTCGTCATCATCGGTGGGGCGTTGATCCCGGCAGTGCGCGAACAAGCCACGGTGCTGCGCCTACTGCGCCTGGCGCGGATCGTGCGGTTGATGCGCTTCCTGCCCGACGCTCGAGTGCTGCTGTCCACTGTCACCAAGGCAACCCCTGCCGTATTGAGCATGGTCGTGCTGACCGTGTTGCTGTTGTTCATCTACGGCATCGTCGGTTGGACGCTGTTCGGCGCAGAGCTTCCCGAGCACTGGGGCACCGTTGGAACGGCCATGCTCACCTTGTTCGTGCTGCTGACGCTGGAGAACTTCCCGGTCTATTTGGCCGAGGCCAACACGGTGACCCCGTTCGCGACGATCTACTTCCTGTCCTACGTGTTGATCGCCGCGTTCATCATCGTGAACCTGCTCATCGGTGTGGTGATCTCCTCGATGGAGCGCGCCCGCGAAGAGGAGGCAGCCGCCGCCCGTAAGCAAGGCCAAGACCGCAAGGCCGCCATGCTCGACCACATCGCCGAACTCCGCGAGGCCCTCGATGAGTTAGAGGGAGAAGTCGACGGCATGCCCAGCGGACAGCCGCCGCGTCAGCGACCAACCGAGGACCGGAATCCGATCCGCCCGGAGTAGGAGCCGTCGTCCTCGACCGTCAGCGCGACCTGGACCAGCGTGATGGAGTCATCCAGTTTGGGGAACTGCTCCCAACGACCCGGCGCGATGAAGCCGACCGGCGCAGCTGTTGCGTCCTCGTCCCCGCTCGCGGCGATGTCGGAGGCCAACCGGGCCATCGCATTGACCACCAAGCGCCCACCGTCGGGCTGCACGAGTCCGTCGCGGTAGCCGGTGAAGCCGGGGGAGAGGCGCAGCACCTCGGTAACCAACCGCTGGACGTTGTTTCCTTCGGGTGTGAAGTCCAGCCACTGCATCTCTTCACCCGGCGGCGGGGTGTCGGCGGCGGTGCCACCGAGGGACATCGTTCCGCGCCCATCGCGCAGCACGGATCCATCGGCCATCCGCACTTCGGGCGGTTCGCTCAGCGATCCGCTGCCCTTTCCTTCGCCCTTGCTCTTGTTGATCCAACGGATGATGCCCCAGGTAACGCCACCCCAGATCAGTAGCGACAGCCACCAGGGCAGCCCCGCAGCGCCGGCGATTCCGGAGGCCACCATGCCCGCGACCAGCGCCCCGCCGATCGCCCAACAGCCCAGGCCGGTCGATGGAGCGGAAACCCCACCGCCCTCGGCGCGTGGCCCGTACCCCGGCAGCCACATCGAGGGCCGCGAATAGGTCCACTGCGCCGGCGGATCATCACCCTTGGCGGAGTTGCAGGAGGTGTGCGCGGGCGCGAGGTTGGAAGGGTCGTCCGAACCGCCCCAGGCCACCGGGACGATGTGGTCGATCGCATCGGCGGCTCCTTGCCCGCACAGGTGACACACCCCGTTATGGGAGCGCATCACCATCTCGCGATGCTTTTGGTGCCGTCTGGTCCGCCGAACCCGTGGTCTTGCCACGATCACCCACCCCCGTCAGTCCTACCGAAGAACACCTCGACGGTAGAACATCACTGTGACATTCGCGTGCTGACCCTCACGGCTCGAGCACGATCTTGTGCGCCGATCGGTCCGAGCGCAGCGCCTCCAACGCATCCGCGTACTCATCCACGCGGAACCGGTGCGTGATCAACCCATCGATGCGTATCGCCCCGGCGCGGAATGCTGCCAGCGCATCGGGGAAGGAGTCCACTTCGGTGAACGAACCCATGATCGTCAATTCCCGCCTAAAGATCTCGAACGGCGATACCCGCACCACGTCGGTCTCGTCGGCCACCCCGTAGTACACGATCCGCCCGCCGCCGCGCGCCAGCCGCGGTAACTCCTCGATCACGCCCGCTCGCCCGGTCGCATCGATCACCACATCGAATTCCCCGTATGCGGCCACCAGCGCGTCCATCGATCCGGCAACGTCATCGCGGTTCATCACGAAGGTTTCGATGGATGCCAACGACGACGCCACCGCCAACTTGAATTCGTTGGGATCAGCAAGGACCACCGACGACGCCCCTGCGTAGAGCAGGAACTGCGTGAGCAAAACGCCCGTCGGCCCGGCACCTAGGACCACCACCGAGCGCCCATCGAGCGGTTCGAGCCGGTCCATCAAGTGCGCGATGCAGGCCGATGGTTCGGCGAACACCGCGAGGTCGGGATCGATGCCGGTTGCGTCGAATACCTGGGCTCCGGGAACCAGGAGATAGTCCGCGAAGCCACCGGGTGTCGAGGAACCGACCCCGGCGAAGGATCCGCAAAGCCACGGGCGGCCTTCCAGGCAGTACTCGCACGCCCGGCACGCGGAGTTCGGGTTGATCACCACCTGTTGGCCCACCTGCAACTCGGCGCCTTCCCCGTCGAGCACTGCGCCTGCGGTGGCGTCGTTGCCGATCGATTCGACTACTCCGAGGTTCTCGTGGCCTGGTGTCAGCGGGAAGTTGGCCAGGAACTGCCCCTCGTGCAGGTGCAGGTCGGTGC
>CAZJYN010000142.1:0-2879 GCA_964550285.1 uncultured Rubrivirga sp.
GCCGATGTCGAGATCATCCAATCCAGCGGTAACGACCGCTTCTGGCAGGTCATCGAGAACATCTGGGACGAGCCCACCAATCCTTGGTGGATCGACAAGACCACACCCGTGTCCGAGGACCGCGACGCGCTACTGGCCACCGCGCAGCAAGCAGCAGCAGCCGAACTCAGCGACAGCCTCGGCAGCGATCCGCAGTCCTGGCGCTGGGGCGATCTGCACACGCTCGAGTTGGTGAACGGCACCCTCGGCGCCAGCGGGATCGCCCCGATCGAGTGGCTGTTCAACCGCGGCCCGGTGGCGGCCGGCGGAAGCGAGGCGGCGGTCAACGCGACCGGTTGGACACCGGCGGATGGCTTCGAGGTCGATTGGGTGCCGAGCATGCGACAGGTGATCGACTTATCCGACCTCGATGCCAGCACCTGGGTCAATCTGACCGGCAACTCCGGCCACGCTTTCAACGGCAACTACGTCGATCAACTCGATGCGTGGCTCACCGGTGAGCAATACGCGTGGCCGTTCACCCGCGAAGCCGTCGAGGAATCCGCCCGCGACACCTTGACGTTGGTGCCGGCGGGCGAGTGAGCCGGCTCGTTAGTCGGGCATCGACAGCCAGCGCACCCGTTCGGGTGTGACGACAACGTCCACTCGATGATCGTGCTCTTCCCGCGGAACCTCGTGCACCATCTCGTCCTCGAACACCACCGCGATGATCGGCGCTCGTCCATCCGCAGGCCGGCCACCCAGCGCGCGGTCGTAGAAACCACCGCCTTGACCGAGTCGGTATCCGTCCTCGTCGATCGCCAGCGCGGGGATGATCCACACCGCCGGCTCCACGTCGGCGAGATCGACCGGATCGCCGACCGGCTCGGCGATGCCTAGCGCGTTGACGGCCATCTCGGTCGATTCATCCTCCACGCACCACAGCAGGTCCTCACCTGCCACCCGTGGCAACAGCACCGTGGCTCCCGCCGTGCGCAGCGCACGCCGAAGTTCCTCGGTGGGGGGTTCGCCAGAACGCGCCACGTAGCAGGCAACTGGATGGCCGGCCTCGCAGGCTTCGCGGACGGGCTCGAGATCGGTGATGTGTTCGGCGATCGCTCGCCCGTGGGAGTCCACGTGCTCCCGCTCGCGCCGCCCCTGCCGCAGGTCCGTGCGCAATCGGGCCTTCGCTGCCACCGTGTCCACGACCACAGCCTGCCCTAAGTGCGGGCGTCGGCGTAGTCTTCAGACCCATGTCCGCCGTGCACACTGCCGTCATCCCGGCGGCCGGCCTCGGAACACGGTTCCTGCCCGCCACCAAGGCGATGCCCAAGGAGATGCTCCCGGTCGTCGACAAGCCCGCCATCCAGTTCGTGGTGGAGGAAGCCGTCGCCGCCGGCATGGACGATGTCCTGTTCATCACCAGTCGCGGCAAGCGCGCGCTGGAAGACCACTTCGACCGCAACACCGATCTCGAGGTCGCACTCGCGGAGAAGAACGATTCGGATCGATTGGCGCTCACCCAGGAGTCCACCGATCTCGCCCGCGTGCACTACGTCCGTCAAGGTCAAGCCCTCGGCCTTGGCCACGCCGTACTGATGGCCGAGAACCATGTGGGCGACCGGCCGTTCGCGGTGTTGCTCGGCGATGACCTCATCGATGCTCGCGATCCGATCCTGCCGAAGATGATCGAGGTGCGCGAGAAGCACGGCGGTTCGGTGATCTGCTTGATGCGCGTCCCGCGCGAGGACATCTCGCTCTACGGCTGCGCTGCCGTGGAGGAAACCGACGACGACGACGTCCTGCGCGTGGTCGATCTGATCGAGAAGCCACCGGTGGAGCAGGCACCCAGCGACCTGGCGATCATCGGTCGATACGTCCTCGACCCGGCCGTCTTCGATGTGTTGCACCGCACTCAACCCGGCCGCGGCGGCGAGATCCAACTCACCGATGCGCTGCTCGAACTCGCCAGCATGCCGGTCGAGCAAGGCGGCGGCGTGCACGGCGTGGTCTTCGACGGGCGTCGCTACGACACCGGGGACAAGCTCAGCTACCTCAAGGCCGTCATCCGGCTGGCCACCGAACGTGAGGACATCGGTCCGGATCTGCGGGCCTGGATCGCCGAACAGGATTACAGGCGCGCGCCGTGATCTGGCGCAGCGAACCGGTTCCTACCCTCGTCGAGGGCGACGTGCGGTTAAGGCCCCTTCGCATCGCCGATTCGCCCACCTGGCACGAGATCCGCAAACGCAATCAGACGTGGCTCGGTCCGTGGGATGCCACCGTCCCTAGCGAAGGGGTCAGTGCAGGTGAGATCCCCTCGAACTTCTCCGCGATGGTTCGCCGGCTTCGGCACGAGGCCCGCGACGGGCGCGTGCTGCCTTGGGTAGTGGAGTTCCGGGTGGGCCAACAGCGTCGGATGGTCGGCCAGGTCACGATGGGCGGGATCACCTACGGATCGCTGCGCAGCGCCTACCTGGGCTATTGGATCGATCAGCAGTACGCAGGGCGCGGCATCACCTCCTTGGCGGTGGCGATGGCATCGGACTACGCCTTCGGAACATTGCGCCTGCACCGTATGGAGCTGAACATCCGCCCGGAGAACGCAGCCTCGCGGGCGGTGGCCGAGAAGGTCGGCTACCGCAAGGAGGGCTTCCGGGAGAAGTACTTGCACATCGACGGCGATTGGCGCGATCACGTGACCTATGTGCTCTTCAACGGCGAGATCGCCGACGGTGTGGTCGCGCGATTGCGATCGCAGGTGAAGACCACCGGCGGATAGGTCCGGAAAGTCCCCGCGACACGCGGAATGCGTAGCGTCCGAACATTCAACGTATACGGGCGATTTGCGCATAGCGTGTGCGTTTGTGACGGGCTTGATCTATGTAGTGATCATCGCC
>CAZJYN010000143.1:0-2732 GCA_964550285.1 uncultured Rubrivirga sp.
TTGGCCACGTGCGTTCTCCCTTGTCTTGTGCCGTCCGGCGTTACGCGGATCGGTTCCTTGCGGTTCGTTTCTTCTTTTGTGGTGGTGATCCGCGACTATTCGCCGCGAGCCTTAGCGATGATCTCCGTTGCCACGGCCTGCGGGACCTGGGCGTAGGAGTCGAATTGCATGCTGTAGCTAGCTCGGCCCTGGGTGCGCGACCGGAGGTCGCCCACATAGCCGAACATCTCCGACAACGGCACGAGCGCTTGGACGACGCGAGCGCCGGAACGCTCTTCCATCGCCTGCACCTGACCGCGTCGGGAGTTCAGATCGCCGATGACATCACCCATGAAGTCCTCCGGGGTGGTGACTTCAACGGCCATCATCGGCTCGAGCAGCGCCGGCTTGGCACGGCTCGCTCCCTCCTTGAACGCCATCGAGCCGGCGATCTTGAAGGCGAGTTCGGAGGAGTCGACGTCGTGGTAGGCGCCGTCGAGGAGGGTGACCTTGACGTCGACCATCGGGTAGCCGGCCAGGATGCCGTTCTCCATAGCCTCCTGGCAGCCTTCATCGACAGAGGGGATGTACTCGCGCGGGATGCGGCCGCCGGTGACCTTGTTTTCGAACAGGTAGCCGCCGCCTTCTTCGGTGTTCGGTTCGACCTTGATGATGACGCGGCCGAATTGACCGGAGCCACCGGTTTGCTTCTTGTGCGTGTACTCGACCTTCTCGACCAGCTTGGTGAGGGTCTCGCGGTAGGCCACCTGCGGCTTGCCGACGTTCGCTTCGACCTTGAACTCACGCTTCATCCGGTCGACGAGGACCTCGAGGTGGAGTTCGCCCATCCCCTCGATGATCGTCTGCCCGGTCTCCTCGTTCGTGCTCACACGGAAGGTCGGATCCTCCTCGGCGAGCCGCTGGATAGCGGTACCGAGCTTCTCCTGATCGGACTTGGTCTTCGGTTCGATGGCCACGGAGATAACCGGCTCGGGGAAGGTCATCGACTCCAGAACGACGGGGTTGGAGGCATCGCACAAGGTGTCGCCTGTGGTGGTGTCCTTAAGGCCCATGACGGCCACGATGTCGCCGGCGCCTGTGGACTCGATCTCCTCACGCTTGTTGGCGTGCATCCGGTAGATCTTGCCGATCCGTTCCTTCTTGCCCTTGGTGCTGTTCAACACCTGGGTGCCCGTTTGCAACTTGCCGGAGTACACGCGGACGTAGGTCAACTTGCCCAGGTGCGGATCGGACATGATCTTGAAGGCCAGCGCGCTGAAGGGCTCGTCCTCGCTGGGCTTGCGGGACATGACCTCTTCCTCGTCACCCACCTTGTGGCCCTCGATGCCCTCGACGTCCAGCGGAGAGGGCAGGTAGGAGATCACGGCGTCGAGCATCGGCTGCACGCCCTTGTTCTTGAATGCCGTGCCGGTCAGCACCGGGGTGACGGTTGCGGCGAGGGTGGCCCGGCGGATACCAGCCTTGATCTCCTCGACGCTGAGCTCCTCGCCCTCGAGGTACTTCTCCATGACGGCGTCGTCGTTCTCCGACAAAGTTTCCAGGAGTTTCTCGCGCCACTCCTCGGCCTTGGCCTGCAGGTCCGCGGGGATCTCCTCGATGGAGTACTCCTCGCCGAGCGGGGTCTCCCCGCGCCAGGTGAGCGCCTTCATGGCGACGAGGTCGACCACGCCGATGAAGTCCGCCTCGTTACCGATGGGCAACTGCAGCACCAGCGGCACCGCGTTCAGTCGGGAGACGATCATGTCGACGCACATGTAGAAGTCCGCGCCGGTTCGGTCGAGCTTGTTGATGAAGCACATCCGCGGCACGCCGTAGCGGTCGGCCTGGCGCCACACCGTCTCGGACTGCGGTTCCACTCCGGCGACCCCGTCGAAGACCGCTACTGCACCGTCGAGGACGCGAAGCGAACGCTCCACCTCGACGGTGAAGTCGACGTGACCGGGGGTATCGATGATGTTGATGGTGTAGCCGTCCCACGAGCAGGTGGTGGCAGCCGAGGTGATAGTGATGCCGCGCTCTTGCTCCTGCTCCATCCAGTCCATCGTGGCCGCGCCCTCGTGCACTTCACCGATCTTGTAGTTGATGCCGGTGTAGTACAAGATCCGCTCGGTGGTCGTGGTCTTGCCCGCGTCGATATGCGCCATGATCCCGATGTTGCGGACCTTGGCGAGGTCGATTCCCAGTGCGGTGGACACCATCTGCTCCGTATTTCTCGTAGGAACGTCTTCGTAGTGCGGGCGGTTACCAGCGGTAGTGCGCGAAGGCCTTGTTGGACTCGGCCATCTTGTGCGTGTCCTCACGCTTCTTCACGGCCGCACCGAGGCCGTTGGAAGCATCGAGGATCTCGTTCATCAAGCGTTCGGTCATCGTCTTCTCGCGGCGCTGGCGAGCGAAGCCGATGAGCCAGCGCATGGCCAGCGTGGTGCTGCGCACCGGCTTGACCTCCACCGGCACCTGGTAGGTGGCACCGCCCACGCGGCGGGAGCGCACCTCGAGGGTGGGCTTGACGTTGTCCAAAGCCCGCTTCAGCGTTTGCACCGGATCGGTCCCGGTCTTCTCTCGGCAGCCTTCGAGTGCGCCGTAGACGACGGCCTCGGCCTTGGAGCGCTTGCCGTCGAGCAGGACCTTGTTGATCAACTGGGTGACGAGCGGGGATCCGTAGACCGGATCGTTGACGGTGGGGCGCTTGGTGGCCGGTCCCTTGCGAGGCATCAGCCCTTCTCCTTCTTCGC
>CAZJYN010000144.1:0-2445 GCA_964550285.1 uncultured Rubrivirga sp.
CCGAGCGCAAGTGGATCGAAGAGATGGGTGGCATGAACCTGTACTTCGTCTACGGATCCGGCGATGGCGCGCGACTCGTGACTCCTCGGCTGACCGGGTCGCTGCTGCCGGGCATTACTCGCGACTCCCTCCTGACGGTCGCTGCGGACCTAGGAATCCGCGCTGATGAGGGAGAGATCAGTGTCGAGGACTGGAAGAACGGCTGCGCCTCAGGAGAGATCACCGAGGTATTCGCCTGCGGAACCGCTGCTGTCATCACTCCCGTAGGAGAGGTCAAGTCGCGCACCAGCGGAGCGTGGACCGTGGGGGATGGAGGCACCGGGCCCATCACCTCGCGATTGCGTCAGGAGTTGCTGGATATCCAAACCGGCGCGATCCCGGATCGGCATAACTGGCTGCACGCGATCTGCTGACCGGGGCAGTTCGTGGAATGGGACTTCGACGCTGAAATGTGGCTGTGGAAGGCCGATGCAGCCTGGCACTTCGTCACCTTGCCGACAGAAGTCGCTGATGAGATCGAGGACGTCGTCGTTGAACGTCGTGGCTTCGGTTCACTGCGGGTGAAGGTGATGATCGGAGCGACCTCCTGGTCGACATCGATATTCCCCAGCAAGGAGCTCGGTAGTTACGTACTGCCCGTGAAGAAGGCGGTGCGGATCGCCGAGGGAATGGAAATCGGCGAGACCTACCACCTGAAGTTGGCACTATCCAACGCTCGATAGCGGTGTCAGTGCCCTTTCGATGTGCGAAAACTGCCCTTTCGGCGGTGCAGGAGTGCCCTTTCGGCGTTGGGAAAGTGCCCTTTCGCGGGGGAGGGGGTGTGGGGGTGTGGCAGGATGTCGCCCGTGAAGCACACCAGCACCACCAGCATCATCATCATTACTTAGCGCGTCGATACCCCTCGACGCGCTGCCCTTCGCCTAGCGAGGGGCTTTTTTGATGGTGGGAGAGAAGGAGAGATGAGTACCACGCCGCTTCCCCAGGCAGACGCGTTCCACGTCTATGACACCACCCTGCGCGACGGTGCCCAGCGCGAGGGCATCTCGTACTCGGTGACCGACAAGCTCGCGGTTGCGCGCTTGCTCGATGACTACGGCGTGGGCTTCATCGAAGGCGGCTGGCCGGGTGCATTGCCGAAGGACACCGAGTTCTTCCAGCGGGCGCAGAGTGAGCTGCAGTTGAAGTACGCGCAGTTGGTGGCGTTCGGTGCGACCCGCAAGGCGGGTGTAGTGGTCTCTGAGGACCAGCAGGTGCGCGCGCTGCTGGACTCCGGTGCGCCGGTGATCACCTTGGTTGCAAAGTCCGACGTGTGGCATGTGGAGCAGGCGCTGAAGACATCGCCGGAGGAGAACGAGGCGATGATCCGCGACACCGTCGCGTTCCTCGTGGGTGAAGGCCGGCGGGTATTCGTGGACATGGAGCACTTCTTCGACGGCTACAAGCACGATTCCGACTACGGCGTGCGGTTGCTCGTTGCTGCCGCGGAGTCGGGGGCGGACGTGGGGGTGCTGTGCGACACCAACGGCGGGATGTTGCCGCTGGGGATGGCCGAGATCGTGAGCGACGTTGCTGAGCGTTCGGGCGTTCGTCTGGGCATCCACTGCCAGGACGACACCGGCTGCGCGGTGGCCAACACAGTGACGGCGGTGTCCGCGGGCGTGACACACGTGCAGTGCACCGCGAATGGATACGGCGAGCGGACCGGTAACGCCGACCTGTTCCCCGTGGTGGCGAACCTTCAGTTGAAGATGGGTATCGAGTGCTTGCCCGAGGGCAAGCTGGCGGAGACCCGGCGGGTGTCGCACGCGATCGCCGAGATCGCCAACATCGCCCCGGATACCCACCAGGCCTACGCGGGTGTCTCCTCCTTCGCCCACAAGGCGGGTCTGCATGCCTCGGCACTGAAGGTCAACCCTGAGCTCTACAACCACATCGATCCGGCGTTGGTCGGT
The DNA here is from genome assembly GCA_964550285.1 of uncultured Rubrivirga sp. GTDB lineage: Bacteria > Actinomycetota > Actinomycetes > S36-B12 > S36-B12 > S36-B12. Next base: position 1,953 of record CAZJYN010000144.1, read on the forward strand.
GGCGATCAGCGGGTGCTCGTGACCGAGATGGCCGGGCGCGCATCGGTGGAGATGAAGGGCAAGGAACTCGGCTACGACATGGCCGGAGACAAGGAGCGCATCACCCGGGTAGTCGAGACGGTCAAGGACCTCGAGTCCCGGGGCTGGACCTTCGAAGCCGCCGATGCGTCCTTCGAGTTGATCCTCATGGGCGCCGACGAGCAGGAGCGCCGCTTCGAGGTCGAGTCCTGGCGCACCATCGTGGAGCAGGATGCCAGCGGGGAAGTCCGTACCGAGGCGACGGTGAAGGTGCGCGCCAAAGGCGAGCGGATGATCAGCACCGCGGAAGGAAACGGCCCGGTGAACGCCCTGGACAAGGCACTGCGCTCGGCGGTGACGTCGTTGTATCCGCAACTCGAGCCGCTGGAGTTGATCGACTACAAGGTCCGCATCCTGGAGAAGGGCGATGCCGACACCTCGGGTACCGCGAGCGTGACGCGCGTGCTCGTCTCCA
>CAZJYN010000145.1:0-2414 GCA_964550285.1 uncultured Rubrivirga sp.
TTGCGCTGCGGACGCTGGCAGCCGAACCCCTGTCGGTGGAGCAAGCCCGGGCTATTCGCGGTTCGGGCTGGGACGGGAACCTCGAACAGATGCGGGAAGTCACGGCAACGCGAGTGCGGTCTTCACCTGCTCCCAGGGGATAGAAACCTGTTCCTCTCAGTCGATGTGGAGAGCAGCGCCGTAGACAGCGTCCTCAGCCTCCCGTGTGAGGTTCCCGAACACGTCCGGTGCAACCAGGATTGCCACCACTCGCCCGGCTCTCGTGAAGGCAGCGGGACCCTGGTCAACCCGCATCCGAGGCGGAAGATCAATCGCGCGGAGGCGGGATCTCCACCGGCTCATCGAGGATGCACGAGCAAAACATGACGACATCACCGCAGAATCGGCAGATTCGCCCATGATCAGGCTGCGCTGGTGAGTCGGTTGATTCCACGTCTCGCATGCTAGGTCGAGCCTGTGACAAACGGTCGCGCAAGCCAATGCAAGCGACCCGCGGTCGGGCGCGAGCCCGATTCACCTATTACTGACCGGCCTTCATCTTCTTGTTCGCCACCGAGATGGACGCAGCGAACATCACCAGAAGCGCCAGCCAGGTCCCGGTCGTCAGGATGGAATCGAGGTTCAATTCACCGCTGAGCAGCGTGCCGACGATCGCGAGGATTGCGGCCACGGTGCCGATGATGGAGATGATCAGCGTGGTCTTGCCCGACCACCGGCCGACCAGGTTCAACTGTCCGCGGATGCCTGCCAAGGCGAAGACCACGATGAAGACCACCAGGATCGCGCCGAACAGGTAGTTGCCGCTGGTCCAATCCCCAAGCGGGGTGTCGACTAAGGCGGTGAGCAGGGTCGCTGCGGCGATGCCCGCCATGGTGAAGCCCACCCACCTTGGCCCGGCATACGGATTGTTCTCGGCCACGTTTCCTCCACAGGATTTCCCGGATTCGAATCAACGACGACGCCACGGCCGTCAGCCTCGACGGTAGCGGGGGAGCCTCGACATATGGTGGATTTGTGCGCCTCTTCCCCACATTGCCGCTGGCTGCTGCGCTCACTGCCGGCCTCGTGCTCGCTGCCCCCAGCATGCCCAGCGCAACTGCCCCGGCCGCTGCAAATGAGATCCAAAGCAGCACCGAGTGCACCCCCGACCCCCGGTACGCAAAGACCGATTTCCGTGGCATGTGGATCGCCTCGGTGGTCAACATCGACTGGCCCGCCAAACGAGGGCAGAGCGCACAGGCCCAGCAGCAGCAACTCATCGACTGGTTCGATCTCGCGGTAAGCAACAACTTCAATGCGGTGGTCCTGCAGGTCCGTCCCACCGCGGACACCTTCTGGCCCAGCGAGAAGGAACCGTGGTCGCGCTGGCTGACCGGCACCCAAGGCCAAGACCCCGGTTACGACCCTCTCGCCTTCGCAGTCGAGCAAGCCCACGCCCGCGGCCTGCAACTGCATGCGTGGTTCAACCCCTACCGCGTGTCGATGACCAAGTCGCTGAAGAACCTCACGCCCGATCATCCGGCGAAGCTCAACCCCGAGTGGGTGATCCGCAAGGACGGCAAGTGGTACTACGACCCAGGCATCCCCGAAGTCCGAGCGCACGTGGTCGACACCATCATGGAAGCAGTCGAGAGGTACGACATCGACGGCGTTCACTTCGACGACTACTTCTATCCCTATCCAGGATCGGGCAAGCCCTTCAAAGACAAGAAGACCTACCAGCAATACGGCCAAGCCTTCGCCACCCGAGCCGACTGGCGCCGCGCCAACACCGACGCCCTGATCAAGGAACTCTCCGATCGCATCGAGGCCACCAAGCCGTGGGTGCAATTCGGTGTCTCACCGTTCGCCGTGTGGCGCAATCAGCGCACCGATCCGGAAGGTTCGGCAACCAGAGCGGGCGTGCAGAACTACGACCAGCTCTACGCCGACACCCGCAAGTGGGTCCGCGAGGGCTGGATCGATTACATCGCCCCGCAGATCTACTGGACCCGCGGATTCAAGATCGCCGATTACGAAACCATCACCCGCTGGTGGGCCGATGAGATCGATATCGCCGCGGCGAACGGTCACAACGTGGGCCTATACATCGGCGAGGCCACCTACCGCGCCGGCACCCGCACCACCCGCGATTGGCGCAAGAGGAACGTGTTGGTCAAGCACCGCAAGTTCACCCGCACCTTCCCGCAGGTGGGTGGGGCGATCTACTTCTCGGCCAAGGACGTCAAGGCCGACCGCAGGAAGACCACCACGCGCCTGGTGAAGCGCTACTACTCGCGCCCGGCGATCGCGCCCGGCTACGGAACCCCCACCACCGCGATGCCGCAAGCACCGACCAACATCCGCGACCGCAACGGCCAGATCACCTGGTCGACCAGCGATCCGAACGTCGTGAACTATGCGATCTACCAAGT
>CAZJYN010000146.1:0-2411 GCA_964550285.1 uncultured Rubrivirga sp.
GGGCTGACACAGTAGGTGGGGGGAGGTCGCATGGGTCCCGGTGTGTTGCTCGTCGAGAACGACAACCTGCTCTCCTCCGCCATGAAAGTGGCACTTCAAGGGCACGGTCTACGGGTCGTAGCTGTCGCTTCGGGCGCATCATCCGTATTGGATCTCGCGAAGCAGCACCAACCGGATGTCGCACTGCTGGATCTTGACTTAGGGGAAGGCCCGTCGGGTTTGGATGTTGCAGTTGCGCTGCGGGAGTTCAATCCAGGAATCGGTTTGGTCTTGCTGACGCGCTATCGAGACCCCCGCTTGATGCGATCGGATCTGCCGAATCCGCCGCAGGGAATGATCCATCTGGCGAAGGGTGATGTCTCCGACGCGGTAATCGTGGCCAAAGCAGTGCACAGCGCAGCGCGGGTCCCCGGAGTGGCCCGCCGCCGTGGCGGAGACGCGACACTCTCCGATGCCCAGGCGGAGGTATTGCTGTTGGTGGCCGAAGGCTTGAGTAATTCCGATATCGCCCGCCGGCGGAACGTGTCGGTTAAGGCGATCGAGAACATGATCGGCAAGTTGTATTCCCGATTCGGTATCGAGCACAACGAAAATGTCAACCGGCGCGCTGCTTTGGTACGCGCCTACCTTTCCTTGGTCGGTGACGTTGAACGCTGACTTCCTGGACTACTTTGCAACGCGCACAACACTGAGCAAGGCCACGTTCATGTGGTGCGTGGTTCCAGCGGTGTTCGCGTCATTGATCATCGCGCCGCAAGCGACATTGGTGGAGCGCGGGCAATGGTTAGCACTCGGCGTTGTTGGTTTGTTGCCGGTAGCGGCGATATTCGCTGCTGGCGCGCGATGGATGGTGATGAGCGGCAGACCAACGCTGCGCGTCGTGGTGGTTGTTCTCGTCGCCTGGTCGACTCGCGGAGCCATCATGGCCGGTGGTTCTTTCGCGTGGAACCTGCCGGACACCACGGGAGTGATCGGGCGTTTCCTTGGCACGACCATCACGATGACGTTGTGGTCGCTGGCGATCGGCGCACTGATCGAAGCTCGACGTCAGTACCGACGATCACTGGAAACCCGATTCGCCACTCGTGAGGAGCTGCAGCGAACATTCCACCGTTTGCGTGAGCCCATCGATCGGCAGATTGCCGTCGATTTGAATCTGCTCGATGGCCGAATCCAAGACCTCGTCAAAGCCGGTGAATCCAATTCGGAAGGGACCCACACCGGTTTGGTCGGTGACCCATCGGACTTGGTTGTGCGGCCGGTTGCGCACAAGTACTGGGCGCTGGCGGAACGCAAGGAGAACTGGTGGCAGTGGGTTCTGGCGTTCCTGCGTCGAATGGCTCGACAGGAATTGAACGTCAGCGCGGTGATCGCCCTGTTCTCCGCGGGGTTGCTCGCCACATTGCCGGTGCGGATGAATTCCATCGCAGGGGTGGCAATCGCCGGAGCGCTGATGGTGTGTTTGACCGGCACGTGGGTGCTGTTGCGCTTGGCGCTGCGCGCGGTTGGTTGGCAGGCACCGATCAGCACCTTGGTCTATCTCATCTCCGTACCGATATTCATCCGTGGTTTCAGTCTCGCCTCGGATCGAGTCCGTGGTGTGGTGAGTGGCGATGGGCTAGGGGAATCGGCCTTGACCGTCGGTCTGATTGCCACGTGCGTGGTGGTCTTGGCAATCGCCGCAGCCTTCGCCATGGCCAACAAGCCGATCGAGGATCTCGATCTCGACGCCGCCGACATCCAGTTGGCAATCCAAGAGGAGTTGACCCGCGAACGATCGCGGCAGGTGAGTTCATCGCTCCACAACGACGTTCAGTCCGCATTGACCGCTGCGCATCTGCGGTTCTCCCTAGACGGGAGATTCGAAGACCTCTCGGCGAGTATCCAGAACATCCGAACGGCAGTGGCCGACGCCGCAGTAGACATCCCCGAAGACACCGCGCAGGCACTCGATCGCATGCGCGCGGCCCTCGATGCGTGGGCTGGGCTCGTGTCTATCGAGGTAGCGGTGGATGAGAAGGGGCTCATCGGCGATGCCCGCACAGGCCGGATGGCGTCGTTGGTGAAGGAACTCGTCGCCAATTCGGTGCGTCATGGCCAGGCGCGAAATGTGCGCGTGGAGTTGTGGCATTCCGGTCACGGACCCACCGCCCGGGTCCACGACGACGGACAGTGGGCGGTGTCGTCTCGACGAGGAGTGGGACTGCAGATGGCAGCCGGAGACGATCTCGAGGTCGATCGGCGCACCGGGCCCGAGGGAACAGTGATGACCATCCGTACTGGCAGGTAGGCGCGGCCGCGAATAGATCACTGAGCGATAGGTCACGGCGCGATCACGAACTCGGGTCGAAAACCCGTGCCGCGCTTGACGTTTCGCCCCGAGGCGGTCACCATCTACCTACGCACTATCT
>CAZJYN010000147.1:0-2325 GCA_964550285.1 uncultured Rubrivirga sp.
CTACCCCTGCCTGCCGACGTCGTATTCGCCGAGCTCATCGATTGGCGAGGTCACGCGGAGTGGGTGCCGATGACGCGCGTGACGATCGAGGAAGGTGACGGCGGCCCAGGCACGGTCTTCGTCGCCACGACCGGACTCGGTCCGGCGGCCCTGCCCGACCGCATGCGGGTAGACGCACTCGACCCAGTCGCTATGACGGTACGCATCACCAAGATCGGCCCGGTGCTGACCGGTTACGTCGATCTTTCGGTGACAGCCACCGGAGAGTCAGCGAGCAGGGTGCTGTGGTTGGAGGACATCCGCGTCCCCATCCTTCCTCAATTCCTGGCACGTCCTGTGGGTGCTGCAGCCAGCAAGGCCTTCGAGATCTCCATCGACAAGATGGCCAAGCATGCTCGAAAGACCCGTGCTCGGATCGGCAACTGACGAGGACCGTTAACGATCCGAATCTTCCCGAACCACACGGGCAACGGGTTGCGGCCAACGAGACCTAAATCGATCGAACCCCCGCCTCAATAGCCGAGGCGGGGGTTCGATGCGTCAGGACTACTTCTTGATGCGTAGTGGCTGGGTGATGCCGATCCGCTGACCGTCGGCGGTCCTGATGACCGCCTTGAGTGCATACCGACCTGGCTTCAACTTCTTCGGGATCCGGTTGGCACGTATTCCCACGCCATCGACGATGTTGGCTCTCTTCAACCTCTTCACCCGCTTGCCCGGAATGGTGCAGTTCTTCTTCCCGTCCACCTTTCCGCAACGGTGGATCGAGAGTTTCGCGCGCGTCGAAGCGTTAGACGGTGAGACGGTCACAGCGGTGAGCATCCGCTTGCCCCGCTTGACGGCTCGGAGGGCGATCAGCCTGGCATTGACGGCTCCTACTTGTTTTTCACTCACCCTCGATGGCCCACCTACGTTCGGAGTTGCAGGGCTGGGGGTAGTGGTTTCGGTCGGCGCTGGATTCGTCGGCGTTGGAGCCGACTGTGATGCATCCTGCGGTAGTTGGCCGTTGTTGGCGATGCACTCCTGATAACGGACCAGAAGTTCACCATCCGCTTGAACCTGAGGCAGCGTGACACCGCCGAGCGCAGCAAGGCATCTCTGAGCGAGTTCCGTCCTGGCCGCAGCTGCCTCCTCGGCTTGCTGGGCGGTCGCCTGGGAGATCATGGGAGTGCCCTCGGACGTTCCCCGATCCCACAGCTGGGCGAAGCCCGAGTTCGTGGTGTACCGGTTGCGAACCCTTACCTGCAGGAATCCCGTGCCGGAAAGTGCGGGTAAGGAAAATGTCCATTCCGTTGGCTCCGCGCGTGACGCACCGTTGGTGAACGGTCGGTCAGCTAGACGCGTGCATCCACTGACGCTCGTAATGACCCGATCAGGACACTGGTAGGCAGTGAGGAGGCGACCGCCGAAGTTCATGTTCGGGCTGTCCCAACCAGGAGCCTGGACGACGATTTGGCTGCCATCGGTGACGATCGGACGTCCATCGGTCGCTTGGTACGACACTGTGATGTCACCCTGGGTATTCGTGGGAGGTCGACCCAGCATCAGGATCGGATCGGAGAGAGTCTCCACGGGAGTGAGCGAGTCCGTGAATGTGCGAAGCCGCACACGCGCGTACTGCCCGATATCGCTCTCGCTGAACAGGTAACGGAACGAGGTCTCCGGGTTGGCGTCGGATCGGTTGACCGTAGTGTTCTCGAGGACAGTAGGAATGCTCCCGCAACTGCTCACATCCGCGGTCGCGCATCGAATCAACGCGCCCTGGGCGGTAGTGAAGGTGCCGGTCTCAGGCCACGTGATGTTGTATCGGGCAACACCGATCGAGTAGCCCGAACTCGGGATATCCACCAGCGATGGGTAGTTGGTTCCGTAGAGACCGAAATTCGTGCTGTCGACCGTCAGCAGCGATCCCCACGACACATCGCCTTCTGCCGGGGCAGCCTGGGCTGGTGCCGAGAGAGTGAGGCCCCCCGCGACTACGGCAACCGATGTGAATGCGGCAATCGAGCCCGCGAACATTCGTCGAGCGGAGGTGAGCATGCGTCCCCATTCCTTGAATCACAAGACGTCACCACTGCGCTGGCCACGCCACTGATCGGACGCTATGCAGCCCCGTGGGAAAGGGCCACGATTCGGGTGACTCTGGGCAGCTAGCACCCCATCGCCACCGTGATCCACGGCGTTGGAGGGCCTATCCCACGGTCAAACGCGACCGCGTCGCCAACCGGAGATCCCCATCTGCAGGCCTACGACGATCAGTAAGACCGCGAATAGGGAACGAAGCAGCGATCCGCTCACGCTGACGGCGACGACGGCACCGAGGAC
>CAZJYN010000148.1:0-2263 GCA_964550285.1 uncultured Rubrivirga sp.
TCACTCGAGTGACGCTGACTTCGGCTCTGCAGTCCGAGGGGTTCGTCGTGGTCGCGGCGGTGGGATCGGCCAGTGAAGCGATGCCTGAGGCGCACGGTGTGGACATCGATGTTGCCGTACTCGACCTCGACCTCGGCCGAGGCCCGACGGGTATCGATTTGGCGTTCGGCCTACGCCGGCTCAATCCGAGTATCGGAATCGTGCTGCTTACTTCGTTCCGTGATCCGCGACTCCTGAATTCGAGCTCGCGGCAACTTCCTCCGGGCAGCACGTACCTGGTCAAGCAATCGCTGACGGACATCGGCATGCTGACCGCGGCGATACACGGAGCGGCGCAATGGCCAACGGATCAGGCGGCCACAAAGCCCTCGGTTGACCTGTCCGACACCCAAATCGAAACGCTTCGTTTCCTGGCGTACGGCTTGACCAATGCAGAGATAGCTCGAGTTCGATCGGTATCGGTCAAATCAGTCGAGAAGACACTGCGGATCCTCACCGAGGAGTTGGGCCTGGAGCGAGAATCGGGATCGAACCTGCGAGTCGCCTTAGCACGCGAATACTTCCACTTGACCGGGTCGTTGCGGATGAGAGATGTCACGAACTAGAGCGCTCATCTTGGGCGCCACCCTGCGTGAACACATGGGTGGTCGCTTCGCGATCCCGTGGGTGCTCGTAGCGATCAGCGCACCCTTTGGTTTCCTCGCGGGTTTGACCAACATGACAGCTGCCTCCGCTACTGCGGATCTGGGTCGATGGATCCTCGTCAGTTTGATCGGAGCGGCGGTGATCGTCGTCGTTCTTGCTGCCGCGCACTTCACTCTCTTTCGCCACCGCGATTCATCACCGGTGCCGATGTGGTGGGTGGTAGCCCTCGGGGCTGTCGCGGGTATCAGCAGAAGCGCAGTGACGGTGTGGTTGACCCAGGCGTGGGGCCTGACCGAAGTGGATGTGCCGTACGCAGCAATCCGGTTGGCGAGCGGCGCTCTTCTCGGTGGTGCTGTGCTGCCGCTCGCTGCTGTTGCGGTGTCGGTCTTCTCCACATACCGGTCCCAGCGCCGGACACTCGAAGTGGAGCTGCGCAACCTGGAAGTCGAACGAATGCGTGAATCCGGACGCACCGAGGTTCTCCGGGAAGCATTGGTGGCGGAGACAGAGAGCGAATTGGCGCGAGCGGCAGTATCGGTGAGCGCCGACGACGCCCGCGCGGTGAGTCACCGACTGTGGGAGTCGACCCCGGTTCCGCCGGAACCGAGAGTCCGGTGGACTCAAGTAGTGCGAGTGGCCTTCACCCATAATCCGTATCCAACGTTCCTCGTTGTGGTCGTCTGGGCGATCGCGGCTTTCGGCTCGCTGGTGCCTTCCATGGGCCTCCTTCAGGCTCTGGTGCAGATGGCCTTGTCGATAGCCGGGATCGTGGGCCTTTTCGCTTTCGGTCGCTGGATGACCGATCGATTTCCGCGTGGAGCTGCGGCGATCCTGTTTCTCGTTATCGTCCTAATGGCCTTATGGACAGGTGTCGTGGCACCGATCATCGCCGGCACCGACCCCGGTGAGTTGAGGGGCGCTTTTCTCGTAGCAACCGCACTATGGGTACCCCTGTTGGTGGTAACCAGCGGACTGGTGGTCAGCGCGGTGAAGTCCAGTGACGAGGTTGTGCAACGCCTTCGGGAAGCGATCGAGGATCAGCAGATCGCCGTCGCAGCCGAACAGGCGGAGACGGCGAGGATCCAGCAGGAATTGGCCACGATCTTGCATGGTTCGGTTCAATCCAGACTCTTGGCCGCTGCGGCGATCATCCGGCAGCCCGGGCCGTTGATGGGGGATGAACGCGATGCGCAGGAGGCACTTCGAGGAGTGCTCTCCGTGATGCATCGAAAGCTCGATGAGGAGCGCTCGCTTGCAGACGACGTAACCGAGACGGTCGGTGCCTGGATTCCGTTGATGCAAGTGACGGTGATCGGTTCGGATACGAAGGTGCAACCCGCAACGCAAAGCGCCATCGTGCAGGTGATCGAGGAGGGCCTATCCAACGCGTACCGCCACGGTGGCGCGTCGGAAGTGCGTGTGGTGATCGAACCTGAGGGCAACTGCGCGTGGATCCGGATCGAGGACAACGGGAGCGGCGTTCTGATACGCAGTAGTCCCGGTCTCGGTAGTGCTCTCCTGGACAGCCTGGCGCCGGGTGCTTGGTCCCTGAAGCGAACAGCTGACGGCTGGACTGTCCTACAAGTTCCCGTGCCGCTCGATTCCTAGAGCCCCCGTT
>CAZJYN010000149.1:0-2233 GCA_964550285.1 uncultured Rubrivirga sp.
GGGCTGCCGGTCAGCCAGCCACCGGGGCCGACCTCGAACGAGTAGACGACCCAGAGTTCCTGCAGGAGTTCCTGACGCGTCCCGGCTGGGGCGCAGTCACCGCGTCGCGGTCGCTGCCGGACAACGAGTTCTATCAGAACCAGCAAGCGACCAACCCTGAGCTCTACGAGCGGTCGCTCGAGCGTCAGGCCAACCGCAACGCTGAAGAAAACGCTCGCTTGCGCCGCACTCTGGATGAGCAAGGCATCCCCTACATCGAGGTCGAAGGCCGCTACATGGGGCAGCCTGACGGCACCAGCTTCATGGTGGTGGCAGACGAAAGCACGGTCATGCGCCTCGGTCGTCAGTTTGGCCAAGAGAGCGTCCTGACCCGCGACGGCCTGATCTTTACCGATCGGCCCCGTGCTGATGTGCCCGCCACCGGCGAGACCATGGTCGGTGAGCAGGCTCTCGAAGAGGACTTCTACTCGGTCACCCCGGGCGGCACGCAGTTCTCGATGGGGCTGGGTTTTGAGGCCGGCGGACCCGGCGTCGCTGTTATGCCCGAGGGCTACACCGAAACCCCAGACCGCCCGCAGCTGCCTGTGCGGCCTGACGGGCTCGTCGAGCTACACCACTGGTCAAACGTCGAGCTGGACAGCGTCGACCCCGCCTTTGCTGCGACAGGCCCATTGCAGGGCGCAGAGCGTCGGCGCGGTGCCCGCATCAGCTTCTTCGGGATCAACCCTCGAGAGACGCAGCGGTCACAGGGCACAGGCTATGTCAAAGAGGCCGGCCTTGGTCCGGTCGAGCATGTGGCATTCGTTGACCCGTCAGATCTATACCCGATCTTCGAAGACCCAGAGGGGCTGGCCGCAGAAAAGAACATCAGCGAGGCAGAGGCAGCCATCCGCGAGGCAGGCTACCTTGGCTACTACACGACCGACGACGGCTCTGGCCGCGCGCCGCTGGGCAACGTGGCAGCCCTGTTCGAGGCCGTGCCCGTGCAGCGGGTCGAGCCTGAAGCACAGACGCTGGAGCAGCGCCCTGAAGGTGCAGGCCCGCGTGGCTCGATCACATTCCCGGGCGGTGGTCTGGATAGTGAGCAGTCAGTCATCCGCCTATTTGAGCGCGCCGACCGATCGACCTTTGCACATGAGGCTGGGCACTTTTTCTTAGAGGCCTTCAAGCAGTTGTCGAACGACCCGCAGGCTCCCCAAGATATGCTCGACGACTTCCGCACGATCAACGAGTACCTTGGTCGTGATCCACAGGACACCAGTGACTACACGATCGATCAGCAAGAGACGTGGGCCCGGAGCTTCGAGGCTTACATCATGGAGGGCAAAGCTCCCTCGATCGGTCTGCGATCAGCCTTCGAACGGTTCAAGGCGTGGCTGACGCGGATCTACCGCGAGGTCGTCAACCTGCAGGTCGAGCTGTCACCGGAGATCCGTGAGGTCATGGATCGGATGCTGGCCACAGAGGAAGAGCTGGCGCTGGTCAAGGCAGAGCAAGAGATCTCGCCGCTGTTCCTTGAGCGCCCGTCCGGCATGGACGAGAACGACTACAACCGCTATCGCAAGACCGCGACGGAGGCTGACGACGAGGCCAGCCAAAAGCTGATGAACAAGCTGATGGCGCGCATCCGTCTGCAGCGCCAGAAGACGTACAACGCAGAGCGCAAAGCCCTGACCAACACCGTCGAGGAAGAGCTACGTCAGACCCGAGCTTACCAGACGATCGAGCGCCTGCAGACAGGAGAGACACGCCTGAGCCGTCAGCAGATCGTTGATCAGTTTGGCGAAGAAGCATTGCGCGACATGAACCGCGAAAAGCTCGGCGGCAAGCGTGCGGTCTATACCCCGGGTGGGGCTGACCTGTCGGTCATGGCAGAGCTCATGGGTTACGACAGCGAGACCGAAATGGTCGAGGAGCTGCGCGACGCGCAAAAGCTCTCGATCGCGGTCGAGCTCGAGGTCAACAAGCGCCTAGACCAGAAGTACGGCGACCTGCTGACCGACGGCTCGATCAAGGACGCTGCACGCGCTGCGATGCACAGCGACAAGCGCGGACAGCTGTTGACGGCAGAGGCCAATCAGCTGCGTCAGGAGATCGAGGCCGCTGGCGGTGCGACGCCACCCAACCTGAGCCGCGCAGCCATCAAGCAGCAGGCGCGCGACATGATCCAAGACATGAGTGTGCGTCAGGCGGCCAGCCCCAACGCGTTCCTGCGGGCAGAGCGCAAGGCGGC
>CAZJYN010000150.1:0-2221 GCA_964550285.1 uncultured Rubrivirga sp.
GCATTGACATATAACACGCTGTTGAGTTCTCAAGGTACGGACGCGCACCGACCCCGGGCCTTGCGGCCTGGCGTTGGGGCAACATTCCAAAGTTACGCGATCTCAGGGAGGAAGTCAAATCGCTCTTTTCGGGCGATTCGCTCGAAGTTCCTCGAGATCCCACGGGACCGGCCTAGTGTCCGTTCCTCCGACGTGGAGGCGATACGTTACGCCACCTCCCGGCAGCAAAGCAAATCCGGTGATCAGATCCGGATCCGCACTCCCCCGACAGTTCGCTTCCCGCGCCGCAGCACCAGCCAGGTGCCGTGGACGAGGTCGGCAGACGTAGGCCGGTAGCCGGCGTCGCTGACCCGCTCGTTGTTGAGGTACGCGCCGCCTTCTTTCACCGCGCGCCGGGCTGCTCCCTTGGAATCCACGAGTCCGGCGCGGACGAACAGTTCATCCACTGCAGGCAACTGACCGTCCTCGATTTCCTCGGAGCCGACTTCCCCATGCGGAGTCTCTAGAAGTGCTGCGGTGAGAGTGGCTTCGGGAACTTCGGTGAACTCGCCCTGGCCGAACAGCACTCGCCCGGCGGCTTGAGCGCCGCGCATCTCCTCGGTTCCGTGCACCAGTTCGGTCAACTCCTCGGCGAGCGCCCGCTGGGCGGCGCGCTCGTGGGGGCGTTCGTTCGTCGCTGTGATGAGTTCGTCGATCTTGGCCTGGTCCTTGAAACTGAAGGTGCGCAGGAGTACTGGAATATCGCGATCGTCGGCATTGAGCCAGAACTGGAAGAACGCATAGGGGCTGGTGAGCTCTGGATCCAGCCAGACGGTTCCTGATTCGGTCTTGCCGAACTTGGTTCCATCGGCCTTGGTGATCAGCGGGGTGGTCAGTGCGTGAACATGCGCGCCGTCGATGCGGCGCACGAGATCGACCCCGGCGGTGATGTTGCCCCACTGGTCCGATCCCCCGGTTTGCAGGACGCATCCGTATTGCCGGTGCAGTTGCAGGTAGTCGTAGGACTGCAGAAGTTGGTAGCTGAACTCGGTGTAGCTGATGCCGTCCTTGGCCAACCGGGCAGAGACCGCCTCCCGATCGAGCATGCGGTTCACGCTGAAGTGCTTGCCCACATCGCGCAGGAACTCCAGGGCGCTCAAGCCAGCGATCCAGTCGTAGTTGTTGACCATGACCGCAGCGTTCTCACCGTTGAAGTCATAGAACCGTTCGAGTTGGCCACGGATCCTGGCCACCCATTGCTCGACCGTCTGCGATGGGTTGAGCGTGCGCTCCCCGGATTCCTTGGGGTCGCCGATCAGTCCGGTCGCCCCACCCACGAGGGCAAGCGGCCGATGGCCGTGCTGCTGGAAGCGGCGGACGGTGAGGATCTGCGCGAGGTTGCCCAGGTGCAGGCTCGGGGCGGTGGGATCGAAGCCGCAATACAGCGTGATCGACCTCGCATCGGTCGCCTCGCGGAGAGCACCGAGGTCGGTGCTGTCGGCGATGAGTTCACGCCATAGGAGCTCTTCGATGATCCCGGTCACGGGCCGCATTCTTGCCCATCAGCGCCTGAGCACCAGTGCTGGCATCATTCGCGCGTGGCGCACTCCAAGGTGACTATGCGCAAGGCCGCCGAGCACATCATCGAGGTGGACCCCGCCTTCGCCGAGATCGTGAAGGACTCGCCCTTGTGCTCGATCGGGTCCGGGAAGCGCACGAACCTCACGCCCTTCCACTCCCTCGTGGGCTCGGTGATCGCCCAGCAGGTCTCGGTCAAGGCCGCCGACTCGATCACCGCGAAGGTGACCGACCACCTCGATGGGCAGGTCACCCCCGAGCGGGTGGTGGCCATCAGTGATGAGGACCTGCGGGCGGTCGGTCTGTCAGGGGCGAAGACGAAGACGATCAAGGGGCTCGCGCACGCGATCCACACCGGTGTGCTGGACCTTGAGGAGGCACTGACCCATCCGGATGATTCCGCGGTGGTGGCGGAGTTGACCAAGCTGTGGGGCATCGGTCGCTGGACCGCCGAGATGTTCTTGATGTTCACCATGCATCGGCTGGATGTGTGGCCCACGGGGGACCTGGCGATGCGCAAGGGCTGGAACATCGTGCACGGGGCCGAGGGCGACATCGACCCGAGGATCATCGAGCCGCTCGGGGATCCGCTGCGGCCCTACCGAAGCGTGGTCGCGTGGTACTGCTGGCGTGCAGTGGAAGGCGGCAGCTCTAGTTGGTGACC
>CAZJYN010000151.1:0-2195 GCA_964550285.1 uncultured Rubrivirga sp.
CGCGATTCGTTCGCCTTCTTCAACTACGGCCAGCGCTTGGGAAGCGGCAACGCATTGCTGGGCTACAACGCGAACGAGTTCGCCGCACAACTGACACCCGACAGCATGCTGCGGATGTTCGGTGCCGATGTGGCGTGCAGCCATTACTCGAAAGACGATTCGGGCAACGAAACCTGTATTCCCAAGCCGGCCGTGGCCGAATGGATCGATGCCGCGAACAACTACATGTGGGGCGGACACTGCTACGGGGTGGCAGCGCTGAACGCTCAACTGTTCAACGGCGAGTTGAAGCGTTCCCGCCTGACCGATGCGCAGATCAACTCGGCGGTGCAGTTGGATTCGAAGGTCCAAGGCGAGTTGGCCTATTGGTGGACCACTCAGATGACTTCCAACGCAGCCGAGGGAACGCTCACCGATCCCTTGAGCGTTGTCCAAACGCTGCGCGACAACCTGCAGCCGGGCCAGATCCCGTACGTGCTCGTCCTCTCCTTCGAAGTCGAGGGGCAACCTGCCGGGCACGCCATCACCCCGCACGCCGTCTACGAGCGTGCGAACGGGGACTTCGATATCGCGGTGTACGACAACAACTTCCCCCTGCGCACCCGGGCCATCCACGTGGACACCTCGGAGAACTCCTACGAGTACCTGGTCGGAGCCATTCCCGGCGGACCGCAGGTGTACTCGACCGGGGATGCGAAGAACACCACGATCGGCCTTACTCCGTTGACCGACATCCAAGGCACGCTGGATTGCCCCTTCTGCGCAGGGAACGAGCAGATCGTCTCCTTCGGCTCGAAGCAACCGATACCGGCATCGGTGAAGACGGACATCAGTGCCCTGGATGGATCCGAGATCCCCGATCTCAAGAAGCACCCGAACCTGAACCCGAGTTCCGGGTCCTTGCCCGCATTCCGCATGCTCCCGGGCACCGACTTCAAGGTCACGGTCGACAACTCCGCAAACGACCAGCCGATCAACCTGTTCGCGAACACCTTCCTGGGAGATGGGACGGTGCTCGATTCGGCACCACTGGTGCCGGCCGGGGCGACGATGACCCTCGAGGTCCGGGCCGAAGAGCGTTCGGTTTCCATTTCGTCCGATAGGGCGACCGTGGCTCGCTATCTGCAGGCTGCTGTCGAACGACAAGGAGACGACTACAACGCCTGGTTCGTCGCCGATTGGAAGGACAAGGGTTCCGCATCGGCACCATTCACCCTTACCGAAGTGGACGGAGTGACCGAGTACAGCGTCGGTGGCACCGACAACGTGCGGGTGAACGTCATCGCCCAGCGCATCCGCTCGAAGGGCACCGTGCCCGCCGCGCATACCGGCTCATCGGTGCTGCTGCGGCCCGGAGACAAGCTACGCGTGGATATCACCGAATGGAGCGGGGACGGCGGCGTTCCCGAACTCGTGCTCGAGCGGGCTAACGGCGCGATCCGCGACGTGACGATGGATCGGGGTCTGGGACCGAAGGCGAACGTGGTCGACCCGCAACCAGCCTTGTAATCCACCCTGTTCGCATCACCCAAGCGGCGCCTGTCCGGCTAGGTGCTCGAAGACGACGCTGGTCTGCGTCGATTCGATATCGGTATCGGTCGACAGGTTCCCCGCGACGAAGGTTCGTAGGCCCTCGGTGTTCGCCGCGACGATGTGCACGATGAAGTCGTAGGCACCGGCGATAAAGAACACGTTCAACACCCCGGGCTCGTTGGCCAGGCGTTCGGTCATTGCCATGAGTCCGGGTCGGGCCGCCGGGCGCACGCGCACGAAGATCACCGCCTGCAGATCGGCACCTGCTCGCGAGTAGTCGATATCGGCGCGGAAGCCACGGATGATGCCGCGGTCCACCAGTGATCGGGTGCGCGCCAGGCAGGTGGAGGGCGCGATACCGACCCGGGATGCCAGTGCGTTGTTGGGCTGGCGGCCATCGCGCACGAGGGCGTCGACGATCCGCTTGTCCACGTCATCCAGCGACCCCAGCAGATTGTTCGGCGACGCGGGCTCCCGGGACGCATTTCGCGAATTTCGTTCGGTCATCTGGTCAATGTACGACCACCTATTCCATAGAACTAGACAATCTCATCGCTTTATCCGATCTTTGGCCTGTCCGCTTTCCCCATTTAGCGTCGGCAGGAGGCAGCCATGCGGCTAGGGGTTCCCCGGGAGATCAAGAACAACGAGTTCCGCGTGGC
>CAZJYN010000152.1:0-2171 GCA_964550285.1 uncultured Rubrivirga sp.
CGAATACGGCTGGACCGTCGATCCGGTCATCTCCTACGACGCCTTCGGCGTGACGGACCTGACCACTGAGATGACCGAGGTCAAGGCTGCGGCCCCCGACGTCATCGTGGTTACCGGCTACTACGGCGATGGCGTGCTGGCCACCGAGGCGATCAACGCGGTCGATCCGGGCGCCAAGCTCATCTACGGCATCGCCCAGGGCGCGTTCGACAACCCGTCCTTCCCGGCGGATGTCGCGGGTGCTGGCGAGGGTTACTTCAACGTCAACTACCACCTCGACGTGACGAACCCGACCACGCAGGACATCGCCACTCGCTTCGAGGAGAGCTACGGCGAGGAAATGAAGACCTCCGCCACGCACTCCTACGAAGCAGTGCGGGTGATCGCAAACGCGCTCGAGCAGTCCTGCTCGGATGATCCGATCGCTTTGCGTGACGCTATCGCCGAGACCAACCTGGACTCACTGCTAGCGACCGTCGGTCCGATCCAATTCGACGAGACCGGTGAGAACGTCAACGGCAGCCCGATCGTGATGCAGGTGCAAGACGACGCGATCGTCCAGGTCTACCCGGAGAACGTGGCCGAAAACGCGCCGCGCTTCAACTAGGCGAGACCAAGTAACACCGGCCGAACTACTCGGTGGGCCCGGCGGAAGATCCCGTCGGGCCCACCGAGGGCCATACCCCCGCCCCGTGCCACCGGTGACGGTGACGCGGAACCGTGAACAGCAGAAGGGATGACATGTCGGCCACCCAGGCGCCGTCCCCGGCCACCGAAGCCGAGGCACCGAGCCGCGGCATCCCGGTAAATCTCCGCCCGATCCTGGTCACCATCGCGATCGCGGCGGTCGTCTTCTTCCTGGCCTTCCTGCGCACCGACGGCAGCGGCCTGATCCTGACCCAGGCGCTGGTAACCGGGTTGCTCGCCGGTGGGGTCTACGGGCTCGTGGCGCTGGGCCTGACCTTGATCTTCGGCGTGCTGCACATCATCAACTTCGCAACCGGTGCCTTCGTCACCCTGGGGATGTACGTCACCTACGTGATGTCGTCCAACTTCGGCTGGAATCCCTACCTGACGCTGATTGTCAGCGTGCCGTCATTGTTGCTCTTGGGCATCGCCATCCAGAAGTTCATCATCAACCGGGCCATGGGTGAAAGCCATGCCAACACGCTGCTGCTGACGTTGGGTATCGGCCTGCTCATCGAGAACACCCTGCTGCTTATCTTCAGCGGCAACCCGCAATCGGTGCGAACTTCACAAGATCGCGTTTTCAACATCTTCGGCGCGGTAGCTACGCAGTCCCGAGTCATCGCCTTCATCGGAGCCATGGTGCTCGCCCTAGCGCTGTTCATCATGTTGCAGCGCACCCCGATCGGCACCGCGATCCGCGCCGTCGCCTCGAATCCCACCGGCGCGAAGCTGGTCGGCATCAACACCAAACGCATCTACACCATCACCTTCGCGCTCGGTATCGCGTGCGCCGGTGCCGCGGGAACGATGGTCTCGCCGATCGTGTCGATCACACCGGTGGCAGGTGAAGTCTTCAACATCACCGCCTTCGTGATCGTGGTCCTCGGCGGCCTCGGCAAGGTCCTCGGCGCGCTCTTCGGGGGCTTGATCGTCGGCCTAGCGGAACAGTTCGGAGGCATCTTGTTCCCCGACCAAAGCAACCTGCTCGGTGTGTTCATCGTGTTCGTGTTGATCTTGTTCCTGCGCCCGCAGGGCCTGTTCTCGAGCGGATCCTGACATGAGCGAGACATTGGTCCAGACCGTGCCATCTCCGCTGCGTAAGCGGCGATTCTTCGACGCGAACATCATCGCGGTGATCGTCCTCGTCGTCCTCGCCTTCCCACTGCCGTTGTTGCTCGACCAAGGCCAAGAAGCCGTCGCCATCCGCGTGCTCATCTTCGCGATGCTGGGAATGTCGTGGAACATCATGAGCGGCTTCGGCGGCATGTTCTCCTTCGGTCATGCGGCGTACTTCGGAATCGGTGGCTATTCGTCCTCGATCCTGCTGGTCAACTTCGGCATCAGCCCTTGGATCGGGATGGTCGTCGGTATGGGAGTGGCCGCGATCTACGGCGTGATCGTCGGGTGGTTGTGCTTCCGCTACAAGCTGCGCGGCACCTACTTCGCGCTCGCCACGTTCGCCTTCGCCGAGATGCTGCGCA
>CAZJYN010000153.1:0-2163 GCA_964550285.1 uncultured Rubrivirga sp.
CAAACGGCCATCATCATCGTGGCCGCACTCGCCACCATCGTGGCGTTCGCGATGTTCGGGCGCACCCTCGCATCGATGGTGCGCACCTACGCCGGCGGTCAGCCGGTCTCCCGCTCGGACAACCCGGGCCAGCGCACCACCACATTGCTGCGCGAAACCCTGCTCGCGAGCAGGCTGAAGCAGCAACCGGTCGGCGCCATCGTCGCCGCTTCGCACTGGGTCGTCCTAGTTGCCTTCTTCGTCTTGTTCCTCACGCTCATCACGGCCTACGGTCAGCTGCTCAACCCCGATTTCGCATTACCGCTTATCGGCCACTTCCCGCCCTTCAACTGGCTGGTCGAATCGCTCGCGTGGTTGATGGTCATCTCGATCTTGTTCCTTATTGGGACTCGAATATCGCAATTGCCGAGTTCGCGGGGTCGCAATTCGCGCTTCTACGGATCGACGATGTGGCAGGCGTACTACGTCGAGATCACCATCCTGGTCGTCGGTGTCGCCGTCATCTCGATTCGTGCACTGGAGTACGCACTGGGCACCGAGCAGGGTGAGTCCTGGGCGACTATCGCGAACTTCCCGCTCACCGCCTGGATCGGCTCCGCGTTCACTTCGGTGTCGATTTCCGCACTCGAAACAGCCATCGTCATCATGGCGTTCATCAAGATCGCCGTGTCGCTGGCTTGGCTCATCACCGTCGCCGTCCAGCCCACTATGGGCGTGGCGTGGCACCGCTTCCTGGCTTTCTTCAATGTCTGGTTCCAGCGCAACGCGGACGGCAAGCCCGCACTCGGTCCGCTGCAGCCGATCGCGATCAAAGGTGAAGCGATCGACTTCGAGAACATCGACGATCTCGACGACGACGCCAGCTTGGGCGTCGGCACGATCGGCGACATGACGTGGAAGGCGTTGCTCGACGTCAATACCTGCACCGAATGCGGTCGCTGCCAAAGCCAGTGCCCGGCGTGGAACACCGAGAAGCCACTCAGCCCGAAACTCCTGACTCTCGCCTTGCGCGAGCAATCGCACGCCGCTGCCCCGTGGCTCAAAGCCTCTAGCGACGCACGCGCCGATTTGCACGAGGACGTCCTGCAGATCGCCGAGCGGCAACTCATCGCCGACGGCGAGGGTGATCCGTGGGCGCAGACTTCCGGCGGCGTGATGAGCCCGGATGTGCTGTGGAGCTGCACTACCTGCGGGGCTTGCGTGCAGCAGTGCCCGGTGGACATCGCGCACGTCGACCACATCGTGGACATGCGCCGTTATCAGGTGCTGATGGCCAGTGAGTTCCCGAACGAGCTCAATGGGTTGTTCAAGAACATCGAGACCAAGGGCAACCCGTGGGGCATGAACGCTTCCGATCGCAATGCCTGGATCGAGGAGGTCGACTTCCCGGTGCGTGTCTTCGGCATGGACGGGGAAGATGAGATCCCGGCCGATGTCGAGTACCTGTTCTGGGTCGGGTGCGCGGGTGCCTACGAGGATCGCGCGAAGCAGACCACCAAGGCCGTCGCCGAGCTCCTGCAGATGGCCGGCGTCGAGTTCATGGTGCTCGGCGAAGGCGAGACTTGCAACGGAGATCCTGCACGGCGTGCAGGCAACGAGTTCCTATTCCAGATGCAGGCGATGCAAAACGTCGAAGTGCTCAACGAGATCAAGGCCAAGCGGATCGTCGTCACCTGCCCGCACTGCTTGAACACCCTGGGGCGCGAGTATCCCCAGATGGGCGGCCACTACGAGGTCGTGCACCACACCGAGCTGCTCAACAAGCTCGTGGACGACGGCAAGCTCAAGACCGTCAAGTCGGTCGACCGCTCGGTCACGTATCACGATCCGTGCTACCTGGGTCGACACAACGACGTCATCACACCGCCACGCGAACTCATCGGCGATGCCGGCGGCGCACTCACCGAGATGCCACGCCATGGCAAGCAGTCCTTCTGCTGCGGTGCCGGTGGGGCACGCATGTGGATGGAGGAGAAGATCGGCACCGCGGTCAACAAGACCCGAGCCGACGAAGCCATCGCCACCGGCGCGCAGACCGTCGCGGTGGCCTGCCCGTTCTGCTCGGTGATGATGAGCGACGCCGTCGCCTCCCGACAGCAAGATGGCCAAGCCGAGGGCGTCGAGGTAACCGACGTGGCCCGCCTGATGCTGCAAGCCGCCAAG
>CAZJYN010000154.1:0-2162 GCA_964550285.1 uncultured Rubrivirga sp.
ACGAGAAGCTTTCGTCATTGCCGCTGTACCCATGGATGGACATCACCGTCTACCCGCTTGCCGAGCACGTGAACGATCCCCGCAAACTCGGCATCGGACCCGAAGGCGAACAGGCATGAGCAACCACCAGCATCCGGCAGCCCAAGCGATCGATGCCTACCTGCAGTTGTGCGAAGACCGCCGGCTCGAGGAAGCCACCGACTATCTCGCCGATGGTGTGCAACTGATCTTTCCCGGCAACCGCAACTACGCCAACCTGCAGGAGATGGCACAGGCCAGTAAGGGCCGCTACGCCTGGGTGAAGAAGCACCGCACCGATTACTCGGTGGGTGAGCGCACCGCACCCGATGGCACACAAGAACAGGTCGTCACCAGCATCGGCACGCTCTACGGAGAGAAGCTCGACGGCACGCCTTTCGAAGGCATCCGCTACATCGACGTCTTCACCCTGCGCGACGGACGCATCGTCCGCCAGGAGGTCTGGAACGACCTCGCCGAGACCGGAATCACCCAAGCAAGCCCCCAGCCGAGTGAAGGGACACAGCAATGAAGTTCGATCGCGTCATCACCAACGTCCGGGTGGTCCGGCACGACAACCCCGAACCGCTGGATGCGGACATCGCCATCGCCGACGGCAAGATCGTCGAGGTCGCATCGGGCATCGACACTTCCGAGGCCGCCGAGGTGACCGACGGCAAGGGTCTGCTCGCTTTCCCCGGTGTGGTCGACGCGCACGAGCACTGGGGCATCTACAACCCGCTGGCCGAGGACGCGGTCTCCGAATCCCGCGCCTGCGCACAAGGCGGTGTCACGTCTTCCATCACCTACATCCGCACCGGCCAGTACTACTTGAACCAGGGCGGCCCGTACAAGGACTTCTTCCCCAAGGTGCTCGAGGCCTGCGATGGCAACGCCTACGTCGATTACGCCTTCCACCTCGCACCGATGAGCAAATCGCACATCGACGAGATCCCCGAGATCATCACCCGCGATGGCGTGACCAGCTTCAAGATCTTCATGTTCTACGGCAGCCACGGCCTGCACGGCCGCTCGACCAGCCAGAACGAGTTCTTGATGATCCCCGAAGGCGAGCGGTATGACTACGCGCACTTCGAGTTCGTGATGCGCGGCATCCAAAAGGCCCGCGAGATGTACCCGGACATGGCCGATGACATCTCCCTCAGCCTGCACTGCGAGACCGCCGAGATCATGACCGCTTACACCAAGATGGTCGAGGAATCCGGTGAGTACTCCGGCCTGGAGGCTTACCACCACTCGCGCCCCCCGCACTCCGAGGGCCTGGCGATCACCATCGCGTCCTACCTCGCGCACGAGACGCAACTGCCGAACATCAACCTGCTGCACTTGACCAGCGCGAAGGCGATGGAAGCGGCGATGCTGATGCAGGCGACCTTCCCGCACGTGAACTTCCGCCGCGAGGTGACCATCGGCCACCTGCTCGCCGATATCCACACCGCCAGCGGCATCGGCGGCAAGGTCAACCCGCCGCTGCGCCCCCGCGAGGACGTCGAAGCGCTGTGGGAGCACCTGCTCAAGGGTGACGTCGACTGGGTGGTCAGCGATCACGCCTGCTGCAAGGACGAGATGAAGTTCGGTGATCCGCGCGATGACGTCTTCGTCGCGAAGTCCGGCTTCGGTGGCACCGAGTACCTGCTCGCCGGCATGGTCACCGAAGGCACCAAGCGCGGGCTGGGCCTCGATCGCATCGCCGCGCTCACCGCGCACAACCCCGCCGAGCGCTTCGGTCTGCATTCCAAGGGTCAGATCGCGCCGGGTCACGATGCCGACATCGCGCTCGTCGATCCGAACGTCACCTGGACGGTGCGCGCTGAGGATTCCGAATCCGAGCAGGAATACACGCCGTTCGAAGGCTTCGAGCTCACCGCCAAGGTGACCGACACCTTCGTTCGCGGCCAGCACGTGCTCGCCGGCGGCACCATCCAAGGCGAGCCGAACGGTCAGTACCTCTTCCGCCCCACCCAGGCGAGCTAGCCGACTGCCCTCTGGCGAAACAACAAGCTCCCGAGGGGATGCGCCAACCCCCCGTCGCGCATCCCCTCGGGTCCCACACCTCCACCCCTGGCACGATCAGCCCGTGCCATCGACCAACGACGAACCCGACAACTCACCAGACAACTCAG
>CAZJYN010000155.1:0-2162 GCA_964550285.1 uncultured Rubrivirga sp.
CCGCACCTTCGCACCCGAATCCATAGAAGTAGGGCAGGTCCACGGGTCGATCCGGTCGCGGTTCTCCAAGCTCGTCTTGAGACGGCGCGGGTTGGTCTCCCGCCTGAGCGGGTGCGTCGGTGGACTCACGCGTCGCGGGATCGAGTGACAGCTCGGGGGATGACGATTCGCTTCCACCACAGGCACCGACAAGCAAAGCGGCTCCAACCCCCATGCCGACCACAATCGGGCGCATGGTTCGCTCCTGACGTTTGTTCGACGCTGAATTCGTTTACCTGAACTGAGGCAAGGTGCCGATCGAAACCGTCGACAGCATATTTGCCCGTCCCGTTGCCGAGGCCGATGGCTCGCCTAGGCTTGAGCGGTTATGCTGAGATCCAATCTGCTGGTTGTCCGCCGCATTCTTGCCGTCGCAATCGCAGGTGTCTTCACCGTTTCCGGTGCTGTCGTGGGCGCAGCGACAGGTGCGACGGCGGCGAGCCCGCTCGAACCCTTGGACACGACAAGTCCCAGGGCCACTTTGGCTTCCTTCATAGAGCAGACCCAGTCGGTCGAGGAGATCACGCTCGCCGCTTTGGCGGATCGTTCCGCCGAGAATCGATCCAAGGTCGTCGAGGAGGTGGCCAGGACCGGCCCCTTATTCGACCTATCGGAGGTGCCGGAAGCTGCACGCGAGCAAACGTTGCAGCAGTCCTTCACTTCGCTGGCCGACATCTTGAATCGGATCCCCCTACCTGCGCCCTTGAGTATTCCAGACGCCGAGCAAGCCGAGGCGGAGGAATTGACGCGCTGGGTACTACCGGGGACCGAGATCACCATCATTCGACTCGACGACGAACTGCGCCCTGGTGCTTGGGTGTTCTCCGCGCAGACGGTTGCCAACTTGCCGCAGTGGCGCGCTGAGGTCGAAGACGAGCCCGTGCTTGTCGAATCGGCCCAGATCACGGATTGGCGGGCGTTGGATACCGATCAGTCC
This sequence comes from uncultured Rubrivirga sp., assembly GCA_964550285.1. Classification (GTDB taxonomy): domain Bacteria; phylum Actinomycetota; class Actinomycetes; order S36-B12; family S36-B12; genus S36-B12. The sequence continues at coordinate 977 of CAZJYN010000155.1, forward strand.
GGTCGCTGGGTTCCGATGGGCATCATCAATGCGCTCCCCGATGGCTTCCAGCGCGAGGTGCTCGGTAACCCCTTGTGGAAGGTGGTCGCTGGCGTACTTGTCCTTACGCTGGTCATCGCGGCGACGTCGCTGTGGTACCGGTTCGTCGCGACTCGCAGGATTCGGCAAGGAGTTCCTGCATTCGTGCTGCGGCTGTCGACACCCGTGTTACTCATCGTGTTGACGATCTTGGGCCGCGATTACATGGAGGTGCAGGTCAACCACGGCGGCGTTTTCGCTCAGATCGTGCTGCGTACCAGTGCAGCCATCATCATCATCGCCCTTGCTTGGCTCGCTTGGCTGTTGGTGCGCGTGATTGGCGAGTGGGTCATTGCGCTTTCCAAGAAGCGCGGGCAGGAAGCGAATGAGCCTTTGGTGCGTTTGCTGTCACGGTTGATCAGCCTTCTCGTTGCGGTGCTCGTCCTGCTCGTCGGGGCCAATAGCTTGGGTATTCCGGCTCTGGGCTTGATTGCTGGGCTGGGTGTCGGCGGTCTGGTTGCTGGTCTTGCAGCCCAAAGCACTTTGGAGAACCTGATCGGGGGCTTTACTTTGTTCGCGGACAAGCCCTTCCGGGTCGGGGACTTCGTAACGTTCGGAGGGATCACTGGGACGGTGGAGCAAATCGGGCAGCGTTCCACCCGCATTCGACTGGTCAACGGCTCACTACTTACAGTGCCCAATGCCGATGTCATGAAGGCCCAGATCACCAATGTCACCGAGCGCCGCGGATCGTTGTTCTTGCACACGGTCGGGGTTCGATACGAGACCACCGGTGAGCAGTTACGGAAATTGGTGACGGGCATCGATTCCCGTTTCCGCCAGCATCCACTGGTGCGAGATGAGCAGGAACTCCCGCGGGTGACCATCGCCGAATTCGGTGCTTCCTCGATCGATATCGAGGTACGTGCCCTGGTGGAGACCAACAGTTTCCACACGTTCATGGTCACCCAGCAAGAACTGTTGGTTCTCATCATGCAGGTTGTCGATGAGGTGGGAACGGCGATCGCATTCCCCTCGACCACGACCTATCTGACGCAGGATTCGATCCCCGAGGTCGCATCGAAGCCACCCGTCGAGGACCCTCAATAACGTTTCCTAGGATCGAATGGTGGGCATGTGGTGGCGGGGATCTGCTGGCTCGGCGGCG
>CAZJYN010000156.1:0-2146 GCA_964550285.1 uncultured Rubrivirga sp.
ACCGCGAGGTCATCGACATCAAGGGCGACGGCGACAACACCGGCGACATCACCGTTACCAACGGCACCATCAGCGAGACCCGCGGCGGCGAAGCCGTCGGCACCTACGCCACCAGCCAGATCACTGCCGCCGTTGCCATTCCCGGTGGCCGGCAAAACCGACAGACGACGCTCGCATTCGAGGTCGGCAAGAACACCATCTACACAACATCCCTCGTCACCGCCAACGCCGGCACTCCCCCGCGCAAGAAGATCACCCACGCGATCATCGGTGGCACCGGCGAATACTCCGGGGTCCGCGGCGAGGTCGTCCTTCGCCCACTGTCCGCTACCCGCTACAAAGTCAGCTGGTACTTCGTCGACTAACAGACAAACAAGAACAACGACGACGACACCAGGAGTGGCGGGGCCTTCGGGCCCCGCCACCGTCGTTTCTGCGCAAAGCAATGTCACACCCACGACCTACATTTGCGAAAGGCAATGCAGAAGTGGGAGGCCATGTGGCCCATTCGGACCAACCAAGCCAGCGAGGTTCGGCCGTTCTCATTGATCTTGAGAACTTTCTCTTCGGTTCGAAGGGGCTGCTCAGTCCAGATCAAGCGCGGCCCATTCTGCGTCGAGTCCTATCCCTTATCCAGGACGCCGACTACTGCATCGCCGTTGCCCCATCATGGGTGATCGGTCACTACGTGCATCTCCTTCACGAGCTATCGATTCCGAGCGCAGTGGTGACACCTAGCCCGAATGCGGCCGACCTGGCTCTGCTGGAGCAGGCGGAACACCTCGCCTCTATCGGGTATACACATTTCATCGTGCTCAGTGGTGATCATGTCTTTGCCGAGCTCTGCAGGGCCTACCCCACGACCGTGATCGTGCGCAACAACAAGGCTCTGGCCCGTGCGCTCCAGGAAGCCGCCGAGTCCGTGATCACCGATCAGGGGCCGTGACCACCGGGGCGGCCCGCGAGCATTACATCAAGACCTGAGAGCTACAACATGGCCTGACGGCCCTCGATCAAGGCTGCGCCACTTCCTCGAACTCCCGCGCCGGCGCCACCCGCACCGGATCCCCGGTCACGGCAACCACGCCATCCTCACCAACCACAGTGCACGAACCCAGCGCATCGCACACCTCCGCGCCAGGATCAAAGCCGCCAGCCTCTCCCCCGAAGAAGTCCGCCCACAGCAACTCGGCCACTTCCCCGTCCTTGCGCACCAGGCACGAGTTCACCAGCCCATCCACCGAGCACCCGCCCCACTCACCACCGGCAACCCAGGAATCGATCACCCGCAGCCCGGACGCTGCCCCCGAGCGATTGGTCAGCTGCATCCCCAGCAGGTCATACGGCTCCGGTGTCCAGATGTACCAATACGTGCGATCCACCCCGAACCGCAGCGAATCCAGCATGGTCCGCACCGTCCACACCAACGCCTGATCGCCCACGATCTCCGTCTTGGGAATATCCCCCGGCCCGGCCAGCCCGTAGTTCAACTCGGTGTCCCATACCGGCAGATCCGGCACGTCCAACTCATCCAGCGTCTGCGCCACCTGCCGCAGGTTCCGCGAGCGCGCCAGCGGATCTTGCACCCCCGTGGGATAGGAGTGCACCGCCAGCACATCCACCGGCCAATCCCGCGCCGCCAACTGCTCCAGGTACGCGGGAAAGAAACGTGAATACGCCCCCGGCAGCCGCACCGTGGTGCTCGCCCCCACCACCAGCGCCTCAGGATCGCGCTCCTTGATGATCCGATACGCCCGCTCGGTCAACTCGGCCATCTGCTCCGGGCTCCCCCGCCAGAACATCTTCAAGGAGGCCTCGTTCCAGATCTGGTACGCCGTGATCTGCCCGGCATACCGATCCACCAGCGCCTCGACGAACTCATCCCACGCAGCGAAGGACCGCGGCACCGACGCCGCCCCCGGCACCGGATACTGCACACCCCGCGTGGTGCTGGCATTCCATACCGGCGTGGGTCCCAGCACCATCAGGACGTCATCGACACCCGCCGACGACGACGTCTCCAGCGCCCGATCCAACAACCGCCAGTCATACCGCCCGCGATTCGCCTCGATCTGCAACCACGAGGTCCCGGTATCCCACAACCGGAGGGACTCCACCGGAACCCGATCCGAAGGCCAGTCCCCCT
>CAZJYN010000157.1:0-2130 GCA_964550285.1 uncultured Rubrivirga sp.
CAAAAGAACGATTTCAGCAAAGTACGCGGACTGATCGTCGCGTCGAGTGCGGTCACGATCGGCATCAGCATCTTGATCGCGATTTTGGCCCTTGGCCTGGCGTTCTTGGACCGTGATGCCGGGGACGACTTCCGCGCAGTTGTTCTTGGCGGCGTGTTCGCAGGCATCTTGGGTATGAGTCAGTTGTGGGGCTCTTTCCTGGTCAACCTCGCGCGTCCGGGATGGAGTGCGTTCCCCGGGCAACTCGTTGCTCCGCTGTTGTCAATGGCTGCCGCGGGAATCGCGGTGGCTGCGTTCAACTCCCTGACCACCGGTGATCTGATGCTGGTGCTGGTCGCAACCACGCTGCTAGCGCTGTTCCTGCAGTGGTTCGGCATGCGCGGCGGCCTGCCCAAGGGCTTCCGCACCAGTGTGGCCATCGACATGGCCGATTGGAAGATCTGGGTCAAGTCCGGGCCGCCGGTGCTCTTGATGTCCGCCTTGGTGATCTTGCTGTACCGCGCTGACTTGTACGCATTGGCAATCATCAAGGGAAGCGACACCGTGGCGGCCTATTCCGCCGCAATCACCGTCGCGGAGATTCTCGGAAATCTGCCTTCAGCCGCGTATGCGGGCGCTGTCCCGTTCTTCGCGCCGTTCTTCGCGGTCGGTCGAGTTGACCTGGTGCAGTTCGTGGTGCGCAACTACTTCCGGCTCATCTTGATTCCGGCGATCGTCTTGGTTGCCGCGATCTTGCTCGCCGCGGGACCGATTTTGCGCTTGTACGGTGAAGGCTTCGCCGACGCCCGAGTGCCACTGGCGATCTTGCTGGTTGCGCAATTCATCTCACTGGCGTTCGGTCCGAGCGGTTACCTATTGATCATGACCGGCCGAGGGAAAGACGTCACCGTCATCTACGGCGCGCAAATCTTCTTGGATATTGCTCTCTTGATCGTGCTGGTGCCTGCATTCGACATGGTCGGTGCGGCATTCGCCACGCTGATCAGCATGATCGTCGCGCAAACCGGGATGTGGTGGTGGGTGAAGCGCAAGTTGCATGTCGACTCCGGTTTTTGGACCTATTTCCTGAAGCGACCGGTGATTGCGGCGGATGCGGGGAAGGCATCGTGAGCGCTGAGATCGTCCGGCAGACCCTCTCCGACGTCCTTGGCGCGACTGTCCTCGGCTTGGGCTACGACGACGCGGAGATCACCGACTCCACCATGCTGGTAGCCGATCTGCAGTTGTCGTCCGTTGACATCGTGCACGTATTGGCTACCACGGAAGATCGGCTCAATGTCGTCTTGGAACTAGAAGCGCTGTTGGAAACCGACGGTAAGGCGCGATCCGATCTCAGCGTTGCGGAGATCATCGATGCATTGGCTGCCGCACCGTCGCGGCCGTAGTGGGGTTTGGCCATGCGGATCACGGTTCTGACCGTCGGCACCAACGGTGATGTCGATCCGATGATTGCGTTGGCGACCGGGCTGGTCGAGCAGGGTGTGGACATACGCATGGCCACGCACATGAACTACCGCTCGATTTGTATCGATCGCGGCATGAGTTTCTACCCGATGCCAGGTGATACCCGAGCTTTCTATGAGACGGAGGAGGGCCGAGCGTTCCGTGAGCCGGGTCGTGGCATTCGTTCGATAGCTGGCTTCTACGGAAAGGCGCTGCCGTACTTCACCTCGCAACTCGCACGCGCGATCACGTACTGCATCGACTCCTCGGACAAGGTCGTCTTGGACTATTCGATGGCCTGGGCTGCCCCCTTCGCCCATCAGCGCGGGGTCCCCGCGGCGGTCGCCTCGATCTTCCCGTCCTTGCCGACTCGTACGTTGCCCCCACTGTGGCAGCCGGGCTGGTCAAGGCTCGGATCCGTCGGGCAGCGTTTCGGTCACTGGGCTGTCGATGCCCTCAACCGGATGGGGTCCGGGCCGATGGTGCAGATCATGGGCGCGGAAGCCGAACGTCTTGGGCTGCCGATCCAGTCCAGTAGGCAGAGCCTTCGACGTTTGCGCGCTCTGCCGACTGTGGTGGGTGTCAGTCCAGCGGTGATTCCGCAGCCGCCGGATTGGCCACGGCAGGCACGAGTTGTGGGCTACTGGCGGATGCCTGCTGATCAGTCCTGGCAACCGCCGCGCGAAG
>CAZJYN010000158.1:0-2026 GCA_964550285.1 uncultured Rubrivirga sp.
TCGTTCAGCCAACTGCCCTCGACCCATGGAATCCGCATCAGCCGGGACGCTACCGCCGACTAGTCCATCGTCAGTTCCGATTCTTCTTTTTCTTCTTCTTGCCCTTCTTCTTCGGGGCTTCCGTTACCTCGATGGTGTCGTACACCGCTACGCCTTGGATGCCCGGTGTTGAGGGCATGAAGGTCGTCAGGAGTCCGTACGTTCCCGGCTGGAAGTTCTTACTGATCCAGTAACGCTTGTTCTCTACACCGTCTGGCACGAAGCCGGAGCGCTTGAGGAGCAATCGAGGTGTCGCTCCGTTCAGATCCAGTAAGTACTGGCGCATTCCGCCGCGCGTTGCTGGATCCTTCACATCGAGTTTCGTGAACAGGCGCTTCTTCTGCTGGATCGAGTCCGGGGCGGTCACCTCGATGGAGATACCGGACCCGTTCTTCTCGCGAGCCTGCAACACCGGCGTAGTGAACGGATCGAAGCCGGTTGCGGTGGCCAAGGCGGTCAAGGCCGTGGCCTTGCTCGCCCCAGCAGTTGCACCACCGATGGCCTGTTCGACCGCGGTAGTAGCAGCCTCTGTTGCCTGCTGCACCTCGGCGATCTGCGCCGCCGACGGTGCGCCTGCGGCAGGAGCCTGACCCTGGGCTTGCGCCTGTGCGGCCCGCGCCTGCGCCCGGGCAGCGGCCGCCTCTGCTTGTCGGCGCGCTTCCTCGGCCTCAGCGGCAGCAGCAGCGAGAGCAGCCTGATCGACGCTCGGCTGTCCCTGAACCCGTTGCAGGCGCTGCGTGGCCGCGGTCAGCCTCTCCAACGCAGTCCCGAGGTTCAATGCCTGCGGTACTGACGGGGCCGCCCTTTCCACCAGTGTGGTCACCGGTTCACTGGTGAGTATTTCCCCGTTGGTCCTGTCAGTTTGCAAGCCTTGCTGCAGGCACAGGTATTTACCGGCGGTACCGGCCGGGATCTCGCGTGTAATGCCGACCTGGCCAGAGCCACCAATAGTGACGTTGGCGACCTCACCGAGCCCAGGCGTGCCCCCGGTCGAGCAGGTCGCCGGTGTGGCCGACGAGGTGTACCCGAGTACGAAGTAACGTCCGGTAACTGTTTCATCGAAGAAATTTGCTGCCGTCTGTCCAATGATCTGAACGCGGGCTCCCGGGTAGATGCCGCCGTTTTCCTCCAATGACGACACGTAGGGAGCGCGGGGGAACAGGGTTTGCTGCTGGGGTGGCGTCGGTACGTTCTTGCCAACCACGGCATCGCTTCGATACAACTCGTAGCCGGTAAATCGCGAATCGGATCGATTCCTGTACTTGACGATCCAGTACTGGTAAGCACAGAGCCAGCGATCACGCATGTCCTCGGTAATCTCGATGTCGATGGTCACGTCACCTTGGGTTCCAGACTCTGCTGGTGCGTAGTAGTCCCGCGTTCTGTTGATTTCGGGGTCGGTTGGATCGCGGGTCCACACCGTGCTGCTACGCGCTTGGCTCCACGATGATGGAGGCGCTTCCATCCCGAACCGGTCCTTCGGTGTTGGTGCTGTGCACTCATCTGGACTTTGGACCCAGCCCCAGACGACATTACGGAACGAACCAATGTGATGGAGCAGGGTTCGTTCCCTTTGAGGATCCGCGATATCCCTCCCGGGGAAGACGACCTGGTAGACATCGCCCGGCTGCACAAACCCGTCGTAGCGACCCGTAACAGGATTCAACGCTGACAAAACGTATTGTCTTTGGAGAGTGTCTCGGGGATCGTCAGCCTGGGCTGGGGCCGCCTGCACAATGGTTGCGGCGCCGATAGCCAAGGCTCCGAGAAATGCGACTGCTCGCTTCATGTCGTCCTCCGTTGAGTGTTGCTGCAGACGGAGTTGAGCACACCTTTGCCGTTAGTTGGCTAATCGCGCGCGAATGGGGGTACTAGCACCCCGTACTCAGGAGTCGATCGATCTCGTCGGTGGTCGATGTTCGCTTTTGACCTGGTTCGCGTGCGGCGATGACCGCCGCGGCAGCACTGGCGAAGGTGAGCCGTGACG
>CAZJYN010000159.1:0-2022 GCA_964550285.1 uncultured Rubrivirga sp.
TTTGCGCATAGCGTGTGCGTTTGTGACGGGCTTGATCTATGTAGTGATCATCGCCCTATGGGCTGCCGTCCTCATCCCGATCTGGCTGCGCCGGCACGATCAGATCAGCGAGGTGCGCTCGACGGCTCGTTTCTCTTCGGCGATGAAGACCCTCGGCAAGGACAAAGGCAAGGACAAGGGTCGCAACCGACGGCAGGCCACCGCGCCGTACGCCTTCGACGACCCCCGCGAAATCGCCCGGCAGGTCGCGGCGAAGCGGCGCGCCATCATCATGGGGGTGCTCAGCGGTGCCCTGGCATTGATGCTGGTGCTGGCTATCTTCGGGTTGGTTCCCCGGATTGCCCCGATCGTGCTGGCGGTCATCGTGCTCGCGTATGTGATCGCTGCTGCGGTCACATCGTCTAAGCGTGGTCAGGTGGCACCGGCGCGCGCATCGGCTCGGGCTGGTTACTACGAGGTTGCCGAGGAAGACGAGTACTACGACGACGACTACCGCGAGATCGCCTACAACGACGAAGTCGCCGATGTGGCCTACCCCCGCTCCCGCGGGGTACGCCCGCGCACCAAGCGCAGCCGCGACGCCCAAGTCGCAGCGGCGATGGACGACTTCTTGTCGTGGGATCCCTGGGAGGGCGAGAGCGAGTCCGCTGCAGATGATTGGTCTGCCGTGCCCACCACGCTGCCCACCTACGTCAACGCTCCCCGCGCCACCCGCGTGCGCCGTCCGATCGAGCGCGACCGTGACTGGTCCGGTGAAGCGATGGTCGAAGCCGCTAGGACGATGCGACGCCCACGGGTGACGGTCGATGACCTCAACGATGATCGGTACGCCCTGCAAGCAGATGGTGCCAGTAACGACATCGACAGCACCTCCGAGCTGCCCGCGGTGTACACCGACCACCCCGAGGAAACCCGGCGCGCAGCCGGCGAGTAAGGCTCCTGCTGCTACCCTTTCCCCTCGCTTGGGGCTGTGGCGCAGTTGGTAGCGCGTCTCGTTCGCAATGAGAAGGTCAGGGGTTCGAATCCCCTCAGCTCCACTTTTTCATCGCTATTCCGGTGATCCCGCCTCGGTGGGATCCTCGTTCACGCGATAAGGTTGTCTTATGACTTTGCTGGCGGAGTACCAAGAGGCACGACGCGAGGAAGACATAGTGCGTGTACGTCGAGTGTTGGCGCTGCGCGCTCTCGGCGCTACCGGCTTGAGTCAACGTGAGATAGCCGAAGCCGTGGGGGTCAGCCAACCGGCCATCAGTCAGCAACTGAAGAACGCACCTGATCTAGACGACGTTCATCCTGAGGCGCTGATCGAAGCTGCCGGCCCAGTCTTGGTGGCTGTGGCCAAGCAGTTCGGCTACTCACGCCTCGCTGTCTTCGGATCGGTCGCAAGGGGAAAAGCGCAACACGACTCCGATATCGATCTACTGGTCCAATCACCGCCCAAAGCTTCGTCATTCGATTTTCTTCGTTTCAAGCAATTGCTGGAAGACGTACTCGGCCGAGACATCGACCTCATTGACTACCGCGGCCTGAAGCCGACAATCGATGACGACATAAAGCGCGAAGCGATGCTCTTGTGATGGAGCTGCGGATCGCTAAGGAGTTCATCCACATAGAAGGGTGGCTTGATCGCGCGCAAGCCATCGTTGTTCAAGGTGAAGCGGCTTACTTCGGGGATGTGCTGCTTCAGGAGGCCGGTGACTCCATCATGATGAAACTTGGCGAAGCAGCCAGACGCCTCCAGGCGATGGATGTGGTGGCTCCTGAAGGAATCGAATGGTCGTTAGCGGTCGCAAATCGCAACTTCATCATTCACCAGTACGACGAGATCAGCAGACCGCTCACGTGGGAGACGCTCTCCGTCGATCTGCCGCAATGGCGTACGCGCTTGCATCCACTAATCACACAGGCAAGAAGCAGACTGGGGCTCCAGGGCGACTGAAGTCATCGAGTGTTCTCAAATCCAGGTGGGTAGCCACATCCGGGCGCGCCAGGAGTCGTACGGGATGAGTTCGGCCGTCCAGA
>CAZJYN010000160.1:0-2017 GCA_964550285.1 uncultured Rubrivirga sp.
GCGTCGCCGGGCCCGTCGGCCATGCGTCTGTTGTCCGAACTCTTTTTTAGTCCCTGTCTGATGCCGCGCTCCCGGTGCGCGCTGTCAGTGCTCGTTTCATCACCGCCGTGAAAGGTCCCAGATCATGCGCGAGCAGACCCCGTCCCACGACGACTCCGGCACCTTCACCTTCGACGATCGTCACTGGCGCGTGCGAGGCCTCCGCCGCCAGCGGGGCGGTCAGCGGCTGCGAGTGACGCTGGGGGTCACTCGCGGCGAGCGAGTGCATCTCGATACGCTTGATCTCTACAGCGCCCGCTCGCGGCGGGCGTTCGTCACGGAGGGGGCCGCCGAGCTCGGTCTGGAGCCCGACACGGTCAAGAACGACCTGGGGCGGGTGCTGCTGGCGTTGGAGGCGGAGCAGGACGCCCTGCGGCGCGAGGCGCTCGAGCGGCAGCACCCGACGGTGCCCGAGATGACCGAGGACCAACGCCAAGCGGCCCTGACGTTCTTGAAAGATCCCCGGCTACTGGAGCGGATTCTCGAGGACTACGAGGCCTGCTCCCTGGTCGGCGAGGAAACGGGCAAGCTGGTCTGCTACTTGGCCTGCGTCTCCCGGCTGCTGCCCCGCCCGCTCTCGGTGCTGATCCAGAGCAGTTCGGCCGCCGGCAAAACGTCGCTGGTGGAAGGCACGCTGCGGATGATGCCCCCCGAGGCGCAGGTGCGAATGTCCTCGCTCACCGGCCAATCGCTCTACTACATGGGCCGCGACGAACTGCGGCACAAGATTCTCTCCGTGGCCGAGGAGGAAGGGGCCAGCGAGGCCGCCTACGCGCTCAAACTCCTCCAGAGCGAAGGCCAGTTGACCATCGCCTGTGCCGGCCGGGACGGGGCGACCGGGCGGCAGCGGACCGAACACTACGAAGTCGACGGGCCCGTGGCGATGCTCTTGACCACCACGGCCGACGAGCCGGACGCGGAACTGCAGAGTCGCTGTCTCACCCTGGTGGTCAATGAACAGCCGCGACAGACGGCCGCCATTCATCGGCGGCAACGCCAAGCCTACGTGCGGCCCGCCGGCACCAAGGCGTGCCAGATGGTGCACGAACGTCACCAGCAGGTCCAGCGCGTGCTTCAACCGCTGGTGGTCGTGATCCCCTGCGCCGAACAGCTCACCTTTCGCACCGATCAGACCCGCTATCGCCGCGACCATGCCTCGTATCTGTCCTTGATCGCCTCGCTGGCCCTGCTACATCAGTATCAAAGAAAACACATGACCCACGAGGGCGAGGCGTGCGTGTTGGCCACCCCCGAAGATGTGCACCGAGCCAATCAGCTGGCTCAACAAACGCTCGGGGCGTGCCGGGCCGAGCTGTTGCCGCAAACCCGCCGATTGTTGGTGCAAATGGATCAGTACGTGCGGGGCTGTGCGGCCCGGGAGCAGGTGCGGCCGGAGGAGGTTCGCTTCACGCAACGCGAGCTGCGAGAGACGCTGCATTGGCAGGATCGCGCGCTGCGACGTCAGCTGCGTCGCCTGGTCCAGCTGGAATACGTGGTGGCCTATCGCACGGGCCGGGGGAACCAGCGGGCGTATCAGCTGGTCCAGGGCCCTGACGCGACGCCCTGGTCGCTCGGGCTGCGGGAGCTGGACACCACGGCCCATGACGCCGCTGACACGCGGTTGACGGTGCCCCCGGACAAGTGATTCGCCCACCCCTCGGCAGCCGACAACCCGGCGGGAACCGGTCGTGAACCGGCATTCGAAATCGGCGGCCATTCGGCGGGGGCCCAATCACCGCTAAACCCAGCTCTGGCATCGTTTTAGCTCGCAACCCGGCGGTTACCGCCGGAAGAACCTATTAGCGGTGACCAAAAATACCCCCATATCTGCCGCCACTCGACCCACCCTGGAGAGCCCCGCTGAGGGCTCGCTGAACTGGACGCTCGGGGCCACGGCCCGGCGTCGCTCCCTCTGCACACATCAGACTGCGGCGTGCAGCGTGCGCGCCGACCCCATCGAGACGCAACACGTCTCACC
>CAZJYN010000161.1:0-1995 GCA_964550285.1 uncultured Rubrivirga sp.
GCGAAGTAGCCATGCCCAGGTGCGGCACGTACGCCAACGCCATCGCAGTGCCCGCGATGAGGGAGAAGTAGCCGAATGCGGATTGGCCGAGCCAGTTTGCGTACAAGATCGAAGCAACCTGGGCGATGACCACTGCTGGAGCGAGTACCAAGATCGTCTTGAGGTAACTAGATCTTTCCCGCTCGTGAATCTCGTCGATGGACCACTGCGATGGGTCCCGTTCGGAGAGGTGCGGTCCGGCAATCGCGGACTTCAGGCGTCCCGCCTCATCTCGCGTGACCTGGATCAGGCCCTGCTGGTGCAGTTCCTCCAGGAAGTCATCTGTCTTGCTTTTGTCCTCGGACACTGCTTCCGCGACATCGGCTACAGCCACATGGCCCCCGTGGGCCAAGGTCCGCAGGATCGATCGGTGGATCTCGGTGTGATCGCCTATAGAGCGACGACGCGCGTGGCCGAAGTGTTCCAGCGCGGGATCCGAGGGCTTGAGGAAGGTCATTTTTTTACCATCACAACACCCCTGGCAATCATGTGCGATCGCCAGGGGTGTAGCGAGGGGGTCGGCTAGCCGACGTGCTTGGCCCAGGCGTCGAGGAACACCGTGGCGTCCTCGATCGGCAGGATCTCGGTCTCCGAGCCGTCGAACAGTGGGTTGCCGCGAACCCAGCCGGCCAGTTCGTAGCTGGAATCAGCGTTGATCACGTACACGTGACCGCCACTGAGCAGCACGTAAGCCGCCTCAATCTCACCAGCGTCGAGAGCCTTCTTGATCTCATCGGATCGGAAGCCGGCCTCTCCAGCGCTGTGCTCGTACTTCACGTCGCCGTGGCGGCGATTGATGATCATGAATTTCATGGGGATTTCCTCCTAGGGGGTAGACGGACTCTACGCTGGAAACTGCTGCCAGCGCAAAGAGTTTCGAACATTTAACAATGCTGTCACCCAGCGTTTCCGGAAAGCCCCGGACAACCGGGCCCAGTGACACCGCTGGCTCGGTCTTCCACCAAGACCCTCGCCAGCGCCCCCGGATCATCCAACTGTGGCTGATGGCCAACATCTGGGATCACCACCGTGCGTCCTTTCCAACGGGCGGCCAGTTCGCGCTGCTGCTCGATCGGCCAGCCGTCATCGTGCTCTCCCCACGCCACCAGCAAGGGTGGAGGGGGCGAAGGGGGATGGATCGGACCGGTCTCCAGCAGGATGCGGGCGCCTTCATCAAGGGCCGTCGAGTCGTAGTCGCCCCAGCGGGTTCGTTCGAATTCCGCTACAGCCGGGGAAGCCCCGCGAGTACCAGCGGCGCGTTCCAAGCCGAGTTTGCGCTCCCATAGGACGTCTCGGTCCACTACCGGAAGGAAACGTCGGATCAGCGGAAACACCCCGGCCCGATGGGTCGGCAGAGCCGCGGGGCCCGAGCACAGCAGGGTTACCGACGCCCACTCGCAACTCGTGGTCGCCTCTTGGGCGATCAGACCTCCAAGGGAGTGGCCCACGAGGTGACCCGAACCAATCGACCATCGCGATCGAACCTGCTCAGCCACCGCACAGGCATCCGCCGCCATCGCTGCGAGCGAGCAGTCCTGCGGATTCCTCGCAGACCCCGATTCCTGCTGACCACGGAGGTCGAAGGCCACCGCTCCACTGCCCCGCCCAGCGAGCTCGGACATCACGGCGTAGAAGTCCTCCTTGCTGGACAGGTACCCCGGCACGAAGCAGAACCACTCAGCAGCCGAATCCATGCCGACAGCAGTTGCGGCCAACGGGCCACGGGGGGTAGGGATGGTCATCCGCACCGCGCCAGTCGGCAGTCGCAGCCGGGCTTCGCGTGGATCTTCGGGCTCCTCAGCTCCAAATAACGATGGCTGCACATCCACCTCCTCGGGAGTTCGCAAGCACACTGTGATCTCCGGCAAATCTAGTAGCGTGCTCAGGTGCCCTCAGTAGTCCAAACGGCCATCATCATCGTGGCCGCACTCGCCACCATCGTGGCGTTCGCGATGT
>CAZJYN010000162.1:0-1972 GCA_964550285.1 uncultured Rubrivirga sp.
GATCGACAGATCCTGGCGGATGCGATTTCCAGCGCGCTCGCCGATCCGTTGGCCAACGACGCCTCTGCGCGTCGACGCACCCCGCTTAGTGAGAGCCAGTGGGAGATCCTGCGGCTTGTGGCGAGCGGATTCAGCAATGCGGAGATCGCGCGCAGGCGTTCGATCACCGACGACGCAGTCAACCGCGCCATCTCACGGTTGGCGAAGCAACTCGATGTCGACGCCGGCAAGGACGGCAACACCCGGGTGCTGCTGGCCCAGGCCTATAACCGGATCACGGGTAGCAACGGTGAACGCCGCACTTAGGAACGTGCTCGCATCGGCTGCGGTGTTCGCACTTTTCTTCGCTGTGGGCATGCTCGTGGATGCGTCGGCGGTTTCGCGTGAGAACGCAACCGGGTGGGTGCTCGCGGTTGGGTTCCCCTCGCTGATCATCACGATCGTCATTCGTGTCTATACGAGGATCCGCGTCCGAAGGGCTGGAACTTACGCGCAGTCGATGCGGCATGCGGTCACGAGTGCAATCCTCCTTGGCCTCGCTTTCGGCGGGATGCTGGTGGTGAGCATCGAGTTGTTCGGTCTCACTTCGCGAATAGGTCCCGTGCAGCTGATGTTGACGCTGCTCGTCACGATTTCCATCGGCGGAACCGCACTAGCTGCGTTCGAGAACAGTTGGATAGCTGAACGTGAGCGCCGCACCCGCCTGCTCGAGGAAGCGATCGCCGTCAATGCCATGCGTGAGGACATGGTCGATATCAATGAACGCCTCCGAGTTGCCTTGAACTCCGACATTGATGATGCGTTGGCGCCGGCACGAGTAAGCATCGAGGAGCGACTCATCGAGCAGGAGCGTCTGGTCACCGACGATGATTGGGAGGCCATTGCCGGTGAGCTGCGTTCGGCGGCCAACGACACCGTGAAGCCGCTGAGTAGGCGTCTATGGGCGATCACCGCCGCGCGCATGCGACCCATCAGGTTCCGCTGGGTGCTGCGCAACATCGTCACTAAACAGCCCTTCCAGCCGCTGTTGCTGTCGATCCTGGCTCTGACGGGTATTGCGAATGGCGTCACCACGTACGGATGGGCGCTGGGAATCCTGGGGGTGCTCGGCGCGATCGTGGCGATCTACGTGCTCCTCGGTGGCGCCAACGTGGCGATGAAGCGCTGGCCGCAGCACCATGCGGCGATATTCATCGCTGCCACGATCGCTGCGATGGGTGCGGGACTTCTGAACTTTCCGCTAAGGCAGTTGGCTGACAGCCGATTCACCTGGTTGGAATTCATCTTCGGCGCCATCCTCGGGACGATCGCCATCCTCATGACGTCGAGCATCGGATCCATCCGAACCCACCGCGACGATGTTGCCCGCACCTTCCAGGCGGACATCGACCGTGAGGCCGTCCAGGTGATGACCACCAGTCGGCAAGCAGCCCAATTAGCTCGGGAATCAGCGCGATTCCTGCACGGCTCAGTGCAGACACGACTCATTGCCTGCGCGGTAGCGATCGAACAGGCAGCCGAATCCAAGGACACCGAGGCGTACCAAGCCGCTTTGCACGAGGCTCAGCAGATCCTCCGCGCACCGGTGCCCGGTGACGAGCGAGCACACTCGACCACGGCGGAGGAAGTGCAACGCAAAGTGGGGCTCTGGGAAGGGTTGTGCTCGATTCGAGTTGAGCTTGATCCCGATGTCGCCGCCATGTCGGGACGACGCGCGCGCGATGTGGGCCGGGTTGTCGAGGAAGGTTTGAGCAATGCGATCCGGCACGGCGGGGCGAGGGAGATTGCTGTGCGCGTGACGGGAGGTCAACCGGGCAGTGCGTTTGGCGCAGATGGCGTCGTCGTCGTTATTGAAGACAACGGCAATGGACCGGGTGGGGGAGAACCTGGCCTGGGGTCCTCGCTGCTGGACAGCGTGAGCCAGACGTGGGAACTCGAAGCGACAGGCTCGGGAGCTCGGCTGTCGGTGGTG
>CAZJYN010000163.1:0-1969 GCA_964550285.1 uncultured Rubrivirga sp.
CGCTCGACCTCGGGAATTCAGGCTTACGTCCTCACGGATACGACGACGGCTGTATTCGAGGCCTTGCTCACGCGCTCGCACTTGGAGTGCCCGCATGTGCGTTTCCTCCTCAGCTAGCCGTGCACGAAGTGCTTCGGGTAGATCCGAAAGCTCCGCATCTTGCCGGCTCAGGCGCTCCGCGGCATCCCGCAGGGCCTTTTCGGCCTGTTGGGTGTCATTGCGCTGGAGGGCCTCGACAGCTTCTCGCTTGGTGGCGACGACCTCGGCGAGGAGCGCCGCGACCCTGACCTGGGGATCGGGGGCGTGCTGTGACAACTCATCGGAACCAACGACTCCTACGGAGATCGGCCAACGCACCTCTCCGGCCTCGAAGTCGGGTAGGGAAACGAAATCGACGGTTATCTCGGCGATCTGAGCCGTACCCAACATGCTCAACTCAGGGACCTGCAACTGGATCAAGAGCTCACGAGTCTCGCCGGCGTAGATGTCTCCGAGCGGTATGACGACGATCGGTCGACCATGGCTGTCCTGTTCGACCCACCGCGGAACGTCGTGCAAGGTGCCGATCCCGTCGATGCCCGTTGCCCCAGTTGGGCGTATGCGAACGAATGTGTTGACGATCGACTTGGTCAGCAGGTCCCCTGCCTCCTGCGCGACAACGGCTGTGGTGTCGTCGGGGGTCGACGCGAAGCGGTGGCTGCCTTGACCCCGCGTTGCCATCTCCTCCAGCAGCGAATCGTCGTAGTTCTCCCCGATGCCGATCGTGACCGTGGTGATCCCTCGATCCCGTGCCTTGAGGGCGAGTTGCCCCATGGTGGTGACATCGGTGGTCCCTTGATTGGCGTATCCGTCGGACAGGACCATCACGCTGGCACCGGAGTCCGTGCGGTGGCGCTTGGCTTCCCGAAGGCCGAGCAGGTAGCCGGCGCTCAAATCGGTTGTATTGCCAGCCTCGATTCCTTCGATGAGGGCGTGGACGGTCGCGAGATCGTGGTCGCCCATCGCTCGGGTCGGCACGGCGATCATTGCTTGGGAGACGAAAGTGACCAGGCCGAATATGTCCTGGGGCATCAGGACATCCACCAGTGCGTGCAGGGCAACCTTCGCTGCTTCGAGTTCCGGTCCAGCCATCGACCCGGACCTGTCGAGGACCACGATCAAGGTCTCCGCAGGCCTGGCGGCGGCCGTCTCAGGCATGGGGGCTTCGAAGGACAGCAGGCAGGTGACGGTGTCCTCGGCCTCGAGGGCGACGACGTCCATATCGAGTTGCGAGGTGATCTTCATGGTTTCCCCCTAGGAGTCAAGGACGATGGATCGGAATTCGGGATTCGGGTTTGCTGCGGGCAGCGCGTCACAAACGGTTGCTAGCGCCGTGGCGGCGTCGATCCCGAGGTGCTCGCGGGCATAGAGCGCGGCGACGGTGGGTGTGCGGGACTGGCTGGCTACGCAGTGCAGCAGCACGTTCTTGCCTTCGCTGCGCAGTTCGGCGACGGAGGCCGCGGCATCGAGCAGCGTGTGCTCGGCATGCGCGTTGGCTCCTGGAACATCGATGACCCGCACCTCGACCCTCGATGAAGCAGGCAGACCTAGGTGCTCGAGGTCCTGATGCCCGGTCCGACACAGCGAGACGACCGCGTCGATGCGCATCGGTGAAGCCAGTCGACCACTGGCTAAGTCGAAGCCACCGAGCAGCACGCCATCGTCATGCGGATGGACCGCGATCGCGTCGACCCCGCTCCAGCCGCGATAGTCCATGGCGGCGATGTTCGGCCACGCATCCAGAGTTCGGGTACCCGCGTAGGAGTCGAGCGCGAGCCGCACGAGGTCCCGGTCGGACATCTCAGACGCCCTCCCCGAACAGGATACCGACCACGGACCTGCCCCAGATGAGTGCGAACCCGACGAGAGACAGACCGACGACCGCGTACCCGACTCCGGTGGCGTCCCAGCCGAACGTTCGGAGCAGTTC
>CAZJYN010000164.1:0-1946 GCA_964550285.1 uncultured Rubrivirga sp.
TAGAGCTGCGGACTTTTAATCCGTAGGTTCGGGGTTCGAGTCCCCGGCGACCCACCATGCAGCAGCATCTTTAGAGTGGCAGAAGAGTCGTTCGAATGGCTACGCGAGGCTCTAACCCACGCTAACCCGATTCCGTGAGAATCGAAAAGGCTAGGTGTGCGTGCGCCCGAACCGTCTCAGGTTCCTCACCTGCTGCCATTCGGTCCAGCATCAATGTCATCTGCGTATCGACGTAACTCGCGGTGGTCTCAAGTGAAGCCGGCAGGGTGATTTCCCCGCGCTGCGCAGATCGCTCGAGCCACTCGGTGTAGGTGGCGATGAGTTGCGCGCGCAGATCGTCGACGTGTGCCCCGGTAACGGTTCCGAGTTGGCCGCGGGCCGCCTTCATCTTCGCGAAGAGACAGCCTGCGGGCATGTCCGACACCGGTCCTCGGGTGGCGAACGCGATGATCGATTCCAGCGTCTCGCGAAAAGGCTTATCCTCGTCGTACGCCGCCATCCTGGGGCCAAGAACGGTTTCGCAATAGCGCGTGAGCACCGCATCCAGGAATTGGTCTTCGCCTCCGAATTCCCGGTACAGGCCCGGCTTGGAGATCTCGGCTCGCCGACAGACTTCATTGAGGGACAGGGAGTCGACGCCTTCACGCCAGTAACCATCGACGGCGACATCGAGTGTGTGCTCACGATCGAACGTCTTGGGTCGGCCCCGTCGACGCTTACCGGGCGCATCGTCCATCGGGGACCCCATCTTCGTGCGTTCCGGACCTATCGGTACGCAAATCTTGACATGAACGCCGACGTATATAAAGATACCACCTGGTACGAAAAAGATGGCTCCAGTACGTCCGATGTCCGACCCCACCCAACAGGAGTTCACGTGGCCCAGACCGTCTTCATCACAGGAACGAATATCGGCCTTGGGCGCCTTACCGCCATGAGCCTGCTCGAGGCGGGCCACACGGTCATCGCCACTATGCGGGATGTCAACGGCCGAAACCGGGAATCCGCGGACGAACTACGGGCCGCCGGAGCACACGTCGTGGAAGTCGATGTCACCGATGACAACAGCGTGGCGGCCGGCATCTCCGATGCCGTGGACTTCGCCGGGAGTCTCGACGTGGTCATCAACAACGCTGGAGTGGGATCCAGCGGAGTCCTTGAGGCATTCACATCCGATGACTGGCAAGCCAGCTTCGACATCAACGTGTTCGGCATGCAGCGTGTGACCCGTGCAGCGTTGCCGTTCATGCGCAGTCAGGGATCAGGTCTACTGGTCTTTGTCTCGAGTGTGGCCGGGCGAGTTGCTTTCCCGTTCTTCGGTCCGTACAACGCGGCGAAATTCGCTGTCGAAGGTCTCGCCGAAACCTGTCGCGTCGACCTGTCATCACTTGGCATCCAGACCTGCGTGGTCGAGCCAGGCCCCTTCCCCACCAACTTCGTCCATGGGTTGATGCCAGCGAGCGACACGACCCTCGACGCCGAATACGCAGGCCTTCTTGATGTGCGGCAGAACATGCTCGAAGGTTTCCAAGCCGCCTGGGAGGCCAACCCCGGACAGGACCCGCAGATCGTTGCCGATGCCATCGTCTCGCTCTTGGCCATGCCCGCCAGCGAGCGTCCCTTCCGAACGGTGGTGGACAACATGGGCATGGCCGATGCCGTCGGCCCGTTGAATCAGGCATCCGACGCGGTCACCCAGGGCCTTTATGGAGCACTCGGAATGGCGGACATGCTCACTGTCCGGAACTAAGGACGAGACCGCCTAGGTGGCGATTGGTGCGGCACGGGGTGTTCGCTTCACACGGTTACTTCGACGAACTCACCGCTCCACGACATCTCCTGGGTCCGGGCAGGCTTCGTGAAGTCGACCTTGCCGAGATCCACGACGTACACAGTGGGGTCGGTGACCGTCCGGTAGGCGTAGCGCTTGCCGGTGAGGTTGGAGA
>CAZJYN010000165.1:0-1889 GCA_964550285.1 uncultured Rubrivirga sp.
AGACTCGCAAGGAGCGGGGTCTAGTTCTGACCCAAGAAGCGGTCGCGGATGCGACGCTTTACGAGTTTACGGGACACAAGCGCATTCACCTAATCGCACCACCGGTTGCGAGCCGTTCGGATGGTTCTAGTGCATGGAGGGGATCTTGCCGTCCAGTCGCTCGAGCATGGCGGCGCTGTAGTCGTTCAAACCGAGTACATCCACCGTTGTCCCGCGGCGTTCGTACTTGAACACGACTGCATCGAGGGCAGCAACCGTCGATGCGTCCCACACGTGGGCGCCGGAAAGGTCGATCACCACCCACGATGGGTCCTCGGTGTACTGGAACTGCGTGACGAGGTCATTGCTGGAGGCGAAGAACAATTCCCCATGCACTTCGTAGGTAACCTGACTGCCATCTGGGGCCACGGCGCGCGTCATAGTTACCAAGTGCGCAACACGTCGCGCGAACAAGACTGTGGCGGTTAGGACGCCACCGATCACGCCGATCGCGAGGTTATGGGTAAGCACAGTCGCGATGACTGTCGCCAGCATCACGATCGTTTCACTCTTGGGCATATGAGTGAGGACCTTCAGGCTGTGCCAGTCGAACGTCGAGTACGCGACGATGATCATCACTGCTACGAGCGCAGCCATCGGAATGGCCGCAACTATGTCACCGAGGACGACGACCAACACCATGAGGAAGACACCGGCAAGGAAAGTCGAAAGTCGGGTCCGAGCACCGCTGACTTTCACGTTGATCATCGTCTGACCGATCATCGCGCAGCCGCCCATGCCTCCGAAGAAGCCGGTGACGCAGTTGGCCACGCCTTGCCCCCACGCCTCGCGGGTTTTGCGCGACGGGGTATCGGTGATGTCGTCGACGAGCTTTGCCGTCATGAGCGATTCCATGAGCCCCACGAGAGCCATCGCGATGGCGAAGGGGGCAATGATCCGCAGGGTGTCGAATGTGAAGGGCACAGCCGGAATTCCAAGAACGGGAAGCCCACCGGGCAGTTCGCCTTGATCACCGACCGTAGGAACCTGCCACCCGAAGAGCACTACGGCCAGTGTCAGCAAAACGACGGCAACTAGCGGCGCGGGAACGGCATTGGTGAATCGCGGAAGAACGAGCATGATCACGACCCCGATCACCACAAGCGGGTAGACGATCACCGGAACATCTATCAAGTAGGGGAGTTGCGCCATGAAGATGAGAATTGCAAGAGCGTTGACGAATCCCACCATGACGCTGCGCGGGATGAAACGCATGAGACGGGCCACACCGGCGATCGCCAACAGGATTTGAATGACCCCCGCCAGGATGACCGCTGCGATCAAGTACTGCAATCCATGATCCCGGGCCAGTGGCGCAACGATCAACGCGATCGCGCCGGTAGCAGCAGAGATCATCGCGGGCCGACCACCGGTGATGGCGATCGTGACCGCCATTGTGAATGAGGCGAAAAGACCCACGCGAGGATCGACCCCAGCGAGAATCGAGAAGCTGATCGCTTCGGGAATCAGGGCGATAGCTACGACCAGTCCGGCGAGGACTTCGGTCTTGAAGACTCTAGGCGAGAGCCAACTGGGACGCGACAAGGCAGGTATAACCAATGACAAGCAAGGACTCCAAGGAAAGAGAGTGAAGACGCGACGGTAGTGGGTGCGAGAGGCGATCAATGACCATCGGAAGTCCGATCGCTCTAGCCTTGTGCCGGATCTCACAGAAATTCCGCGAGCGTCGCAGGGTTGGTCGGTGCAGGCAAGAGACTACGGACACGTTGGAATGGGACCGACTGGTCCACGACGATGACTCACCACCGTGTTTTCACGGTGGTGAGTAGGGCCTAGTCGGCCCAGACTCCTTAGGCAAACATCAGCCTTGAGGAGCCACCGATGACCAC
>CAZJYN010000166.1:0-1879 GCA_964550285.1 uncultured Rubrivirga sp.
CCGGAGTCCCGTGGCGCCCACAGCACCCTGGGCTGGAAGTACTTGCGCAACATCGGCGTCAGACTAGAGGACTCGTGTAAGGCTTGGCCCCTGCCTACTGCGAGGGAGCAAGCGTGCGGTTGTCCGATCGAGCACTGGCACCTGGGAACACCCTGCCCGGTGATGTCGAAGTACCCGGATACGACCGCTCCACCATGGCTCCAGGGATCGTGCACATCGGTGTCGGCAACTTCCACCGCGCCCACCAGGCGCTGGTTGTCGACCGGCTCGCGCGTCTGGGAAAGGCGCACGAATGGGGGATACGGGGTCTTGCCCTCCTGCCCGGTGACGAATCACTCGCCCGGGCCATGCAGACCCAAGACGGGCTCTACACACTTATCGAGAAGCACGCCGATGGAACCTGGGACTACCGAATCATCGGCAGCCTCCTGGATGTGACATTCGCGCCCGACAGCGCAGATGCCGCGATCGAAGTCCTCACCGATCCCCGCATCCGCATCGTCTCCTTGACCATCACCGAGGGCGGCTACAACTTCGATCGGCTGACCGGTGAATTCATGCTCGATGCTCCCGCGGTAGCCCGGGACCTCGAGCCGAACGCACCACCGACCACGGTCTTCGGCATGGTCTACGCAGCTCTTGTCGAACGATGCAACGAGGGGATCGAGCCCTTCACGGTGCTCTCATGCGACAACATCCAGCACAACGGCGATGTAGCCAGGGCGATGTTCACCGCCTTCGCTCGGGCGAAGGATGCGCAGTTCGCCGACTGGATGGAAACCCACGTGGCTTTCCCCAACTCGATGGTGGATCGCATCACGCCTGTCACCACGGAGCAAGATAAGGAGCTCGTATTCGAACACCTCGGTGTCCGCGACGAGTGCCCGGTGCTGTGCGAACCCTTCTTCCAGTGGGTTGTGGAGGACCACTTCCCGACCGGGCGACCGGAGTGGGAACTAGCCGGGGTTCAGGTCACCGAGGACGTCTCTCCGTACGAGAAGATGAAGCTCCGCCTGTTGAATGCCAGCCATCAGGGCCTGGCCTACTTCGCCCACCTGATGGGGTATCACTACGTGCACGATGCGGCCCAGGATCCGCTGATCGCCACCTTCCTGCGCCGTTACATGGACCAGGAGGCCACGCCCACGCTGGACGAGCTTCCCGGTGTGGATCTCGATTCCTACAAGACCGAGCTGATCGAGCGTTTCGCGAACCCCGAGGTCAAGGACACGGTCGCGCGCCTCGCGGCGGAATCCTCCGATCGCATTCCCAAGTGGCTCCTGCCGGTGGTTCGCGAACGCCTAGAAAGCGGGGGCGACGTGACCTACTCGGCTGCGATCGTCGCGAGTTGGGCCCGGTACGCCGAAGGCATCGACGAGCAAGGGGACCCGATCGATGTGGTCGATCCGCTCAAGCATGAACTCATCCCGATAGCCATTCGGCAGCGGGAGAACCCCAGGGCGTTCATCGAGAACCGGGAGTTGTTCGGTGGCCTGGTCGATGATCCCCGATTCGTCGAGCCGTATTCCAGGACCCTCGAACGGCTGCATCGTGACGGCGCCCGCCAGACGCTGCGCTGGTTGCTGGAGGATACGGGTTCATGAAGCAACGGGTAAGCGTCCTGGACACGGATCTGAGCTTGCGTATTGAGCAGCGAGCGATCCCTGAACCCGGGCCAGGTGAGGTCCTCGTCCAGGTGAAGTCCGTGGGAGTGTGCGGCAGCGATATTCACTATTTCGAGCACGGGCGCATCGCCGATTTCATCGTCGAGCAGCCACTGGTCTTGGGACATGAGGCATCGGGTGTGGTCTCCGCTGTCGGTGGGAACGTGACCGATCTCGAGGTAGGGACCACCGTTGCCATGGAACCTGGTGTGCCC
>CAZJYN010000167.1:0-1858 GCA_964550285.1 uncultured Rubrivirga sp.
AGAAGTTGCCCTTCATCAGTTGCGGGATGCCGCAGGCGAACTCGATGTTCTCGATTCCGCGGGCGAGTTCACCGGCGGCATCGCTGGGCACCTTGCCGTGCTCGGAGGACACCAGGTTCGCGATGTGGTCGCGGTTTTGCACGACCAACTCGTGGAACCGGAACATGACCTCGGCTCGCTTGGACAGCGAGGCCGAACGCCACGTAGTGAATGCCTCCTTGGCTGCCGCTACGGCAGCGTCGACCTCGGAGACACTGGCCAGGCCCACCTGGGCCTGCTGCTCGCCGGTCGCGGGGTTGTAGACCGGGCCGAAGTTGCCGGAGGTGGATCCCACCTCGGCGTTGTTGATCCAGTGATTGATGGTGCGCAACTGCTTCTCCTTTTGCGTGGAAGGTTCGAAAGTGGAAAACCGATCAGGTCAGGTACTGGTTCATTCCGCGCTTGAGGAACTGCCCGTGACCCTTGGTGCCGGTGTAGGCGTCGTTCTCGATGACGACCGTGCCGCGCGAGAGCACCGTGTCGACCTTGCCGTCGATGTCGAAACCTTCCCAGGCGGCGTGATCCATATTCATGTGGTGCTTCTTGTGCAGGCCGATCTCGGTGCGGGCGGCTGGGTCGTAGACGACGACGTCCGCATCCGAGCCCGGAGCGATGACGCCCTTGCGCGGGTAGAGCCCGAACATCCGAGCCGGAGTGGTGGCGGTGATCTCCACCCAACGCTCGAGGGTGATCTCGCCATCGACGACACCTTGGTAGATCAGGTCCATGCGGTGTTCGACCGAGCCGATGCCGTTGGGGATCTTGGCGAAGTTGCCGAGCCCGAGTTCCTTTTGCTCCTTCATGCAAAACGGGCAGTGGTCGGTCGAGACGATCGAGAGATCATTGGTGCGTAGGTAGCGCCACAACTCCTCTTGATGGTGCTCGGCCTTGGCGCGCAACGGGGTGGAGCACACGTACTTCGCGCCCTCGAAGCCAGGCTGGGACAGGTGGTCCTCCAAGGACAGGTACAGGTACTGCGGGCAGGTCTCACCGAAGACGTTGAGGTCCTCGTCCCGAGCGTCCTGGACGACCTTCACGGCCTGCTTGGCCGACATGTGCACGATGTACAGCGGAGTGCCGGTCATCTTCGCCAGCATGATGGAGCGGTTGGTCGCCTCGGCTTCGGTCTCCCAGGGTCGGGTCAGCCCGTGGTACTTGGGGTCGGTGTTGCCGGCGGCGAGCGCCTGCTGGACTAAGACGTCGATCGCGATGCCGTTCTCCGCGTGCATCATGATCGTCGATCCGTTGTTGGCGGCGGTCTGCATGGCGCGCAGCACCTGGCCGTCGTCGCTGTAGAACACGCCCGGGTAGGCCATGAACAACTTGAAGCTGGTGATGCCCTCGGCTACGAGTTCGTCCATCGCCTTGAGGGATTCGTCGTCGACCCCGCCGATGATCTGGTGGAAGCCGTAGTCGATGGCGCATTCGCCGTCGGCCTTGGCGTGCCAGGCGGCCAGGGAGTCTTGCACCCGCTCACCTTGCTTTTGCACCGCGAAGTCGATGATCGTCGTGGTGCCGCCCCAGGCCGCGGCCCGGGTGCCGGTCTCGAAGGTGTCCGAGGCGAAGGTGCCGCCGAAGGGCAACTCCATGTGGGTGTGGACGTCGACGCCACCGGGGATGACGTACTTGCCGGCCGCATCGATCACCTTCTCGGCGCTGGCCTCGAGGTCACCGAGGGAGCGATCACCGGGTGCGATGACCGCGGCGATCCGCTCGCCGTCGATGAGGACGTCGGCGGAGTAACTGCCGGTGCTGGATACGACGGTGCCGTTCTTGATCAAGATGGTCATAACGGGTGCTCCTTACCTGGTGTCTTACC
>CAZJYN010000168.1:0-1795 GCA_964550285.1 uncultured Rubrivirga sp.
AGGTTCGAATCGGCCGGACCGCGTTCGAGATCGCCGTCGAGGGCGAACTGGGATCCGTGCAGCGGGCACTGCCAGCCACCGCGATCCGGCTCGACGGTGGCCCCGAAGTGCGTGCAGCGCAGATTCAACGCGGTGTAGTCGTTCCCATCGCGGACCACGGCAACGGGGGTGCCCTTCACGTTGCCCAGCAAAACGCGCGACTGCTTCTTGCGCAGCGCAGGGACCTTGTCCACGTTCACAACCACTTTGCCGTTCTTGCGGCGCTTGATGCCCTTGGCCGCCCATGCGTCGTCGGCCAGTAGCGCGGTGCCGAAACCCCCGGCCGCCAGGGTGGCTGCGCCGCAGGCGCCGATCAGGAAGGCGCGGCGCGAGGGATCCACTGCGTCGGTTTCGCTCATATGGAAAGTGTGACCCCAAGGTGCCCGGAATGCACCCGGAATGGCCCGGCTAGACTCCACGCTGCGCTTCATCCCAGGGGCGCATGCGCCCGTAGCTCAACGGATAGAGCATCTGACTACGGATCAGAAGGTTGGGAGTTCGAATCTCTCCGGGCGCGCTCACTTAAGTGCTGGCAGCACCTGACGGTCTTCGAACGGCGGAGCATCCCGATCCTCCAGGGCGCGAATAACTCCGATCACGCCCCCCACGTTCAGGACGATTCCCAGCAAGAGACCAACGACGACGTCCCCAACCGACATCGACGACCACGCGGTGACGAAGAACCACACGCTCACGGGCAGGAACAACACCAGCGAGGTGGCCATGCCGGGGTTGTACGGGATACGCCCGCGGATCGGGATCACGATCAGGTGCAGTACGCAGTTACCAAGGGACACCAAGATCGTGGCCATCGCCAGCCATAGTGCGCGTTCACCGAAAAGGGCTGCGAGTAGGTAGCTGCCCCAGCCGACGACGACGTTAACGACGAGCCCGCTGCGCACGTTGAGTGGAAAGCGCCACGGGTCATCGGAGCGAAAGAGCACCACGTTGAGCATGCCCGGGAACCATCCGGGCCAGCGCCATTCCTCGACTTGATGCGCGAACAGCGTCAGCAGGCTGATCCACAAGATCAACGTGATGGTGTCCATGGCCGATCCGGCGATGATCAGCCAGATCGCGAGAGCGAGGCCGAGCACCGCTCCAACGTCGAACCAATGCCGTTCGGCCAAGCGCACGAGCGATCCTTTCGACGAGCGGAGTTGTCAATGGATGGATAGATCAGCGGGCGCAGACTCCCAGGTGTGGAAGGTGACGCGCAAACCGCTGCGGGTCGGACTCGCGGCGAGTGGTCCGGCCGACCAGGTGAGGGTCGGATCGATGGGTGCCAGTCGCACCAGTCGCCAGGGCTCGTCGCCTGCACGTGCTCGCACGGTTATCGCGTCCTCGGTACGGCTCAACCGGACTCGGATGCGAGCGTGCATCCATTCGGGAACGTGGCCGACGGACCAGTCGGACATCCCGTCCGTGACGACAGCGCCGAGTCCGAGGACACCATCGGCGTATTCGACTCCGGCCTTCACCCAGTGCTCGGAGTCGGCATACAAAAGCAGCCCCGCCTGATCGAATTCGTGCGTCCAGGCTGCGCTGAACTCGACCTCCATCGCTGTGTGCGCGGGGAAGTCCCGCAGTAGTGCGTGGCCGTTGTCGTGGACGAAGCCGTAGCCGGTGCGATTCCAGAAGTCGGACTGATCGGCGGTGGTGACGACCAGATCGTCGGCTAATGAGTCGAGGGCAGCTGGCTCGTTCAGCCAACTGCCCTCGACCCATGGAATCCGCATCAGCCGGGACGCTACCG
>CAZJYN010000169.1:0-1762 GCA_964550285.1 uncultured Rubrivirga sp.
CTTCGTCACCGCTTGGGACAAGGTCATGATGCTGGATCGTTTCGACGTGAAGTAGCAGCCCGAAGGAAGACTCGGAAACGGGTGCTGGTCTTGGCGACCGGCACCCGTTTCCTTTTCCCCTCTGCCACTCTTACTCCGTGCAGGAGGAGGACGAGGCGGATTCGCCTGATCAAGAGCACCGGGAGTACTGGTTCGAGTTCTTCTACGATCTCGTGTTCGCTGCAGCGCTCGCGAGCATGCATGACGCATTCTTGAAGAACTTCACGGCCCAGACAGCTGTGATCACCGGATCAGTCGCCGCGATCCTGTTCACCATCTGGCTCCTGACCACACTGCAGATGAATCGCTTCCCTCGGCCGCAACCGTTACGTCGAGTCGCACTACTCGTCCAGATGGCGGCGATGGTCGTCCTGGCTCTCACGGCAGACCGGTCATCGGGCATTCCACTCAATGCGGGTCTGATCGCCTACGTCATCGCGCTACTGACCGTCGCGTTCCTCTACTGGCAAGCACTACCGCAGTTACCAGCAAACCGCTCTCGCATTCAGCAGCGCATCGTCATTTTCCTGATTGCCGCAGCCCTCGTGGTGTCCTTGGCGGTCTTCTTGCCATCATCGTTTGCCCTACCGGTTCTCTATGTGGCGTTGTTCATTTCGATCGTGTCCATGGTGCTGGGCTACCCCTCACCCACCGAATCACGCAACAACGTCGATATCGCTCACTTGAACGAGCGACTCGGTGCCTTCATCCTGATCGTTATCGGGATGGCCTTCGCTCAGTTGGTCGTGGATCTGAATGGACTCCAGGGGCTGCCGGACTGGCGGTTCTTCGCGGTCGTATTCGTCCTCATGTTCACCCTGTGGTGGATGTACTTCGGACTTGGAGTCCATGAGCGTCGTTACGCAACTAGTCGGTACCGATTCCTATGGGTGGGCGCCCACTACTTGATACTCATCGGCGTGGTGGGTATGACCGACGTCCTCACCGCGCTCGCCGCCGATACCGATACCGACACGATCCGGATAGGAGTCGGCTATCTGGGGCTGATGACTGCCCTCGTCCTCGTCGGCTTCGCGGCGTTCATGCTGATGATCCAAGGACTTGGCGCGAAGGCCGCCATCGGATTGGCCTCGCTTGCATTGCTCATACTCGGCTATGGCGTTGTGGTCGAGGTGACCGGACATCACGGATTGCGAATCGCCGCGACGGTCATCGTCTCAGGCTTGGTAGTCGGAGCACTGACTCTGGCGGCCACTACTCGCCGGTCAGCACCAAGGTTCAACTTCCACCTTCGATGACCCTCTATCCACGACTAGTCGTTTCGTGACCTGCGGATCGCCCACAGTGAGACCAGCCCCGAGGTAACGAGCACGATGGCGACACCGATAGCGAACACGATCCTGCGGTCCTCTGACTGCACTCGAGCCGTGGCGAAAGCCGCGCTAGGCACGTCGACGATGACCAACAGCCCTACATGGTCCGTCGGCAGGCAGAACGCCTCGCCGAGTTCCACCCCCATAGCCGCGGCCGCCCGCTGGGCGTTCGCCTCCTGCTCGGCGCTTGTGCACCGCCACATGTCCGGTCCCTGCGGCCAAGTGTCCGCGATCAATGACGCCCGCTCCACTTGCGGGCCGTTCTTGGTGAATACGTAGTCCAACCGATCGGTGTACCCGTAGGGATTGCCCTGTGCAGCAGCCAATCGCTTCGGATCGGGGCCGGCGAGCAACGCGCTCGCGCCCCAGGTCGCATTCGCCGGATCCAA
>CAZJYN010000170.1:0-1738 GCA_964550285.1 uncultured Rubrivirga sp.
CCGCATCACCGGAAGTAAGCGAGTCCGATGATCCCGCGGATCCCGAGACACCAGCCGACCCAACGACGACACCCTCAGCCGACGAGACATTCGACGCTCGCACGGGATCCCTCGACAACGACACGGAACCATCACCCTCGGGCGAATCACCTGCTTCGCAGCCGTCGTCGTCTGAGTCGTCATCATCGGAGTCAGTGACCGATAGCGCCAGCGAAACACCCGCCGCTGACCCATCCCCCAGCGCCGAGGAAAGCCCGATGGCCAGTCCTTCGCCCAGCGCCGCCGCGGGCGAATCCACGTCCCCCCGCCCCTCGGCCAGCCCCTCGGCCAGCCCGTCCACGAGCGAATCCCCCACCGCATCTCCTAGCGCGAGCCCCACCACCTCACCCACTCCCACCAACGGCCCCGTGGAGTGCGTGGACCCGGCCGATGGCCTCACCGCGGAGGCAGGGATAAACGAGGTCAACCTCACCTGGACTAACCCCAGCGACGGCCCTGAGCCCGAAGGTGTCTACGTCGACGTCACCGGCCCGGAGGACTTCGCCAAGGTGGTGGCGATCGCCGGTCCTGCAAGCCAAGCCACCGTCAGCGGTCTGCGCAACGGCGTCACCTATTCCTTCCGCGTCATCACCGCCACTAGAGACGGCAGCGCCGATCCGTCCAACTCAGTCACCGCTACTCCTTCCACGGGAATGGAGGGCGTGGTCGCCGGGTTGATCGTCGAGTTCGAGCCGGGCAGCGAGAAATCGAAAGGCGAGCAGAACGTTCCTGGTGAAGATCGAGTTGGCGACGTCGACTTGGCAGTTGCCGAGAAAGTCAACGACGACGCAGTCCTTGTCGAACTGTCCGAGCCGGTGGACATGGACACCGCTACCCGCATCGCTTCCGACCTCGCCGCCGATGAAGAAGTCGCGTGGGCGGAGCCGGACCAGTTTCTCTTTACTGCTTCAGAGAACCTGAACAACGACGCCACCGTTGCGCCCACCGCGACCGACACCGCAACGGCAACGAGTAACGAATGGAACTTGGCCGGCACCTACGGAGTGGACGCGGCATTCATTGAGGATCGCGAATCCGCCGGTGAAGGCGTCACGGTTGCCGTGATCGACACGGGCATCACCAACCACCCAGATCTGCAGGCCAACCTTGTCGATGGTTACGACTTCGTTTCCAGTCCCGACCAGCTCGCCGCGGTGCGTCAGGCCAACGCCCCGCCGGTCGCCTTCGATGGCGACTACGTCGATGAGGCCGCTTACGGCGCCGTCGGGCGTGATGCGAATCCTGCGGACCCGGGTGACTGGCGCGGCGTGGCGCCAATACGTGACTCGAGTTGGCACGGCACAAAGATGTCCGGGCTGATCACGGACGTGGCACCCGGAGCGAGCATCCAACCGATTCGTGCGCTGTCGTGGCGCGGTGGATTGCTATCCGACATTGCGGCATCCATCACCTGGGCCTCCGGCGGTGCGATCGATGGTGCGCCGGCCAACGCGAACCCCAGCAAGGTCGTCAGCATGTCCTTCGCGGTTGAAGCAACGTGTCCGGTCGCATTGCAAGACGCGATCGACGGCGCACGAGACCGCGGCAGCATCCTGATTGCCGCAGCCGGCAACGCCAGCGACGATGCCACCAGGTTCGCCCCTGGCAACTGCAGCGGCGTGATCACCACCGCCTCCACGAACGAGGCCGGCTCGCGTGCCGATTACTCCAACTTCGGCCCAGCGATCGACATCGCCGC
>CAZJYN010000171.1:0-1732 GCA_964550285.1 uncultured Rubrivirga sp.
AGAAGGAGTACAGCGCCTGGGGATCCAGGCCGGTGAGCTCTGCTTGCTTGCCGCTGGCCTCCATCGAGACCGCGTTCGCGTTGTCGGGGACTAGTTGGCCCTCTTGGGTGGTGAGCGGGGTGGCGGTCAGGGTGTAGCCGATGTCGGCGCCGCCGCGGGCCTTGGTGGCCTTGTGCGCCCAGGTGGCGTCGATGGTGCCGACCTGATCGGTGGTCATGATCGTCAAGTCGGAAGCACGCCCGACCTTCAGGACCGGGACGACGGTGGTGGCGTCGTCGTTGGTGGTAACCGTGTATTGCTTGCCGGCCTTGAGCTTGGTGAAGGTGGCCTGGCCGTCCTTGTTGGTCACGGCGGTCTTGGGCTTGACGCCCTTGGCATCGATGGTGACCAGGGTGCCCGGGTCGGTGGTGACGGTCACCGCGCGCGGGGCGCTGGGGGTGGCCTGCAGCATCGCGGTCTGGTCTTGCGCGATCACCATGCCGGCGGAATCCTGCGCGACGACGGTGGAGTTGGTGGCCGCATTGGCGGCCGGGGCAGCGAGGAAGCTCGCGCCGACGAGGAGGGCGGCGGCCACAGCGCCTGCGTTCTTGGTCTTCATGGCTAACTCCTTGGTTCGTGGTGTTTTTCGCTTACGTCGTCGTTGTCACCACGACACGCCGGAGCTGAAACCAAGTGAGAAGGGATTGCGACGCCACGGGCATTGGAGTGGCTTTTCGTAATTGGTGTGAAAGTTGTTGCGCGTGAAGCGTCAGCGAGCGCGGGAGACGATCAGCGAACCACTGCCGAGCACCACACTGGCGGAGAACACACTGGTGTCGAGCTCGTCGTTGAGCCGGTTGGCCATCTCGCGGTTGATGATCCGAAGTTCCATGCCCTGGAAGATCGTGGTCTTGGTGATCGCGGTGTTGACCTTGGTGCGCTCGTCGATCGAGGAGATCTCGAACACTGCGGAGTTGTAACCGGAGGGAAGCACGCAGTCGATCACGCGGGCGCGGGTGTCCACCACCGGGACCGAGCAGCGGAAGCTCTCGCCGCTCTCGGTATTCACGAAGCGAAAGCCGCCGGCCGTTGCGTTGGCGGTGCCGGACTTGGAGATGACCGGCAAGTTCACCCGGGCGGTGTTGGTGATCGTGTTGGTGATGACCGAGCCGGGCGAGACGCCCACCAGCGAGACACCTGCGGAATCCCAGGCGGGCAGGATGCCCGGGCCGGTGGTGAAGGTGAAGTTGCCGTTGGCGGGGATCTCGTCGGCGTGGGCCGCCGGTGCCGTGAGCGCGACGGTGAACGGGAGCAGCGCTGCGGCGAGGGCGGCGGTAATGCGTGTTCGGTACGTGCGGCGTGGGTGGCGTGCTCGGGCCATGGGGAACTCCATCCGCGGGGAAGCGCTTGGTACGTCAGGATAACTCCGTGCCCGATGATCCGACGACGCCCGCGAGGCAATCCGTGCTCGGCGAGTTGCGTGCCGCGGTGGGCGAGGCTCACGTCCTGGACATGCCCGATGTCATGGAGCCGTACTGCATCGATTGGTCGCGGCGCTGGAGCGGGCCGGCATTGGCGGTGGTTCGCCCTGGGACGACCGAGGAGGTTGCCGCGGTGATGGGCGTCTGCGCGGCGGCCGGGGTGCCGGTGCTGCCGCAAGGTGGGAACACCGGGTTGGTCGGTGGATCGGTGCCGGCAGGGGGTGTTGGTTCCGATGGCGCGGATTCGGCAGATCTGCCGGTGATCGTCTCCA
>CAZJYN010000172.1:0-1716 GCA_964550285.1 uncultured Rubrivirga sp.
CGCGCGGCCCAGCCCCTCGGTGCGGATGATGCGCTCGATGCCGCGGGATTCCAGGTACTCGGCTACCGACGCAGCCCGCGCGGTGGACAAGGAGATGTCGTTGTCGCGACGCACCGTCGGCTGCACGAATCCGACCACCACCGAGCAGGTTGGAATCCCGCGAGAATTCGCGTCGCGCACCAGCCGATTCAAGGTGCGCTGCGAGCGAGCATCCAATTCGTCGGACAGCACATCGAAGTAGACCGTGGCGCGTACTCGCTCGCCCACTTCGCAAGTCGGCACGGTGGTCTGCAGCGTCGACTGGTAGCGCGCACCACTGTCGGTTTGCACCTGGATGGTCACCTCGGCGGTTCCCGAATGGGCTGGATTCGGCTCGTACGTCACGGTGCCGATGCGGTTGTTGACCGACCAGTCGCCGGAAGCGTCACTGACGCTCGGGGTCGGATTACCTTCGTTGGGATCGATCAAGACCAACGACGACGGATTCCACGGATCGTTCGGCGGTGCCGGCAGATCGTCCAACGGAGTGAACACGACCGTGTCCTCTTCTTCAGCTGGCGGCTCGGGTTCGGTGATCGGATCGAGGACGTTCTCCTCGGGGACCTCGACCGCTGGCTCGATGGCCTCCCACATGGCGTAGAGCCGGCCTCCCGTTTCCCCGAGATCAAACAAGGCGCCTGGAGCGAAGTTCGCACCCGAGCCATCGGGGCTCGTGTTCCAGCCGGCGAACACTGCGTCTTCACGCTCGAAGCCGACGCCAGCCGCCACGGTCACGTCCTGATCGACGAAACCCGTTTGATCACTCGGGGTCTGGCCCTCGCCACCGTTGATGTCGTAGGTAAGGGTGACGGTCACGATCGGCGCGGTGGGGCAACTCGCACCATCTGTTGGCACCTGCAGCGTTTGATCGGTTCCGAGGACGAAGGCCTTCTCGGTTCCCAGTGGCGTCGCACGCGGTTGCGGCTTGGCGAGTTCATCCGCGGTGATCAAGTAGATGCGTCGTTCTTGGTTGTTGTAGAAGTACGCGTTGTTGCCTTGATCCAAGTAGGCAGCGCCGTACGCGCCACGCGCTGGCACTCCCTGCACCGTCTTACGTGAATAGGTATCGCGTTGTCCGATGGCCGCGATCTGGCTCGCTGCATCACCGCCAGGGAGCGTGGCGATGTAGAGGGTGTTGTTGGCCAAGCCGTACCCGGCCGTGCGATCGGCATTGACCGCGATATCCGCCGGGCTCCACACACCCCTGGGCAACGTCAACAAGGTCGACTGCGCGGACTGGTCGTTCCGCGTCGGGGCGACATCGACGGCGAGCATCCGATTCGGAGTCTGGATAGCCAGGAGGAGGTCGTCGGCGATGAAATCACCCGAGATCAGATTCAGGTTCTGCACCGGCGCACCGGCAGCGGAATCGATGATCGGTCCGAGATCGGCGTATACGCCGTTCGACCCGAATTGCCACAGGTGACGCTCGGCCCCGCTGGGTGCGATGCCGTAGATGAAATCGTCGGCAGGGTTGAAGCCGGTCGCGTTCGCCCCGGATGCCCGCGATGGGCCACCACCGTCCGGGACCAGGTCCATGGTGTTGCGGGTCGGGTCGTAGACATAGAGAACACCACCGCCGGTGCCACTGACCTGATACAGATCCGGCGTGCAGATGAACGGCTCGGGGACGATCTCCTCGTAGATCGCGTAGAGCCTGTTATCGCCGGTGAACTG
>CAZJYN010000173.1:0-1670 GCA_964550285.1 uncultured Rubrivirga sp.
ACCGGTGAGTTGTTGCCCGAATCGGTGATCGAGGAACTGCGGACCTACGACGCCATCTTGTTGGGTGCGATCGGTGACCCGTCGGTCCCGCCGGGTGTGCTGGAGCGAGGAGTTCTGCTGCCGCTTCGGTTCGTGATGGACCATCACGTGAACCTGCGTCCGGTGAAGTTGTATCCGGGTGTTCAGGGACCACTTGCCGGTGGGAAGACGATCGACTTCGTGGTCTGCCGCGAAGGTACCGAGGGGCCATACGTTGGCGCCGGTGGTGTGCTGCGCAAGGGAACTCCCCAAGAAGTGGCAACGGAGGAGAGCCTGAACACAGCCTTCGGCGTGGAGCGGATCGTGCGCGATGCGTTCGACCGTGCGATGCGTCGTCGTAAGCATGTGACTCTCGTTCACAAGACAAACGTGTTGACCAACGCGGGCTCACTGTGGAAGCGGACGTTCGATCGTGTTGCCGCTGAGTATCCGGACGTTGCCACCGACTACCAGCACGTCGACGCGGCGGCGATGTTCTTCATCACCAACCCCGATCGATTCGATGTGGTGGTTACGGACAACTTGTTCGGTGACATCCTGACCGACATCGGTGCAGCGATCGGTGGGGGAATCGGTCTCGCTGCTAGCGGCAACATCGATCCCTCACGGTCCAACCCGTCGATGTTCGAGCCGGTCCACGGATCCGCTCCCGATATCGCCGGGCAGGGTAAGGCGGATCCGACGGCAACGGTGATGTCGCTCGCGATGCTGCTCGATCACGTGGGTGAGACCGAAGCTGCTGGGTGGGTTGAGTCGTCCGTGTCCGCCGATCTCGAATCCCGGGGCTCGGAACCGCGATCAACCTCGCAGATCGGCGATGCGCTCGTTGCCGGAGCACTGCTCACTGCGAATCGGTAGGTTTCCAGTATGACCGCCACGGATACCGGGACCGGGCTATGGGAAATCGCCCTGAACCCGACGGCAACGCCCACGGATGACACCACCCGCGAGGCAGTGCTGGCGGACCCGGGCTTCGGGCGCAAGTTCACCGACAACATGGTTCGTGCGAAGTGGACAGCCGAGCAGGGCTGGCATGATGTCGAACTCGTCGGATACGGACCTTTGCTACTGGATCCGGCCACCAACTTCATCCACTACGGGCAAGCGATCTTCGAGGGCTTGAAGGCCTATCGACATGCGGATGGTTCCATCAAGACCTTCCGGCCGTTCCGCAACGCCCAGCGCTTCGCTAATTCCGCCCGCCGCTTGGCGATGGCCGAATTGCCGGAGGAACTGTTCGTCGGGAGCATCGAAGCTTTGGTGCGCGCAGACCGTGACTGGGTTCCGCAGGACGCGGAGAAGTCTTTGTACTTGCGGCCCTTCATGTTCTCCACCGAGATCGGTCTTGGCGTCAAGCCAGCGAACGCATACGAGTACTTGCTGATTGCTTCACCGGCTGGTGCCTACTTCCCGAAGGGGATCAAGCCGGTCAGCGTCTGGCTGTCCGATGACTACGTTCGCGCTGCGCCGGGGGGCACCGGTGAAGCGAAGTGCGCGGGCAACTATGCGGCGTCGTTGATCGCGCAAGCCGAGGCAGCTCAGCACGGGTGCGACCAAGTTGTGTGGCTCGATGCCGCCGAGCGCAAGTGGATCGAAGAGATGGGTGGCATGAACCTGTACTTCGTCTACGG
>CAZJYN010000174.1:0-1656 GCA_964550285.1 uncultured Rubrivirga sp.
CTCGAAGCGATGGCGGCTGAAGCACGATGAGTGACGTCGACTTGGTGGTGGCCGGGGCAGGCGGCGGGCTCGCTGGTGCATTGCGGGCCGCCGAACTCGGATCACGCGTCCTGCTGATCGATGCAAGCGAACATTTCCGACGCGGGAACAACACCTCCATGTCCACCGCCATGTTCCCGGGCGCGGGAAGTCGGTGGCAGCGAGAACTCGGCATCGAGGACTCACCGGAGATCTTCGCTGCGGACATCCGCAAGAAGACCAAGGGCAGCGCCGACCCGCTGATCACCCAGACGCTGACGAACGTAAGCGCCGAACTCGTGGAATGGATGGCCGACAGCCAAGGCGTGGATCTGCATCTGATCACCGACTTCCACTACCCCGGACACTCGGTTGATCGCTGCCATTCGATCGAAGGGCGCAAGGGTGATCGCGTGCTCGCGCACCTGCTCTCGCGGGTCGATGCGAGCGATGACATCGACATGCTGGTGCCGGCGCGACTCGTCGACGTCCAAATCGCGACGGACGGTGAGCTGGTAGCGGTGATCGAGATGCCCGATGGTTCCCGTGAGGAGATCGCGACCGGTTCGGTGCTGCTGGCTACGAACGGTTTCGGTGCCGATACCGAAATGGTGCGGCGCTTCATCCCCGAGATCGCCGATGCGGTCTACCACGGCAGCGATGCCTCGCGCGGGGATGCGATCCGTATCGGGGAACGGCATGGCGCATCCGCGGGGTACTTGGACGCCTATCAAGGACACGCCGCGTTGGCGGTGCACGGATCCACGTTGGCCGGCTGGGCGACGATCATGCACGGCGCGATCCTGGTCAACACCGACGGACGCCGCTTCGGTGACGAGACCTGCGGATACAGCGAGTACGCCGCCATGCTGGCAGCCCAACCCGGTGCACGCGGCTGGCTCATCCTCGATGAGCGAGTGCACGATGCATGCCTGGCGTTTCGGGACTATCAGGAGACAGTGGAAAGCGGGGCATTGCGTCGCGCCGACGATGCCTCGGCTCTGGCGCAGGTGCTCGATGTGGACCCCGAGGTGCTCGCTGAGACGTTGGCGCAAGCCGACGCGGCTGCCCGAGGGGAGCGCCCCGATCAATTCGGCCGTACCGCCTTCGAGGACGTCCTTCGTCCGCCGTACGTGGCGATCAAGGTGCAGCCCGCCTTGTTCCACACCCAAGGCGGCCTGCTGGTCGACGGCAATGCGCAAGTGCTCCGCAACGATGGAACCCCTGTCCCTGGCCTGTATGCCGCAGGCGGGGCCGCCGCCGGTATTTCCGGGCACGGGGCCGACGGCTACCTAGCCGGCAACGGCTTGCTGAGTGCGTTCGGTCTGTCCTACTTGGCGGGGCAGGTATCGAGTCGTCAGCCGACCCCGGTGTAGCTACCCTGGCAGTGTGATTTTGTCATCGTTCATGGCATTCGTCGCGGAACGCAAGTCGGTTGGAGTCGGCGCCATCTTGGTGGCCGGTCTCCTCGTGGGCTGCTCGGCTGGTGGTTCGGACTCCGCCGAGCCGACAGCTGCGCCTTCGCCTTCGGCTACAAGCGCATCGGTATCGCCCTTCCCGGTGTCCAGAGACGGATCAATCATCACGCCGAACGGCTACGTATTCAAGGGTGATTTCGCCATCTGCAACCAGGCGAAG
>CAZJYN010000175.1:0-1638 GCA_964550285.1 uncultured Rubrivirga sp.
GCGTGCCCACGCTGGCCACCCTCATCGCCCGAGGTAGTGACGATCCGCAAGATGCAGCGCTCATCGGCTACCTCTCCGGTCCGATACCCGATGACCTTCAGCACGCGGAAGCGCTCGCCTTGTTGCGGGCGCATCCGGCTCTGGCTTCGGCTCGCGAGGAGGCGCGGCGTTGGGCCGACGATGCTCGTCGCACTCTCGAACCGCTTGCTTCCTGTGATGCCAAGGAAGCGCTCGAAGCCCTTTGCGACTACGTGGTCAATCGCACGGGTTAGCAGACGACCTACGTCGGCTCGGTGACTTCTATTTCATCGAGAAGTCGCTGCTTGCGATTTCGGGACTGCCTTCGGGAATTGCGGTAGGCGTCGGTTGAGAAGACCACCAGCGCGGTCCACACGAACACGAAGCCCAGCCAGCGGCTAGCCGGCATGGCCTCGCTGAAGATGAAGACACCGATGACGAACTGCAAGATCGGTGTGATGTATTGCAGCACGCCGAGGGTAGACAGCGGTATCCGCGTGGCGGCTCCACCGAAGGCCAGCAGTGGCAGCGCTGTTACCGGACCGAGCAAGATGAGAAGCACGCTGATCTGCCAACCGTCCAGGACGAATGCTGCCCTGCCCTGCGCTTCCCAGGCACCCATCAGGGCCAGGGCGAACGGTGCTAGTGCCGCGGTCTCGATGACCAGGCTGTCTGTGGAGCCCACGTTCGCGAGTTTCTTCAGGAGTCCGTACAGGCCGAAGCTGAAGCCGAGGGTGAGGCTGATCCACGGGAGTGCGCCGTAACTGATGGTCAAGATGGCCACGGCCACCAAGGCGATGCCCACGGCGATCCACTGCATCCGGCGCAGCCGCTCACGCAGCAGGGCGACGCCGAGGGCGACGGAGATCAGTGGGTTGATGAAGTAGCCGAGGGAGGCTTGTACCACTTGGTCGGTGGCGACGGCGTAGACGTAGACAAGCCAGTTGATGGAGATGAAGACGGCAGCACCGAGCAGGATGAGGAGCGTGCGCCGGGTGAACGCCCGCTTGACGCGCGACCAGTTGCGGGCGATCGAGATGACGATGATCAAGAAGACGAGCGTCCAGATGATCCGGTGGGCGACCACCTCCAACGGGGCGACTTGATCCAACAGTGCGAAGTACAGCGGGAACAGGCCCCACATCACCCACGCGGCAACGCCGAGGGTCAGCCCGAGTCGATGCTGAGCGGATGCCTGTGTGTTGTCGGTGCTCAGTTGACTGTCCAGGTGTCGCTGCCGCGAAGCAGCGCCTGCAGATCCCCTCGCCCCTGCTCCACGATGACGTCGGCCACCTGCTGCTGGGCCATGCGGTCGTAGGCCTCCCGGTGGGTGACGTCACGGAATACCCCGATCGGGGTATTGGTAAGAGTGCGCGGGTTGTACAGCCGCGAGAGCCCGAAGGCCAGGCCCGGATCCTTGGCGTGGGCGTCGAAGATGATGATGTCGCCTTGGTCGACGTCGGAAACGTCGGTGACCTGCAGGTGACCATCGGAATCGCGGATCACGCACTTGTCGGAGTTGTTGCCGAAGATGATGGGCTCGCCGTCCTGGAGACGAATGAGGTTGTCCTCGCGGACGTCGTTCTCCTTGAGTGGTTCCCAGGCGCCATCGTTGAAGAT
>CAZJYN010000176.1:0-1624 GCA_964550285.1 uncultured Rubrivirga sp.
TCCGCAGAGCGCAGCGTGTGCCGGGCATTCATGGCGCGCACGCTGGCGCCGTATTCGCGCGGGGATACGCCGAGGATGACCTCGAAATCGCGCTGCAGCTGCCGGCTCGAGCAGTCGGCTAGCTCAGTTAGTTCGCGCAACGGCAGCGGCCCACCGGCGGTGTGCATCGCGCGGCAAGCGGTAGCCACGCAGTCCCGGGGTGTGTGCACGGGCCAACGCTAGGTGCTGACCTGATCGGCTTCACTCCGTTTCGCGTCACGGACGTGCTCGCGGGTGACGAGCACGGTGCGCGAGGCCATCGAAGCAAGTGAGCGGTGCTGCTTGGTGCGCCAGGACACCAGCGCTTCGATCGGCAAGATCACCAAAAGTGCCGGCAGACCGAAGAACGTCACCGGCAACCAGCGAACGATCCAGCGCACGAGCACCGACCACAAGGCGGCCGGATGAGTCGAGCCGTCCTTGCGCGCCACCACCAGGTGCACTGAGGCAAGCCCCGGGCTCGCGCGGTCATTGCGCAGCATCGGGATGAAAGCGAACAGCGTGAAGGTCACCAACGTGACCATCACCTCGAACACGTACGCAGAGTTCAAGTCGATGATCCCCTGCAGGGCTGGATTGACCAGCACGAAGACACCGATCTGCACGATGAGGTAGATCTGCACATCCAGCAGCACACCCACCGCCTGCCGTATCGGGCTCGGTGGACCGGGATCGGCCGTTGGTTGCGGCGTGGGATCAGGCAGCGATCGGCGCAGCGCCACCGCGAGGAACCAACCGAGGATCGCGCCGCTGGTGTTGGTGATCACGTCGTCTACATCGGCGATGCGGTACGGGCAGGGCAGCAGACCCCACAACCCGGTGCCTTGCGTCAGCTCGATCAGCACCGAGGTGCCGGCGGCTAGGGCCGTCGTCGTCGGTAGTGAACGCCGGGAGCGATATGCGAGGAAGAAACCGAGGGGCACGAAGAAGAGGACGTTGAGCATCACCTGCCACAGCACCGGGGAGAAAGCGGTGGCAAGGGCTCCATTGGCCTGCGCGTAGTTGGTGATGTTGTCCAGCGAGGTCAGCGGGTCGAGTTGCCAACGTTGGACATCGGCGCGCCTGGCGCAGTAGTCGGTGGAGTAGTCCGGGATCGGGAAGAGCGTGAAGGTGATCAGTGCGCAGCCGTAGAGGATCTGGGCGGCCAGCACTCCGGCCGGCCAGCCCGCGAACCGGCCGTATCGGGCATATTGGCGGGAAACGAACCAGGAGATGAGTACGAACGTCAAAGCGGAGAACAGGGCCAGGGCGTAGAAGCCCTCGACCACGTAGATCCGCACGAGGAGTACCGAACCACAGGCACCTCCCCGTTCCGGCGTCACTCGTCGGGCCGAAATTTCCGAATTTCGCCCGACCTCTGCCGCAGCAACGGGGAGGGACGAGAGGGAAAGGGGTGAGCCGGGTTGCGTGACACATACCCCCCGGGGTACCCTTGTCCGGACAAGAAAACCCCGGATCCATCGGCCCAGCCTCCAGTGGATCCACAACGTGAAGGAGTGCCCTATGTGCAGTCCCGCTCCCTGCCGCCAATGCGGAAAGGTCACCTGGAGTGGCTGCGGCGCGCACGTGGACGAGGTCATGGCCA
>CAZJYN010000177.1:0-1585 GCA_964550285.1 uncultured Rubrivirga sp.
CGATTCCGCGCGCCAGCCGACCTTCACATCCGCCCAAGACGGCAGTTGCAGGAAGGACACCGAGGGCCGTGAGCGCAGCCAGCGCGCATGTTGGTCTGCGCTGATCGTGCGAACGGTGAGTGAGCCGGCGGACACGGGCTAAGGGTGTCAGGAGATGTCGAGATCGACGACCACCGGCGCGTGGTCGGATGCACCTTTGCCCTTGCGGGCCTCGCGGTCCACGTAGGCGTCGGTTACCGCGCCGGTGAATGGCGCATTACCGAGCACCAGGTCGATGCGCATGCCCATTCCCTTGTGGAACGCGCCGTTGCGGTAGTCCCAGAAGGTGAACGGCTCGCCCTTGAGTGCGCGCGGCATCACTTCGGAAAGTCCGAGCGATTGCACGTTCGCCAGCGCTTCGCGTTCGGCCGGTGTCACGTGCGTGGAGTCGGCGAACAGCGAGATGTCCCACACGTCCTCATCGCGTGGGGCAACGTTGAAATCACCGGTGAGGGCGTACGGCAGATCGGGATTCGCGGCGAGCTCGGCTTCGGCGGTGGCTTTCAACGCGGCGAGCCACTCGAGCTTGTAGGCGTAGTGCGCGTGGTCGGGCTCGCGACCGTTCGGTACGTACAGGCTCCAGACCCGAACGCCGTTGCACGTCGCGCCGACGGCGCGGGTCTCGATGACGTCGTCGTAGGTCGGTTGGTCGGTCAAGTCCAAGGTGACATCGGAAAGGCCGACTCGACTAAGAATCGCAACACCGTTCCAGCGGCCGTTGCCGTGGGCAGCGACCTCGTAGCCGAGCGCCTGGATCGGCATCTCCGGGAACGCCTCGGTGGTGCACTTGAGTTCCTGGATCGCCAGCACGTCCGGTTGCGCGGTCTCCAGCCACTCCACCACCCGCTCGATGCGAGCACCG
Organism: uncultured Rubrivirga sp.; assembly: GCA_964550285.1. GTDB lineage: Bacteria > Actinomycetota > Actinomycetes > S36-B12 > S36-B12 > S36-B12. The sequence goes on from CAZJYN010000177.1 coordinate 902, forward strand.
ATCGAGTTCACATTCCACGTCGCGATCCGCACCCCCCGACCCTATTCCCCCGTTCGAGCACACCCTTCCCCGTTCCGGCGTCACTTGTCGGGCCGAAATTCGAAAATTTCGCCCGACCTCTGACGCCGGAACGGGGAGGGTCGGGGAGGGTTTTCCCTACGAATTCCCTCGATTTCGCCTCGATGCTGGTGCATGGTGCGGCCCGGCAGTTAGGCATGGGTTCGAAACAAGCCACTCGCGCCAATGTTGCACACCATGCGTGTGAACGACGTGAGCGCCTCGTCTGCCTTCAGGAGCCCACATGCGTCTTCGCCGGTCAACGTCGCTTGCCTGTGCCTCGGGCCTGGCCTTCGCCGTCGTCCTGTGGGCGCCGGGAGCCTTCGCCGCCGACATCTGCTCGATCACCGGAAACACGGTCGTGTGCGAACAGTCAGGGACGCAAGACATCGAGGTGCCTGATGGTGCCTACCAAGCAGACATAGTCGTGATCGGTGGCGGTGGTGGCTCTGGGCGTGGCTACGGCGATGACGATGGCGGGGACGACGGTTATCGACCGTCCGGGTATGGCGGAAATGGTGCCAAGGTTTCGGCAACGATCGATCTGACCGGGATAGCCAACCTGGGCGTCAAGGTTGGCGGTGGCGGTGGCGGGGGAAACGTCAATGGGGACGGTGGAAAGGGTGG
>CAZJYN010000178.1:0-1551 GCA_964550285.1 uncultured Rubrivirga sp.
TGCAACGCGCCGGATTCTTCGCAGGTCTATCCGACGAGTTCAGCGCACCCGGGAAACGTAAGTTGCGCGAGATCGTTCGTGGAGTCCCGCAAGACGCAAAGGCGGTGCAGGTTTTGGTAACTGGCGTGTCCGTGGGCCTCGATGACCTTCGCGCCAACGCGGTGCTGGCGGCGGAGCGAGCAGCTTTGCTGGCAGAGGAACTGCAGGACCGCGGCATCGAGGGCGAATTCACGGTGACGGTGACCACGAGTTTCACCGCCGATGGCGCCGAACGGATCCAGGCGGGCAAGGCAGATGTCCTCACAACCACAGCCGGGAAGCCGCTATCGACGGTCACGGTGCTGTTTCAGGAGCCCGTCGCCCCCTAGACGTGTCAGAAGTTGTGCTCAAATTGGCGCGAATTGTTCACCAGAGACCCGTCTGGGGGCTGGTCGGTCGGGGATCATGCCCGTGGGCGGTGCGCCTGAACCCGAGCGTGCCCGAAGAGCGAAGTGGAGACCGAGATGACGCAACGGCAAGGCGGCGATCGCCCCTCGGAAGCTGGGCTACTGCTGTCGACAGTGCCGATGCTGCTGCAGGCGATGGGGGCGAGCGCGGATGCGGTGCTGCGCCGAAGCGGACTGCCCCGGACGCTGTTCTCCAATCCGCCAGCGGCCTTGGTCCCGGATGACTACTTCGCTTTGTGGTCGGCGATGGACGAGGAAGTCGAGTCGGTAGGTAACGGTCCGTTGCCCTTGCGTCTTGCTGAACTCGTGAGTGTGGAGTATTTCGATCCGATGATCTTCGCGTTCTTGAACAGCCCGAATGTGAAGACGGGCATCATCCGCAATGCGCAGTACGTCAAGGCAACGTCGGTATCGCGGTTGCGCGTCACCGAAAACGCGACAGGTCTCGGCATCGACTACTGGTGGCCCGCGCCGCTTGATCCGCCACCCGTTCTCTCCCTGTCCGGCCAGGTCTACGGCGTTTGGTTGATTCGCTTGGCCACCAAGATCAATGTTCAGCCCGCTCGGGTGGTGAGCCCGGATCTCCCGGAGGACATGGATGCCTACGAGGAGTTCTTCGGAGTTCCCATCACGCTGGGTCCCACACATCGCATGGAGTTCTCCTCGATCGACATCCACCGACCATTACTGACCGCCAATGACGACATGTGGCAGGTGTTCGAGCCCGCCCTACGCAAGCGTTTGAAGGACGTCGAGGCCAGCGCCACTACCGAGGAGAAAGTCCGCGCTGCGCTCGTGGAGTTGCTACCGGCGGGCGAAGACTCGATCGAATCCGTCGCCCGGGAACTTGCGCTGAGTTCGCGCACCCTGCAACGCCAACTGCACGCCGAAGGGGCGTCGTTCCAGTCGGTGCTGAACGCAACCCGGGAGCGATTGGCCGTGCACTACCTGCGCCAAGGTGGGCTCTCCAACGCCGAGATCGCCTTCCTGTTGGGCTACACGGATGTGCGCTCCTTCAACCGTGCATTCCGGACGTGGACGGGCAAGTCGCCGTCGCAAGCGCGAAGTGAACTAGTCGCCTAGCAGCGAACTGCACCCGGGACGA
>CAZJYN010000179.1:0-1536 GCA_964550285.1 uncultured Rubrivirga sp.
GGAAGACACTCTGGCCATCAATGTGAACCCGGACGATCCGGACGAGATCGATAATAACAACTACAAGGCGCGGAGCATCGACATTATCGCGATCGCCCAAGACGTTCCGGATCTGGTGGTGGAATCGGTGTTAGCCACACCCCAGGTGGAAGGCGGCGACGAGATCACCGTTACCTACACGGTTCGAAATCAGGGGACCGCGGAGGCGGCCTGGTGGCATCCGTACGGCTACGCGAATGACCCCCGGGCCGTTTTATTGGATCGACCAGATTCGGTTGGTGAGCGACCTGGAGGAACACCCGGAGAGCGATCTCCATCTTGCCAACGTGTTGGTGATGCCCCCCGACGGACGCAACTCGGCCATCGTCTACGGGATGGCCGGCCGTGCGGGGCTCGACCTCGAGACCGGGCTGGAGGACGGGATGGTGATCGTGCTCGACGAGCCGCTCGGTCCCGGCGAAAGCTACACACATTCAGTCACTGTTCCACTCAGCCCATCGGCGGATGGCGCGCACGTACTCGTTACCACCGACCCGGTCGCCTTCAACGACCTGGAGGAAGAAGAGGAAGACCACAACCAGGGTGCCGGGGCGACTCTCGTGACGCCGGTTCCCGCGGAACTGGTGGTGACGGAAGCCACCGTGGAGCCGATCGACGCCGACCTCATTTACTCTGGCGAAACAGTGCGGATCCGCTACACGGTGACCAACGCGGGTGAACATCCGGTGTGGGCCGGAACGGAATACTGGAAAGACCACCTGTGGCTCTCGGCCGACGAGCTTGATCAGTGGGGCGTTTCCGGCAGTGATCTCAGCAAGTATCGGGCGTCGTATCTGGGTGAGAGCGTCCACGCGCGGGAGCTGCCTCTCCAGCCGGGCGAGAGCTACCAGGTGGAATGTGATGTTGTGCTGCCCACCGGCATCGGTGGTGATTACTACATTTACATCCATCTGAATTCGTTGAACACAGAACTGCGTCCTGAATGGTGGCCCGCGACCGACGGCTACAACGACCAGTGGCTCAGGTTCTTCCAGAGGACCGCGTTCGAAAATCCCCACGACAATCCGCACCGCGTGACCGTGCCGGTCGTCTACCGTGAACCCGACCTGGTGGTCACGGCGCTCGACGTACCGGCGACGGCCACATCGGGCGACGTGATCAGCGTGTCGTACGAGGTATCCAATGAGGGAACCCGGGCGACGCGGTTTAACAGCTGGAGCGACGGGCTGATCCTTTCCACGGACGGCTTCCTCGACGACGGCGATGTGCTGCTGGTCTCGGGACACGTGTCGCACGAGGAGCCTCTCGAGTCGGGCGAGTCCTATTCGCGGACCCGGGACATTCAATTACCGGAAACCATCGAGGGTGATTTCCACATCCTCGTGTTCGCTGATTCCGCGGCACGACGCGGCGATCTGCAATACACGCCCAGTTCCATTAGTGACCGGTTGCCGGGCCTCCGTCTCTATTATCCGCGCCTGCCGACGGACGATCGCGTGTCGCGGGAGCGGCGGGACATGGCTCGCGGCGTGGTAT
>CAZJYN010000180.1:0-1521 GCA_964550285.1 uncultured Rubrivirga sp.
CCGCGCAATCGCTCCAGCGTGCGCCACTCAGAACGATCACCGATATCCGTCCCGATGGCATGAGCCTCTACCGCGGAGAAAAACCCTGGCTCGTCGGCTCAGTGAAGGGACTCTTGGGCCATGCCCTGGCCGCTGGCGGGATGGCTGGACTCATGAAGGCGATCTTGAGCGTGCACTACGGGGTGATAACCCCATCCGTTGGAACCGACCCACGGCGTCGAATCGAGATGAACAGCGAGCAAGTAGCGGCCACCGCCCTCACACCCGTTCCGCTGCGCGGCGGTACGCGTCGCATAGGTGTCAACACGGTTGCCTTCGGCGGTGCGAATTCACACGTCGTCATTCAAGAGCCGCATCGCAATGCTCGACCAGCGCCGATCCACTGGCCGGTCGAAGCTCTCCTGTTCGGTGGCTCGGATCTCGGATCGCTCCGACAGTCACTGAGCGTGGCTCGCAGCGAACTCCTCGAAGATGCGCAGCTATCGACGGTCGCATCGAAGCGTCCGGCGTTGAATTCCGATTACCGGGCCGGTCTCGTAGCTACGACGGCTGATGAGGCTGTTGCCCGAATCGACCGGATCATCGCAGCGATCGACGACGGCAAGGACCGACTACGCAGCCCCGACGGCACCATTTTGGGAATGCCCGTCGAAAACCCGAGGGTCGGTTTCCTATGTCCCGGCGAGGGTTCGCAACGCCCTGGAATGTTCCAGGACCTCGCAGCCTGCCTGCCGTCAGTGGAGGACTGGTTCGTCGAACTCGACTCGACACTTGCCGCGGCGGATGTGCAGCCGATGACCACCAAGATGTGGTCGCAGCCATTGGCGCCCACCGATTCGTCGGAACTGTCGGGCGTTTTCGGTGGTACGCAAAGTCTCGCCGTCGCGAGTGTGGCATCTGCCGACACCCTCGCCCGGCTAGGAGTAGGGCCGTCGGCAGTGCTCGGTCAATCGAGCGGTGAATTCGCGGCCGGTGTAATCAGCGGTGCGGTCAGCGGAATGCGCACCGATGCGTTGATGTCCGCGATCGCGCGGGTTACCGAAGTCCAGGTTGCCGCCGCCGAGAGCTTCCCTCTCCCGCCGGGCGTCACCTTCGCCATCAATGGTCGAGCGGTCGACGATATTCACAGCGTGGTCGATCAGATACCCACTGCGGCCATCACGAACGTGAATGCGCCCAACGTCTGCGTGGTCTGGGTTGCCGATGAGTACCGGGAGGAATTCCTCGCTGCGGTGCGCGCTCCGGGGACATTGATCGGGGAACTGCCCTTCACGCTGGCTTACCACACCGAAGCGTTCACTCCTCGCGCCGAGATGATGCGCGAGGCGTACCAGGACATCGACGTTCGCCGCGCGCAACTCCCCTGGTATTCGTGCTCCACCCGGAAACGGGTCGATGCCGATGCCGACTCCATACGCGATCTGCTCGCCGAGCAATGGTGGAAGCCCGTCGATTTCGCCGCGACGGTTGCCCGGATGGTCGAAGAGCAAGAGTTGACGTGTTTGGTGGAAGTAGGTCCGG
>CAZJYN010000181.1:0-1520 GCA_964550285.1 uncultured Rubrivirga sp.
GGGTGAGCCAGGTCGTCTCGGTCATAACCCACAACTCTAAGAGCCTTGGCAAATCGGGCCAATTCGACCGGAAACAGCGGTTCTCGCTCACTTACGGCCCCGAGTCACGGCCCTAAGGACCCGATGGGGATCACCATCACCCCGTCGGATCGCGTATAACCGAAGCCGGTGCCCGTAATGACCCCGAGAACTGCAGGTTCCCCCACCTTGCTGGAGTCGATCTTCGTGGCGAATGCGAGCAATTTTCGTGCGGCTTCGTCAATCCCGGCCTCACCCAACTTCACCTCGAAGGCACCCCATCGATCGTCGGTGCTGACGATGATGTCCACCTCCAGGTTGTGGCTATCGCGGTAATGCATGACCGATCCGCCGAGCGCATCGGCGTAGATTCGAATGTCGCGGACAGTAAGGGACTCGAAGAGGAAGCCGAACGCGTTCAGATCGCTGACGAGGGAGGCGGGGGACGCTCCGAGTGCGGCGACTGCGAGCGATGGATCGACGAAGTGGGTCCTCGCAGCAGTTCGCAAAGTTGCTCGTGAGCGTAGGTGCGTGGACCACGCTTGTTGGACCTCGAGGATCATCAGTCGTTCGAACGCGGCTAGGTAGTCGTAGGCGGTCGAGCGAGCCAGTTGGATATCCGGTTCGTCGATCGAATGCACGAGACGAGCGACTTTGTGATCGAGGGCTACGTTGCGTGCCAGTGCCCTCATCAGGATCAAAGCGCGACGTGGATCCCTGCCCGCGGTGTCCACGCGAGCGATGTCGACTTCGGCGATCGACTGCAGGTAATCGCGGTTGGCCTGCGCCGCATCGGCGGTCGCCATGCTCAGGTTCAATGGCCAGCCACCGCGTACCGTGAGGTCGATCAGATCGGTTACCGATAGTGCCGATGCAGGACTGTCCGGTCTTTCTCCTGCCAATAAGGACGCCAGGGAGATCGCCCCAGTCGATTCACCGCTTTCGAGCAGGCTCATCGGTCGCATGTGGATTCGAGCGAACCGCCCGGCGCCTGTGTGACGGGACACGTCGTCACGCGGGACGGCGGAACCGGTCAGAATGAACTGGCCGGTCAGCCCGCGTCTATCGACTTGCGAGCGAACGTGGTTCCAGACCGTGGTGGCTTCCAACTGCCATTCATCGATCAGCTGCGGGGGGTCACCATGTAAAGCCAATGCCGGGTCCACGGTCAGCGCCGTGCGCGCGCGTGAGTCGGTGTCGAGGAACAAGTGGCTGCGAGCCCGCCTCTCCGCTGTGAAGGTCTTGCCGCAGGCTTTCGGTCCCTCCACGAGTACGGCACCTGCCGAGCGCAGCCGGTTCTCGAGCAGGGTGTCGGCGACCCGCGGGAGATAGGCGCGGCCCCGACCGAGGGAATCGGGACTCTGCATGACCGCAGGCTACACTTTGAGACTGTTCCAGGCTACACTTTGAGATATCTCCCGTGGCTCCGCGAGTCGGCTAGTCAGCGGTCCACGGCTGCTCCGGCACCGCGATGCCCGGTGGGAATTGCGGACCCGGGGCGC
>CAZJYN010000182.1:0-1519 GCA_964550285.1 uncultured Rubrivirga sp.
AGCGGGATGTTGCCGTGCTGGCCGCGCACACCCGGGGTGTCCCACAGGATCTGGGCCACGGCGCGCTTGGTCGCGATCGGTTCGACCACCTCGTCCACCACGCCCATCTCGACCGCGCGCTTGATGCCCCCGGAGATGACCTCGTGCTCGGCGGCGAGTTCGAGCTCGACCTGCTCGCGGGACTCCGGAGGAACTTCGGCTAAGCGCTTGCGGTGCAGGATGCGGATCGCGGCAACCGCGCCCATCACGGCAACCTCGGCATCGGGCCAGGCGAAGACCTTGGTCGCGCCGAGGGATGCGGAGTTCATCGCAACGTAGGCACCGCCGTAGGACTTGCGAGTGACGACGGTGACGCGCGGAACCACGCACTCGGCGAAGGCGTGCAGCAGTTTCGCACCGCGGCGCACCACGCCCTCCCACTCTTGACCCAGGCCCGGGAGGTAGCCGGGCACGTCGACGAGGACCACCAGCGGCACCGCGAACGCATCACACATCCGCACGAAGCGCGCGGCCTTCTCCGCGCTCGCCGAATCCAGGCAGCCACCTAGGCGAAGCGGGTTATTCGCGACGATTCCAACGGTGCGACCGCCGAGGCGACCGAGCCCCACGACGATGTTCGGTGCCCACTTGGCGTGCAACTCGGTGAACGTGCCCTCGTCTACGAAATTCTCGATCAGAGGGTGGACGTCGTAGGCGCGGCGCGAGGACTCGGGCATCAAGGCACCGAGATCGGTGTCCGCTATCGCGTCCAACCGCAGTGAGCCTTGCTGGCCGAGCAGACAGACCAGGGTGCGAGCTTCATCGAAGGCGGCTTCGTCGGTATCGGTGGTGATGTGAACCACGCCGCTGCGGCGTCCGTGCGGTTCGGGACCGCCGAGGATGTCCATGTCGACCGCTTCCCCGGTCACCGACTTCACGACCTCCGGTCCGGTGACGAAGATGCGTCCCTTCGGCCCGAGGATCACCAGGTCGGTGAGTGCCGGTCCGTAGGCGGCGCCGCCGGCTGCCGGGCCGAGGACGACGGAGATCTGCGGCACCTTGCCCGAGGCGCGGGTCATCGCCGCGAAGACGCGCCCCACCGCGTCGAGGCTCAAGACACCTTCGCGCAACCGGGCGCCACCGGAGTGCCAGATGCCGACGACCGGAACCGAATCGGCGAACGCGCGGTCGTAGGCGGTGACGATGGCTCGGCATCCGTCGTTACCCATCGCGCCGCCTTGCACCGTCGGATCGGTAGCGAATGCCACACACGGAGCCCCGGCGACCTTGCCGACACCGACGAGCACACCGCGATCGTCATCGGGGGTGATGAGTTCGAAGTTGCCGCCGTCGAAGAACTGCGCAAGGCGAAGCTTGGGCGACCGAGGATCGATCTGCGCTTCTTGCTCGGGGGGTGTTGCGGTGGCAGTCACCTAGGCGCTCCGAAAGACGAGGGCGACATCGTGGCCGCCGAAACCGAAGGAATTGTTCAAGGCGGCGATGTCGCCTGCAGGTAGTTCGCGGGTGGTGTTGGCGGCTA
>CAZJYN010000183.1:0-1506 GCA_964550285.1 uncultured Rubrivirga sp.
TTTCCCGCAGGATCGCGATCGCCTCTGCTTCCAAGGCATCGAGGACTTCGTCCTCGGTCACCGTGGGTGTCATCGTCATGTCTTCGTTGCGATGATCATTCCCGCCGAGCACAAGAACATGCCGCGCCAGGAAGTGTCGGACTCCAAGTCAATCTGCGCCTGCCGGTACTCCTTGGGGTCGATACCCCCCGCGATCATGGGGTAGGTCGGGTGGAAGTTGTACCAGCGGTACGCCAGGTCCGTGAACCCTTGAGATTTCACGACTTCCGCCAATTCGAAGGGGTTGTTGAACTTGGAGAGGATCTCGTCGTATCCGTGCCCGTCTTCACGTCGACGTATCGGCGGCTTATCGACTGCCAAGCGCTGGTCGAGATCTGCCTCAACCGTATTGCGGAACTGATCGGGTACCGGCTCCATCAACTCCTCGAGGATGAACTCCTTGGTAAGTCGATTGAAGGTGAACATCGAGAACATCGAGTTGCGGAACTGCAGGATGAGCGTGCCCCCGGGTTTGAGGAAAAGCGACATCGCCTCGACGAACCAACGGTCATCGGCCACGTGGGGAATGACACCTAGTGCGATCACCGAATCGAACTGACCCACCCTCGCAGCTTCGGACTTGATAGCTTCCATGTCCCGAATATCGACTTCGGAGAGCCACTCGGCGTCCATGTCGTGCTGAATCAAGTTATTCCGTCCCAGTCGGACCATCTCGGGAGATAGATCGCTGCCGCAAACCTTGATACCGAGAGCTTCCCTGATGGCGATCATCGGGCTGGCCTCGCCTGCACCAAGGTCGTACACGCTTCCGACACCACGCTCTTTGAGGATGTCGATGACTTTTTGTAGACGAAAATAGTTCGCCGGGTACTCATCGTTCTTCCAGATCAGGTCCGGGTCGTATTGCTCGTGGTAGGTGGGTGCAGAACCGTCGTAATGTGCACTTACATCAGCCATCGATGTGATCTCCTCGAGTCAAGGTCAAAGTGTCGGCCAGAAGGGTTACGGCAGGTTAGCGGGACGATGCGCTTCCACGACGAAGGCAGAGCATAAGAACAGGCCCTTCCAGTCGGATGGTTCGTTCTCAAGCGCAATGGATTCCGCGCGGAACGCCGCTCCGAGTTCCTTCTCGAAACGTGGCATGGCCGCGTGGTAGTGGAATGGCCGAACTCTGATGTCCACGAATCCCGAGTCTTCGAACATCTCGTGAATGTTCAGCGGGTTGTGGTACTTGGCCTCGTGACCGCTGGGTTTGGCGGGCACGTCGACGTCGACTCGCTGCTTGAGAAAGTCGGCCGCCGCATCGCGCACTTCACCATGCACGTCACCGAGGAGATCGTCCATGATGAATTCGTAGGTGAAGCGATTGAAAGTCACCAGTGAGAAGAGCTTGTTGCGGCACTCCACGAAGACCGAGCCACCCGGCTTGACGAGGCTGTACATGTTCTCCAGAGCGACTCGCTCATGGCCAACATGCGGCAGAACGCCCATGGCAAGCAAGGAGTC